>JBBSIF010000042.1:0-17092 GCA_038232255.1 Propionibacteriales bacterium
AGCATGCACGGCCGCTCACGCAGAGCGCGGACGATGCCGTCGCCGACCGCCAGGTAGTAGTCGACGAGGTCCCACTTCGTGGCGCCGGTCTCCGGGAAGTACACCCGTTTCGGGTTCGAGACCCGCACCGTGCGGTCACCGACCTCGATCTCGAGGGAAGCGGGCGAGCTCGCGGGAGACATGCCACCAACGTAACGGTGCCGCCTGGCGCCCGGCGGAACGCGGCGGCGCACCCGGCACGCGGAAAGTTGCCCACGCAGCGGCGTAGGTGCTTCCCTGGCGGGCCACTTTGCGAGATGCTGCCGTAACCCACGACCGGGGGGCGAGCCGCTTCTGGACCCGCTGATCCCTGTCCTGTTCGAGGAGAACGCTATGAACCTCCTGCGCACAAAGACGATCGAGCAGTCCATCGCCGACACCGAGGAGAGCGAGCACCAGCTCCGCAAGACGCTCGGCCCGCTGCAGCTCACGGTCTTCGGCGTCGGGGTCATCATCGGGACCGGAATCTTCGTGCTCACGGGCGAGGCGGCCGGCGAGAAGGCGGGCCCCGCCGTGGCGCTGTCCTTCGTGTTCTCGGGCATCGCCTGCGCGCTCGCCGCCTTGTGCTACGCCGAGTTCGCCAGCACGGTCCCGGTCGCCGGCTCGGCGTACACGTTCTCCTACGCGAGCCTCGGCGAGCTCGTCGCGTGGATCATCGGCTGGGACCTCATCCTCGAGCTCGCGCTCGGCGCCAGCACGGTGGCGGTCGGCTGGTCGACGTACTTCGCCGACGTGATGGACGAGGCCAGCATCACCGTCCCCGGCTGGGCTTACGGCGAGGGCCACAACCTCGTCGCTGCCGTCATCGTTCTGATCCTGACGGCGGTCATCTGTCTCGGCATCAAGGTGTCCTCGCAGGTCAACTTCGTGATGGTCACGATCAAGCTCGCGATCGTGATGCTGGTGATCATCGCCGGGCTCTTCTTCATCAAGTGGAGCAACTACTCGCCGTTCATCCCGCCCACGGGGTCGCGGGCGGCGAGCGGCGGGGCGCCGACGTCGTCGCTGCTGCAGGACATCGGCTTCGCACCCGGTGCGTTCGGCGTCAGCGGGATCTTCACCGGTGCTGCGCTGGTGTTCTTCGCCTACATCGGCTTCGACATCGTGGCCACGGCCGCGGAGGAGACCAAGAACCCGCAGCGCGACATGCCGATCGGCATCCTCTCGTCCCTCGGCATCTGCACGGTGCTGTACGTCGCGGTGTCGCTGGTGGTCACGGGGATGGTGAAGTACAACAACCTCAAGGTCGATGCTCCGCTGGCTGAGGCGTTCCGCACCGTCGGGCACCCGGGGATCGCGACGACGATCTCGGTCGGAGCGCTCGTGGGCCTCACGACCGTGATGATGATCTTGTTGCTCGGCCAGAGCCGGGTCTTCTTCGCGATGAGCCGCGACCGTCTGCTGCCGCCGATGTTCGCCAAGGTCAGCCCGCGGTTCGGCACCCCGATCCGGACCTCGATCATCACCGGTGTCGCGGTCGCGTTGATCTCCACGTTCGTGCCGCTGACGGAGCTGGCCGAGCTGGTCAACATCGGCACGCTGTTCGCGTTCGTGCTGGTCGCCATCGGAGTCCTCGTGCTGCGCCGGACTCGTCCCGACCTGGAGCGCGCGTTCCGCTGTCCCGGCGTTCCTGCGGTGCCGGTGCTGGCGGTGCTGGCCGCGGTCTACCTGATGCTCAACCTGCCCGCCGCCACCTGGCTGCGGTTCCTCATCTGGATGGCGATCGGCTTCGTCGTCTACTTCCTCTACAGCGCGAGCCACAGCCGGCTCGTGACCGACCCGAACTACTCCCGCGACGCCGACGCGGCGGCAGCCGCTCGTCGGCAGTGACGCCGCCGGTCTGACGCGCCGTCGGGGGACGCCGGCCGTCCGGGGAACGGCGGCAGCTAGCCGAACGGCTCGTTCGAGCTGTTGCGGTCGTCGCGGAGCCACGTGGCGGACCCGAACGGCTCGTTCGAGCGGTACGAGGAGGAGCGGCCCTGGCTTCGTCGGCGTTCCGTCCCCTGCACTGGTCGCGACGTGCGGCGGAAGGCACGGACGTAAGCCGGGGGAAGCGCGGTCGGCCGGTGAAAGTCGGGACGTCGGCGGGTGAGGTGATCAGGCTTTCTCGCGCCCGCCCGCGAGGCGCCTGAGGCGACGCCCGACGTTCACGACCCGCCAGTAGGCGACCCGCAGCCTCATCAGCGCCGTACGCCGCTCAGCCATCGCGATCAAGGCACGGCGAAGCGGCCTCGTCCTCAGGTCGTCGAGCAGGTGGTCGTGGTCCGCGCGAAGACGCTGATGCTCGACGGTGATGGCATCGAGCTCCGCGCGGGTGGCCCGCTGCGCTGCCTCCTGCTCGCGACGGCTTCTCGCGCGGGTGCGCGCCTCGTTCAGCCGCTCCAACAACCCGCTGATCGCCTCGACACCTTCGCCGAGGAGAACCGCGTCGGCTATCGACTCGGGATGCTCGGTGACACCTCCGGGCGGCTCGACCGTGGCTGTCGAAGGGACCAGCTCGGCCAGGTCTCCGACGACGTCGACTCCTTGGGCACGGAGCTCGTCGACCATCTGGACGGAGCGTTCGACGGCGAAGTCCCGGTTGCTTCCGGTCAGGGCGACCCGGGCGCCGTCGCGGCCGGCGAGGACGTCCTGCGCCAAGATCTCCTTGACCGTCTCCGGGTAGGGCCCCGGGAGCCGCAGTCGATCCCCGAGCTGGGCGTTCACGCGCCGGAGCAGCTCTGCCTGCTCGGCGCGCAGCGACGAGTTGGCTCTCGACCAGACGAGCTCGAACGACCCGGCGTCCAGGCCGAGGAGCCCTGCGAAGCGCTCCCACAGTGCTTCGGGCCGAGAGCCTCGCGGGGGCACCGTGACCAGGTGGATGTTGTCTGCCGCAACGGCGGCCCCCCATCTGCGGCAGACGTCGGCGCAGTCCTGAACGGTCCAGAACCAGCTGGCGTCCGGACCCCGCTCCCTCAGCTCGGCGACGAAGTCACTGAACGTGACGGCGGCGCGATGCTTCAGGTGCTCCTGCCACTCGGCGGGGATCTGTCGTTCGAGGTCACGGGCCGTGACGATCACGTGGACGTCCGCATCCCCCCACGCGGCCACGGCGTTGACCGCCTGAGCGGCGGTGGTGGCGGCGAAGAGCTCGTGCGAGACCAGGACGTTCCCGTTCCAGGTCTGGCCCTCCTCCACGAGCCGCGTCCACATGCCGATGGCACGCGCCGGGAATCTTGGCTCGTACGACAGCTCGCGGACGTCGACGGACGCGAGGAAGTGGTCGTGGAAGGAGCCGAGGGGCAGCAGCAGCCCCTGCTCTCGAGCGAGGTCCCGCTGTGACCACAGGACCTGCTGAAGGAACGTGGTCCCGGTCTTCGGGCTGCCGACGTGCAGCAGCACCTTCCGAGGCATTGCACTCCCTTGACCGATGCAACCGGGGGTTCCGAGGCGGGAACAGGCTACCGCTGGCCGGCTGCAGGGTCGCAGCACGCCTCACCAGGTGCCGCTCGGCAACGGCGCCGACCAGACGGTTGCCGCGCTTAGACTCAGAAGGTCCAACGACCGACGAAACGGGTGGCCGGCGTGACCAGGCGAGTGTTCTTGCATGTCGGGCTCCCCAAGAGCGGAACCACCTACGTGCAGGCCGTCCTGAGGGAGAACAAGGAGCGCCTGTCGGATCGCGCCTGCCTGCTCTACCCCGGGAGGACCTGGGAGGACCAGGTGATGGCGGTACGCGACGTACGCGCCGCCACCGGTCCGCGGACATCGCCGTCCCGGACGGCCGGCGCCTGGCAGCGGTTGGTGAGCGAGATGGCCGACTGGGACGGCGACAGCGTCGTCTCCATGGAGTGGCTCGCGAGCGCGACCAGCACGGACGTCGGTCGCATCGTCGCGTCGCTGGCGCCGATGCAGGTGCACGTGGTCCTGACGGTTCGAGACTTGGCGCGGACGGTTCCTGCCGCCTGGCAGGAGTTCGTGCAGAACTGGGAGCCGTGGTCCTGGCCGGAGTTCGTCGGTGCCGTGGCGTCGGAGAACCCGAGGGCGACTCCGCCAGGCAACAAGTTCTGGTCCCAGCAGGACCTCGGCAAGATCCTTGCCACTTGGCGCGACGCGATCCCCGCCGAGCACCTGCACGTGGTGACGGTGCCGCAGTCGGGTGCCCCGGCGGGTGAGCTCTGGTCCCGGGTGTGCCGCGTCCTCGAGGTGGACGGCCGACTGTTCGATGCCAGCGGCAAGGGTACGAACGAGTCCCTGGGTCTCGAGTCGGCCGAGCTCATGCTGCGGGTGAACGAGGTCAGTCGCCTGCGCAGCGTGGACTGGAAGACCTACGAGGCGATGTTCAAGCAGGCGCTTGCCAAGCGAGGCCTCTCCCAGCGCAAGCACGTGGAGACACCTCAGCACACCATCCCTCCCCGCCTCGAGGAGTGGACTCGCGCCCGGACCGCCGAGCAGATCGCCGCGATCGAGGCCTCCGGCGCTCAGGTGGTCGGAGACGTCGCCGACCTCGAGCCCCGCTTCGCGCCGTGCTCCGATGACGCCCAGGCACCGAGGGTCGACGGCATGCTCGAGGCAGCGGTGGAGGGCCTGGTCTTCCTGGCCAAGGACAGCGCCAAGGAACTCAGCCGGCTGCGGAGGCGCAACACCGCGCTGGAGCGCCGAGCCGCCAGCCTGGCCGAGCGGCCCGAGCAGCATCCGATGACCACGACCCTGCAGGGACCCCGGCGACGGGTTGAGCCGGCGTTACGTCGCGTGCACGCCGGCGCCCGCCGCGTGCGCGACGGCGCGCGCCGAGTCGCCGCCATCGCCGCCCGCGGCCAAGTCGGGCCCTGATGACGACACGGCCCCACCACCGGGCCGAGTCCACGGGATCGAGCCCTTCCCGGACGGCCGGCCCCACCGTCTTCCTGCACGTCGGCACACCGAAGTCCGGTACGACGCACCTGCAGGCGCGGATGTCCGCGAACCGGGAGCAGGCCGAGCGGCAGGGCCTCCTCTGGCCCGGTCCAGCACGCCGCGTGCAGGTGGAGGCGGTGCGGGACCTGCTCAGCCTGGAAGCCGGAGGGTCCCTCGCGCCGGACGGTCCGTGGTCGCGGCTCGCGACGACCCTTCGGGCGTGGTCCGGGCCGCGCGCCCTCATCTCGATGGAGTGGCTCGGAGAGAGCACGCCCGCCCAGGCCGAGGCCGCTGTGCGGAGTGTGGCTCCGGCGCCAGTGGAGATCGTCGTCACCGCTCGCGACCTGCTCCGCACGTTCGTCGCGCAGTGGCAGGAGATGACGAAGAACTACCGCCCGTGGACCTGGGCCCAGTTCGTCGAGGAGATGACCAAGACCGGCTCGGGGCCGGCGCACAGTGCCTTCTGGCGCCAGCAGGACCTTCCCGCCGTGCTGCGCACCTGGAGTGCCGTGGTGCCGGCGCACCGCATCCACCTCGTCACCGTGCCTGCGCAGGAGTCGGACCCGGACCTCCTGTGGCGACGCTTCTGCTCGGCGGTCGGCCTCGACGGCAGCACCTTCACATCCCCTGGCCCGCGGAACGAGTCGCTCGGCGCCGTGTCGGCCGTCCTCATGCAGCGCATCAACGTCGCGGCGCTCGCCAGCGGCGTCGACCACGCCACCTACCAACGCACGCTGCACAAGGCGGTCGCGCGACGGGTGCTGGCGAGCTACCGCGGACGTGAGCAGTCGATCGCCGTCTCCGCTGAGGTCGACGCATGGATACGCGAGCGCGCCGAGTCCTTGGTCGACGACGTTCGCCGCCTCGACCTGCAGGTCGTCGGAGACCTCGCGGACCTCCTCCCCGGTCCCGCTCTGCTCGGCACCGAGCCCGCGGATGTCGGAGATGCCGAACTGCTCGAGACCTGCATCCGGGCGCTGGTCGACCTGAGCACGTCGCCGCAGAGTGGGCCGGCACACGCGGGTCGTCGCCCAGCCGGCGACGGCTCACACGACTGAGCGGAACCTCTCGGGCAGCAGCATCAGCGGGTTGTCTGACTCCGCGACATCTTCCGGTCCTCGGCTCCGGAAGTATCCGCTCGGCATCTCGTGCACCACCTGGGACAGGTCGCACAGGTCCGACGACAGCTCGCGAACCTCCCCGAGGTGCACCTCTGCGACCCACTGGCGGACCTGCTGCTGAAGGGTTTCAGCGCCGAGCGGCCAGGTGCTCTTCCCGCTGCCGCGTCGCTCTTGCACGTAGATCTTCTGGCGGCGGTCCGCGACGTCCGCGAGCGCCTGCTCGTCGGCGTACTTCAGGTGCAGCAGCAAGAGCTCAGGGTCGACGACGTACGGCGCCTTGATGCCGTGGAAACCCTGCAGCCAAGGAGCCGGCCGCCGCTTGACGAGCGGCTTGCACATGCCGGGGGCGAACTTCACCAGGCGCCGCTGCGACAGGACGGGTCGACCGGCCTCGAGCGGTGGCTCACTGCCGGGGTCGTGCAGGACATTGAGGCCGAGCGGGGCGAGTGCGTCGCTGCTTGCCCGCGCGTCCAGGTACGCGCGAAGTCCGTCGTGGTGCTGCGGATCAGGCACCAGGAACTCGTCGACGTCGGTGAAGATCACGACGTCGAAACAGGTGAGCAGCCCGCGGGTGAGACTGTTCACGAGATCGACCCGCGTCTGCATCCAGTTTCGCTTCCACGGCCCCGGTGGCATGTGCAAGACGGTGCACGGCAGCTGGTCGGTGGACTGGTCCACGCTGTTGTCGTCGATCACGAACAGGTTGTCGTTGCCGACCTGAGATCCGTAGTAGCCGACCCAGCGGGGGAGCATCGCCGCCTCATCGCGCGTCATCGTCATGACAGCCACCCGGATCGGTGTGGACTCCTGCGGCGAGGTGCTCATCTGCTCGCTGCGTCGTCGGTGGCGCGGTCGAAGTAGTCCTCGAAGGCCTTGTACTTGCCAGGCGTCATGTAGTCGAGGATGCGGCTCTTCATGTCAGGGCTCGGTCGCTCGGCAAAGAGGTAGTCTGCGACCTCGTCGACGAGCACGTCCGGCTGCTCGCGCGCCTTCTCGTTGCTGACCAACAGGCAGGGACGGCCACTTGCCAGCACGAAACCCGTGTTGGTGTTGGTGTTCGCGTTGCTCTCGTGCAGGGCGACGGGCGGTTGCCGGCGGTTAACCTCACGGTCCAGACGGGCCTGGCTCAGCGCGGCGGCCACGGGATCTCGGAAGACCACGACGTAGAAGGGGTTGCGGATCGCGGCGGCGATCTCCGGGAGGTAGGTCCCGGCACCGGGGAACTTCCAGCCCCAGACGTCGTACTCGTCGTTCCTTCGCGCGATCGCCTGCCGCATGTGCGGACTCGGACGGTTCTGGAAGTCGGGGTCCTCGTTGTTCGTGCGCTTGCCGATCCTGCCCAGGTCCACCCCGAGCGCGCGGATGATGCCGGCCACCGGGCTGGTTCCGCCGCGCCGGGTGCCGAAGGTGACGTAGGTGCGCTGAGTCGGCGGTTCAGACACGGGATTCAGCACCATGCCGGTCTGGAGGATGTCGGACCGCACGCGCCCCCCTGTCTGTGCGGCATGCCCCAGCAGCCCGCTCGGACCCGAAGTCTAGCCCCTGTGACAATTGAGCCACTGTGAAGATCCGGTTCCTGATGCACCAGGTGTACGGCGGCGGCGGGGGCGTCCTGACCGTGGTGCGCGGCCTCGCCGAGGAGCTGGGCGACCGGCACGAGGTGGAGCTGGTCAGCGTCCTGCGGACCGCCGAGGAGCCGGTGCACCGGCTGCCGGCGGGTGTCTCGGTGCGCGCCCTTGCCGACGTGCGTCCGGCGGCGGGGTCCGGCCCCGGGCAGCTGCTTCGCCGTACGGCGCTGCGCTCGCACAGTCGGCTGATCCCTCCCGACGAGCCGCATTACCGCCACTACAGCTTGTACTCCGATCTCCAGCTGGCGCGCTACCTGCGGTCGGTGCGCGACGGTGCTCTGGTGGGCATGCAGCCCGGAGTCACGCTTGCTGTCGCGCGGTTTGCGCGGAGCTCCGTCGTCCGCGTCGGACAGGACCATCGGCCCTTCGTCGTACGCAAGAAGCTGATGGAGAAGCATCTGCGTCGGCACTTGCCGTCTCTCGACATGTTCCTGACGCTGACAGAGACCGACGCCCGGCGATACCGGCAGGCTCTCGGCGCGCTGCCGCCGGTCCGCGCGATGCCGAACGCGACGCCTGACTACACCGGCACCATGTCCGACCACACGCAGCGTGTCGTCACCGCAGCCGGTCACCTGACGCGCGACAAGGGGTTCGACCGGCTGATCGACGCGTGGGCGATCGTGCACTCCCGACACCCCGACTGGGAGCTGCGGATCTACGGCAAGGGCAAGCGCGAGCACGAGCTCGCTCAGCAGATCACCGCCCTGGGTCTGGAAGGCAGCGTCCGGCTGATGGGGTACAGCAGCTCTTTGATGCAAGCAATGGTCGCGTCGTCCGTTTTCGTGCTCAGCTCGCGGGTGGAGGGCTACGGGATGGTGCTGGTGGAGGCGATGTCCTGCGGGGTTCCGGTTGTGAGCTTCGACTGCCCGACCGGTCCTCGCGACATCATCACTCCCGGCGTGGACGGTCTGCTGGTGCCGAACGGGGACATCGTGGCTATGGCGGATGCGATCGGGCGGTTGATCGAGCGGCCGGCGGAGCGCCGCGAGATGGGCGTCGCCGCGTCCCGGTCAGCACGGCTGCGGAGCCAGCCCGCGGTGGCCGCCCGCTGGGAGTCGATGCTCACCGAGCTGGCGAGTGGCAAGCGCGCTGTCACCTGAGCGGAGCGGGGCCGAGTACGGCGGCCGACTCCGGCGGCAAGGCGAGCGCGGTTCCCTCGAGGGTGACGCCGCCCGGGGCGAACGCCAGCATGAGCTGCCGGCTCTCCACCATGTAGCCGGCATCGAGCTGCATCATCCGCGGCGACGACCGCTGCGGGCCCTTCCGGACCAGTCGGCAGCGACAGCGCGCGGGGGTCGGTCCGCGGCTCGCCGCCCGCGGGCGCCCAGACGCTGAACCTCATCGGCCCGCCAGCAGGAGCAGGGCGACGGGTTCGCGGGCCAGCAGGTCGGCGCACCGCAGCCCGTCCTCGCCCGCCGTGTGCACTGCGTCGGTCAGGAGGTCGCGCCAGGTTCCCGCCGGAAGCACGACGCGGGCATCGCCCCAGCCGTCGCTCTGCACGCGCCGCGGCCAACGCGTCACGAGGGTCGCCGCCCGGCCGCTCCGCAGGAATCCCAGCAGGTGCGGGCCGGTGCTCGACAGTGCCTGGTATGTCGCATCGGGGCCGAAGAGCCCGGGACTGTCGCGTCGCAGCCGCAGCACCCTGCTGGTGACCCACAGCTTCGCGACGCCGGCGGCCCGCAGGGCGCCCTCCTGGTAGCCGCCGTCGTCCAGCCGGCTCAGGAGGGACTCCCGCGCCGCGTAGTCGACCGGCCCGCGGTGGTCCGGGTCGACCAGCGCGGGGATGGCCAGCTCCATGCCCTGGTAGACGTCGGGCACGCCGGGAAGCGTCAGCTGCAGCAGCTTCGCGGCAAGCGTCGTGGCTCTGACTGCGGGCGATCCGGCTGCGGCGACGCCGGCGACCGTCCGTCCGGCGGCGCCGACGCGGCACCGGCGCCCCAGCTCGAGGACCCGCGCCTCGTAGTCCTCGTCCGGGTCGTTCCACGTGGTGTGCTGCTTGGCCTCCCGCACCGCCTTGCGCAGGTAGTCGTCCAGCCGGACGGGGGCGATCGGCCAGGCGCCGAGCAGGGTCTGCATCACCAGGTACGCCGTCGGCTCGTCCACCATGCACACCCGGGCCTCCTTGCGGACCGCTTCCCAGCAGGCCCGCCAGCCGGCGCTGTCCTCGGCGGCGGCGAGCAGCCGGGCCCGGACGTCTTCGTTGCGCTTGGTGTCGTGCGTGGAAAGGCTCGTCATGCCGAGCGGATGTGCGGCGGCCTGCTGGCGCGCCCAGGCGTGCAGCTCCCCGGTGTCGGCACGGTCCAGCGCCAGCGGGTCGCCGCCGACCTCGTTGAGGGCGACCATGCGATGCCAGCGGTAGAACGTGGTGTCCTCGACGCCCTTGGCCATCACCGGACCGCAGACCTGCTGGAAGCGGACCACGAGGTCGCGACCAGCGGGGTCGGCCGCGGCGGTGTCCGACAGCAGCGTGTGCACGACGTCGAGCGGCTCGACCAGGTCCGGTCGCGACTCCTCGGCGAGCCGCCGAACGTGGGCCAGCCGGTCCAGGGCCTCCGCCGCCGCGGGGAGACCCGGGCGGAGATAGGCGCGGTAGACGTCGACGTGGACCAGCAGCTCGGTGAGAGCCGCCGCTGCGTCCGCCTCGTCCAAGAGCTCCCCCCGCGCGGCCGCTGCGGCGACGGCGCCGCGCACCAGGCGGTGCAGCTCGGGCTGCAGCAGCTCGGCCAGCACCAGTCGCTTCGCGTCGACCTCGGCGACTGCCAGCGACGGCTCGGCGCCCGCCGCCCGCCACAGCTCGTCGGCGTCTGCGGCCACGGCGGGCACCAGCGCGCCGTCGACGGCACGGATCGCGTCGTAGCCCGTCGTACCCGCGCACGGCCAGGAGGAGGGCAGCTCCTCATCCGTCCCCAGGATCTTCTCGACGACGACGAAGGCGCCACCGGTGCTGTCGCGCAGTCGCTCCAGGTACGCCTGCGGGTCCGCCAGCCCGTCGGGATGGTCGACCCGGAAGCCGTCGACCGCGCCGCGCCTGTGGAGGTCGATGAGAACCGCGTGGGTCGCGTCGAAGACGTCGTCCAGCTCGACGCGCACGGCGATCAGCGTGTCGACGTCGAAGAACCGGCGGTAGTTGAGGAGGCCCGACTTCTCGCGCCACCCCGCCAGCAGGTAGTGCTGCTGCGCCATCAGCGTCTTCAGGTCGCTGGGATCCGACCCGGGCGCAAGCGGGAAGCGGTGGTCCGCGTAGCAGAGCACCTGGTCGTCGCCGTCGCCGTCGAGCGTCAGCTCGCCTCTCGCCAGGGTCTCCTGCAGCGGCGCGCCGAGGATCGGCAGGGCCAGCTTGCCGTCCAGCAGGTCCCACTCGACGTCGAACCAGTGCGCTGTCGCCGCCTCCCGACCGTGGCGCAGCGTCTCCCACAGCTGGCGGTTGAGGTGCTCCGGCGCCGGCACCGCCATGTGGTTCGGCACCACGTCGACCACCAGACCGAGGCCGTGCTCGTGCGCTGCGGCGGCCAGCTCCACCAGGCCGTCCTCGCCGCCGAGGTCGGCGGAGACGACCGAGTGGTCCACCACGTCGTACCCGTGCATCGATCCGGGAGCGGCCTGCAGAATGGGCGACAGATACAGGTGGGAGACGCCGAGCCGGCTCAGGTAGCGGACGATTCGGGCCGCGTCCCGGAAGCCGAAGTCCGCGGAGAGCTGCAGCCGGTACGTCGAGGTTGGCGTCCTGCGCTCACCCATGCCCGAGGACGACCAGCGTGTGCGGCGGGAGGGTCCGTTGCGAACCCGCCTTGTCCACCGCGGCGACGTCACCCTCGCCGGAGTCGTCCGACGTGTCGAGCAGCGTCTGCCACTGGTCGCCGAACTCCGCACCGGGCAGCGTCATCTCCGTCGCCTGACGGCTCGGGTTCATCAGCAGCAGGAACGAGTCGTCGGTGATGTCCTCTCCCCGCAGCCCGGGCTCGGTGATGCCGTGGCCGTTGAGGAACACCGCCAGCGGCTGGACGGTGGGGCGCGACCACTTGGCCCCGTCCATGGGTGTGCCGTCAGCGCTCAGCCAGGCGATGTCGGGAACGCCGTTGCCCGCGGTCGCGCCCGTGAAGAAGCGCCGCCGGCGGAAGACCGGGTGCGCGGCTCGCAGCTGCAGCACCGAGCGGGTGAACACCAGCAGGCTCTCGTCACTCGCCGCCCAGTTCACCCACGAGATCTCGTTGTCCTGGCAGTACGCGTTGTTGTTGCCGCCCTGTGTCCGGCCGACCTCGTCGCCGTGCAGAAGCATCGGCACCCCCTGGCTGAGCAGCAGGGTGGTCAGGAGGTTGCGCTGCTGGCGACGGCGGAGGGCGAGGATCTCCGCGTCGTCCGTTGTGCCTTCGACGCCGCAGTTCCACGACCGGTTGTGGCTGTCGCCGTCCCGGTTGTCCTCGCCGTTCTCCTCGTTGTGCTTCTCGTTGTAGGAGACCAGATCGCGTAGCGTGAACCCGTCGTGGGCGGTGACGAAGTTGACGGACGCGTACGTCGCTCGGCCGTCGCTCTCGTAGAGGTCGCTGGAGCCGTCGAGCCGCGCGGCGAACTCGCCGATGGAGCTGGGCTCTCCGCGCCAGTAGTCGCGCACCGTGTCGCGGTACTTGCCGTTCCACTCGGTCCACCGCGGCGGGAAGTTGCCGACCTGGTAGCCACCGGGGCCGACGTCCCATGGCTCGGCGATCAGCTTGACCTGGGAGATGACCGGGTCCTGTTGAACGAGGTCGAAGAAGGCGCTGAGCCTGTCCACCTCGTGGAACTGCCGGGCCAGCGTCGCGGCCAGGTCGAAGCGGAAGCCGTCCACGCGCATCTCGGTGACCCAGTACCGCAGCGAGTCCATGATCATCTGCAGCACGTGGGGGCTGCGCATCAGCGGCGTGTTCCCGGTGCCGGTGGTGTCGTAGTAGAACGCCGGGTTGTCGTCGCTGAGCCGGTAGTAGGCGGCGTTGTCGATGCCGCGGAACGCCAGCGTCGGGCCGAGGTAGTTGCCTTCGGCGGTGTGGTTGTAGACGACGTCGAGGATCACCTCGATGCCCGCGCGGTGCAGGTCGCGGACCATCGACTTGAACTCGAGCACCTGGTTGCCGCGCGAGCCCGCTGAGCTGTAGCCGTTGTGCGGGGCGAAGAACCCGATGGTGTTGTAGCCCCAGTAGTTCGTCCGGCCGGCCGCCACGAGGTTGGCGTCGTTGACGAACTGGTGGACCGGCATCAGCTCGAGCGCCGTCACCCCAAGGCTCGTGAGGTGGTCGATGACGCCGGGGTAGCTGATGGCGGCGTACGAGCCCCGCACCTCCTCGGGGATGTCGGGGTGCAGCTGCGTCAGCCCCTTGACGTGCGCCTCGTAGATCACCGACTCGTGGTAGGGCCGCCTCGGAGGACGGTCGTCCTGCCAGTCGAAGAACGGGTTGATGACCACGGACTTCATCGTGTGCGGTGCGGAGTCCTCGGTGTTGCGCTTCTCGTGGTCCTCGAAGTCGTACGAGAAACAGGCCGGTGCCCAGTCGATGGCACCGTCGATGGCTTTGGCGTAGGGATCGAGCAGCAGCTTGCTCGGGTCGCAGCGGTGACCCTTGGACGGGTCGTACGGTCCATGGACGCGGTAGCCGTACAGCTGTCCGGGCGCAACGCGGGGAAGATAGATGTGCCACACCAGCGCATCACGCTCACGCAGCTCGACCCGCGTCTCGGTGCCGTCGTCCTCGAACAGGCAGAGCTCCACCCGCTCTGCGATCTCCGAGAACAGGGCGAAGTTCGTGCCCGCGCCGTCGTACGTCGCCCCGAGGGGATAGGGACCGCCCGGCCAGGCCTCCATCGTGCTCCTTCAGTCGTCGAAAGGTGGGGCGGTGCTCCCCGGCCCGGCGTCCAGGTTACGGGCAGGCCTTCGCGTCGCCTCCCGGTGCTCCAGCCCGGCGTTGACCGCCGACGCGAGGTCGCAGGCTCGAGCCGAGGCCATCACGTCCTCGAGCAGCAGCCCGCTCCCGTCGGGACCGGTGAGCGGCACCCGCCAGTTGGGGTACTCGTCGGTGGTGCCGGGCTGGTTCTGGGTACGACGGTCGCCGACGGCGTCCGTCAGCGCCACGCACAGCAGCCGGGCCGGGGTCAGCGTGAGGTACCGGTGCAGCGCGACCACCGTCTGCTCGGGCGTCGCATCGCGCGGCAGCAGCGCGCGGTCGGCGAGCGCGCGTCGCCACGCGGCCTGTTTCGCCGCGTCGGCCGTGCGCTCCTGCTCGACCGGGCGACTGAGCAGCCCGAGCTCGCTGCGCAGCCGGACGTGCTCGCCGGCCAGGTACCCCTCGGTGGGGGGCAGGTCGTGCGTGGTCACCGAGGCCAGGCAGTGCTCCCGCCACAGCTCTGGCGGGAGAGGCCCGCCGTCGTCGCCGGCCTCGAACCACAGGATCGCCGTGCCGACGATGCCGCGTGTGCGCAGATAGTCCCGGACGAACGGCTCGACGGTGCCGAGGTCCTCGCCGACGACCAGGGCACCGGCGCGGGAGGCCTCCAGCGCGAGCACGCCGACCAGGGCCTCGTGGTCGTAGCGGACGTAGGTGCCCTGGTCGGCGCTCATGCCCGCCGGGATCCACCACAGCCGGAACAGGCCAAGGATGTGGTCGATCCGGAGCGCTCCGGCATGGCGCAGCTGCTGCGCAACGAGGTCGCGGAACGGGGCGTAGGACAGCTCCACGAGCCGGTCCGGTCGCCACGGCGGCTGGCTCCAGTCCTGCCCCACCTGGTTGAACGCGTCGGGGGGCGCTCCGACGTGGATGCCGTGGGCCAGCACGTCCTGCATCGCCCAGGCGTCGGCACCTTCGGGGTGCACACCGACGGCGAGGTCGTGCATGACGCCGAGCGCCATGCCGGCGTCGAGGGCTGCCGCCTGGACGGCGGCGAGCTGCTCGTCCAGGAGCCACTGCAGCCAGGAGTAGAAGTCGACGAGCTCGTGCTGCGCCGACCGGAAGGCGGCCACCTCCGGGTGGTCCGGGTGCCGGAGCCCCGGCGGCCACTGCCGGGGGTCGGTGCCGTGCCGGTTGACGATGGCACACCAGGTGGCGAAGTCGCGCAGCGCCGCACCCTCGCGTCGCACGAAGTCGCGGTGGCTGCGCTCGCGCTCGGAGCTGCGGGGTCGGGCGTGCAGCAGCCGGAGCGCCACCGCCTTGGCCGCCCAGGACGTGTCACGGTCGATCGTGTCCACGCCGTCGAGGCGCTCGTGGACGTCGGCCCGCAGCCTTTCGATGTCGGCCCGCTGGGTGGGCGGGAGGTCGTCGTACTCGGGGAGGGACTCGATGCGGAGGTAGAGCGGGTTCACGAAGCGGCGCGAGCTCGGCAGGTACGGCGACGGCTCCATCGGAGCGACCGGCTCGGCGGCCGAGAGCGGGTTGACCAGCACGTAGTCGGCGCCGAGCTCGCCCGCCGACCAGACCGCCAGCTGCTTCAGGTCCTCGAGGTCCCCGATCGCCCAGGACTGCCGAGACCGGACGCTGTAGAGCTGCGTCGCCAAGCCCCAGGCGCGCCTCGTCGCCACGGAGGCAGGCAGGTCCAGGTCAGCGGGTGTCACGATCACGGTGCATGCGGCCTGTGCGCCGTCCGCTCGCGCCCGCAGGACGTGGTAGCCGAGCGGCAGGTCGTCCGGCACGAGCAGCGAGCCGGGCTCGACCACCACCGGCGCCTGTGAGCCGTCCTCCAGCTCGAGGCTGGCCACGACGGTCGCCCGGGCTGACACCTGCAGCTCGACCGTGGCCTCCCGCCCCTGGATCGTCACCACGCATGGTGGCAGCACCCGATTCGTCTGTGCCATGCCCGCGGGATCTACCCGCTGAGTCGCAGACGAATCGCCTGCTTCGGGACTCGTCTCCGTGGCGTCCGGCGCGTCGACGTCCAAGGCGGCAAGGACAGCCAGCACGGTCTCCCTCGAAACGGTGACGGTCTTGTGCTGCCAGTCCTCGTACTCGGTTGCAACCCCATGCGCATGAGCCATCGCGCGCAGCTGGTCCGTGAGCTCGTCCACCGGCTTATCCTTGCCCAGCCGCCCAGACGACAGTCATCGAGACTGCGGGCCTACCCCAGGCAGACCACCACAGCGGGTCGGTGATCGCAGCCAAGCGGCCAGCCGGTAGGGAGCTCGACATGGGTACGCGGCCGGCCGTCCCAGCCGATCACCAGATTGTGGAGGCGAAGGCCCTTCACGGTCCGGCACTGGCCGGCGTATCCGATGGCGGCGAACGGGTGTTCACCAGGCCGCACGACCCACCGTCGATCGTGAAAGACGACGGCGATGCGCCTGCCATGACCTAACAGCCACAGCCTACGAGGGGAGGCAGCCGGCAGCCTTGTGCGGTCAGGTTCTCGATCGTCGCGGCCGTGATGAGCTCGCTCATCCCCAGGCCCACTCGCGAGCCGGTGAACCGAAGACTGCCAGTGGCGCATGCCTCCACAGTTGGCATCCCTGCGGACATCGCGCTCGCGGCCGACGCCGAAAGCGAGGGGGTCGCCCCGACAGACGCTGCACGGTCAGGGTCACAGCCCGCGACCATCGCGATGATGAGCACAGCGGCAGCAGCGTTCTTGTATGCCATAGTCCTCACCTCGCAGGGCTCTCCCCATACACGCGGGAGAGCGCCGGACAGTTGCCTCTCGGAACCAGAAGGTATGGATCTGCCGCGGAGCATGACCAAGTGGCGGCTCGTCGGTTGAGCCCACCAGTGTGGAGCGCCGAGCTGCTGCCGCGGGAATCGCAGGTCTTGCCCCTCCTTGCCGCTCTGTTTGTAGGTTCCGAATATGTCGTCCCCTGGGGGTCCTGTACGCGAACCTGTCAGACGGTGAGCTCGAGGACCTGATGAGGTTCGTCAAGGAACACACACCTGGGCAGCGCGACCAGGTGCTCCGCGCGTTCCGCAACGCCCTGATGCACACGACGGGTATGCGCGAGCTCAGCCAGATCGCGTTGCTGCGGCTGCCGCCCCTGCGACTGTGGTCGTTCCCGACCGCGACGCTGTCCCCGATGCATGAAGCAGCCGAGGCTGGCGGCGGTCTGGCCAGGTATGTGGTCATCGAGACACCCGACGGGAACACCGCGGCGATGGTGCGTGACGTCGTCGCCGCTCTGAACGACGCCACAGCGGGTCAGCGCCAGGTGGCTGCGAAGATGCGGGCTGCCCTGGTCACGCAAAGCCGGTTGGCGGTCTCGCCGCCGCTCATTGAGCAGATAAGTCGCAACGCGGAAGCGCAGGCGGAGCTTGCGGACGAGTTCGGCATGCTCACCGCAGCCCAGGTGCACACGATCAGCGGCTCGAAGGCACAGAACAAATCTGCCCGGGCATCGCGGCTCCGCACGGACGGCCGCATCTTCTGCATCGACGCCGACGGCACGGCCCTGTTCCCCGGGTTCCAGTTCGACGACCGGGGGCGGTCCCG
>JBBSIF010000043.1:0-17060 GCA_038232255.1 Propionibacteriales bacterium
GGCTGCGCGACGACCTGCCGCCCGACGTACAGAAGGTGCTCCTGCAGCACGAGGAGGCCGGAACGACGGACAGCCCCGAGTACGTCGAGGCGGAGAAGGTGTTCTACGCCCGGCACGTGTGCCGGATCGTGCCCAATCCGCCCGAGGTGGCCCAGAGCTTCGCCAACATCGCCGAGGACCCGACGGTCTACCACACGATGAACGGACCGAGTGAGTTCCACGTGGTCGGCACGCTGCGCGACTGGTCGGTCGTCGACCGGGTGTCAGCCATCACCGCACCGACGCTACTGGTGTCCGGTGCGTACGACGAGGCGACGCCGGCGACCATGCAGCCCTTCATGGACGACATCCCTGACGTGCGATGGGAGATCTTCGCCGAGTCCAGCCACATGCCCCACGTCGAGGAGGAGGAAGACTTCCTCAGCGTGGTCGGCGCCTTCCTGCAGCACCACGAGTGAGAAGAGATCCCATGAAGCCTCGACGTAGGTCCCTCGCCACGGCCGGAGTAGCGCTGGCGCTGACCACTGCTGCGTGCACCGGCGGCTCGTCTTCCACCTCGAATGGTGGCGAGACCTCCACCGGCCCGGACACCGGCGGGTCGTCCTCCGGCGGGCAGGGCGACACGTCGCCAGCCCCGTCGACGTTCCTTCCCGAGCACAAGGGAGGAACGCTCCACCTCGTGGCCAAGTCGGCCGGCGGCACCCTGGACCCGATGGTGAACTACACGCTGCAGTACTGGCAGCTCTACCAGGCGAGCTACGACGGCCTGCTGGCCTTCACCAAGAAGGCCGGTGACGCGTCCTTCACCGTCGTACCGGACCTCGCTGCGACGATGCCGAAGGTCACCAACGGCGGCAAGACCTACACGTTCACGCTCCGCAAAGGCATCAAGTTCTCCGACGGGAAGCCGGTGACCACCGACGACGTCGTCGCGTCGTTCGAGCGCATCTTCACGGTCTCGAGCCCCACTGCCGGCACCTTCTACAACGGCATCGTGGGCGCTGACGCGTGCCTGAAGACGCCGGCGACGTGCGACCTGTCGAGGGGGGTGATCGGCGACGCGCAGGCGAACACAGTCACGATCAACCTCGTGCAGCCTGACCCCGAGCTGCCTTTCAAGCTTGCGGTGCCGCACGCCTCCATCCTGCCCGCGTCAGCGCCTCCCAAGGACGCCGGCACGACGCCGATCCCGACGACGGGCCCCTACATGTTCTCGTCGTACGACCCGAACCACGAGCTGACGATGGTGCGCAACCCGTACTTCAAGGAGTGGTCGCACGACGCACAGCCACAGGGCTACCCGGACGAGATCACCGAGACCTTCGGCCTGACGGTCGAGGCCGAGGTCACCGCGGTCGAGAACGGACAGGCGGACTGGGTCTTCGACCCGCCGCCCGCGGACCGGCTGAACGAGATCGGCACCAAGTACGCCGACCAGGCGCACGTGAACCCGCTGACGGCGTTCTGGTATCTCGCCATGAACACCAACATCGCGCCGTTCGACAACGCGCTGGCCCGGCAAGCGGTCAACTGGGCGGTGGACCGCAACTCGGTGGTGCAGCTCTACGGAGGACCGAACCTTGCCGCGCCGGTGTGCACGGTGCTCCCTCCTGGTTTCCCGGGGCACGTCGACACCTGCGACTACACGAAGGGCGGCGGCGACACCTGGCAGGCGCCGGACCTGGCCAAGGCCAAGCAGCTGGTGCAGCAGTCCGGCACTGCTGGCACGAAGGTCGGCGTCGTGGTCTCCGACGACGAGGTGAACAAGGCCATCGGTGAGTACGTCCAAAGCGTGCTGAACTCGATCGGCTACCAGGCCACGCTGAAGCCGATCTCCGGCAACATCCAGTTCACCTACATCCAGAACACCAAGAACAAGGTGCAGATCAGCCTCTCCTCGTGGTACCAGGACTACCCGGCGGCCTCGGACTTCTTGAACGTGCTGCTGTCCTGCGCGTCCTTCCACCCGGGAAGCGACTCGAGCATCAACATCTCCGGCTTCTGCGACAAGACCATCGACGCCCAGATGCAGCAGGCGCTGGCGGCCGAGCGCACGAGCATGGACCGGGCCAACGCGTTGTGGTCCAAGGTGGACCAGGCGGTGATGAAGCAGGCGCCGATGGCCCCGCTCATCACGCCGAAGCTCATCGACTTCACGTCGTCGCGCGTGGGCAACTACCAGTTCAGCAAGCAGTTCTACATGCTGGTCTCCCAGCTGTGGGTGCAGTGATCGCAGCATGACCAGCGCAGCGGCCCCCCTCGACGCTGGGGGGAGGGCGTCGGCGGCGCCGTCCGCCATGGCTTCGGCGGGGCCGTGGCGGACCGCCCTGGTCACGCTGCGACGCGACCGGGTGGCGATGGTGTCGTTGGGGATCTTCCTGCTCATCGTGCTGGCCTGCGTGCTGGCTCCGGTCTACGAGCACTCGATCGCCCACACCGACGCGTTCACCTCGAACATCTCCGGAACCACGGTCGTGGACGACAAGGAGGTCCCCGTCCTCGCCTCCAGCGACACCGGCCTCGGCCTCGGGGTGACGCCTATCGGTCCGACCTGGGACGTGCACCACTACTTCCTGGGAGCTGACGGCCAGGGTCGGGACGTCATGGCCCGTCTGCTGTACGGAGGCCGCAGCAGCCTGCTCATCGGCATCACCTCCGCCGTCATCGCGTGCGGCGTCGCGACGCTGCTGGGCGTGGTCGCAGGCTACTTCGGAGGTGTCCTCGACGCCGTACTGTCCAGGATCTTCGACGTCATCTGGGCCTTCCCGGTCTACCTGCTGGCCATCTCGCTCTCCGTGGTGCTCCTGACCAGCGGGCTCCAGCTCGGGCCCGTGCACATCGAGGGCAACAGCCTCTGGCTGCCGATCCTGATCATCGCCGTGATCTACGTGCCGTACGTCGCACGTCCCCTGCGTGGTCAGGTCCTCAGCCTGCGGCGGCGCGAGTTCATCGTGGCCGGGATCGGGCTGGGCGCATCCGACCTGCGCATCCTGATCCGGGACGTGCTCCCCAACGTGATGCCGACAGTGCTGGTGTTCCTGCCGCTGATGACGGCTCTCAACATGCTGACGGAGTCAGCGCTGTCGTTCCTGTCCATCGGGGTGCAGCCACCGAACGCGAGCTGGGGCACCATCATCAACGACGGCCTCGGCCTGCTGTACACGCGACCAATGGTGACGGTCGCACCAGGTCTGATGATTGCGCTCACCGCCGTCGTGCTCAACCTGCTCGGTGACGGCGTCCGCAGCGCGCTCGACCCCAAGGCCCGTCTCCGTGGCGCCGCCTGATGCTCACGTTCATCGGCCGGCGGACGGCTGCCGCGGTCTTGGTGCTGTTCACCATCAGCGTGCTGGTCTTCCTGATCTTCTTCGCGACACCCGGCGTGGACCCCGCGGCACGAATCGCGGGTCGCAACGCCGATCCGGCGACGCTCGCGCAGGTACGTCACGAGTTCGGTCTCGACCGGCCGATCCCGATCCGGTACGGCCTGATGATGCAGCACCTGTTCATCGCCCGTGACCTCAGCTCATTCGTGAACCGCGGCGACCTCGTCATACCGCAGATCCTGCACGCCGCTCCGGTGACGCTGTCGCTGGTCATCGGTGCTGCGATCATCTGGATGGTGCTGGCATTCCTGATGGGGACGGCATCCGCCGCCAAACGCGGCACGGCCTTTGACCCGGTCATCATGCTGGTCGGCGTCGTCGGCGTCTCCATCCCGGCCTACTGGCTGGGAGAGGTGGTCAACCTGTTCACGCAGAGCCGCTGGCACTCCGGCATCTTCTCGTGGGTTCCCCCGCTGGGGTACGTCCCTCTCTCGACCAACCCCGCCCAGTGGGCGCTGCACCTCCTCTTCCCGTGGCTGACGCTGGCGGCGCTCTACGCCGGTATCTACGCCCGCGTCCTACGCGGCGAGATCCTCGAGGCGCTCAACGAGGACTATGTCCGCACCGCCCGGGCGAAGGGGCTCACCGAGCGGCGCATCATGGTGCGGCACGCCCTGCGGTGCTCGCTGATCCCCGTGGTGTCGCTGTTCGGTCTTGACTTCGGCGCGCTCGTCGGCGGCTCTGCGCTCCTGACCGAGGTGGTGTTCGGCCTCCCCGGCGTCGGGAAGCTGACGATCGACTCCCTGCAGAACCTCGACCTGCCGGTGATCATGGGCTGCGTCATGTACGCCGCCTTCTTCGTCGTCCTCGCCAACGCCGTGGTGGACGTGCTCTACGCCGCTCTCGACCCGAGGGCGCGCCGTGCCTGACGCCGCCGTTCCCCCTGCCGGGGATGCGCTTCTCGAGGTACGGGACCTGACCGTCAGCTTCCGCACTCGGCGTGGGCTGGTCACGGCGGTTGACGGCCTGTCGTTCTCGCTGGGCCGCCGCGACGTACTGGGAATCGTGGGGGAGTCCGGGTCCGGCAAGAGCGTGTCGATGATGAGCCTGCTGAAGCTGATCCGCGACCCCAACGCACGCATCGAGGGTGAGGCCCGTTTCGAGGGCCGTGACCTGATCGCCATGCGGGACAAAGAGATTCGTGCCCTGCGCGGCCGGGAGATCGCGATGATCTTCCAGGACCCCATGACCGCGATGACTCCCGTCTACACGGTCGGCTGGCAGATCGCCGAGCAGATCCGTACCCACGAGTCGGTGGGAAGGCGGGCAGCCCACGAACGGGCGATCCAGCTGCTCGACGAGGTCGGTATCCCCGATCCCGGCCGACGGGTGAACGACTACCCGCACGAGTTCTCCGGCGGCATGCGCCAGCGCGCCGTCATCGCGATGGCCCTCGCGAACAACCCCTCCCTGCTGATCGCCGACGAGCCGACCACCGCGCTCGACGTCACCACGCAGGCACAGATCCTCGCCCTGATGCGGCGGCTGCGCGTCGACCACGGGTCCTCGATCATCCTGATCACCCATGACATGGGAGTGGTTTTCGACATCGCGGACAACGTGCTGGTGATGTACGCCGGCCGTGCAGCTGAGCAAGGCCCGAAGCACGACGTCTTCCACCGGCCGCGCCACCCTTATACTTGGGGACTGCTCAGCTCCGTCCCTCGTCCGCGCGCGGAACGGGTCAGCCGCCTCCCTACCATCCCGGGATCGCCACCCTCACCGCTCTCCATCGCACCGGGCTGCCCTTTCGCACCTCGCTGCCGGCTCCGACACGATAAGTGCGACGAGCGGCCGGAGCTCGCCGGCGGGATCGTGCACGTCGATGCCTGCTGGCTGCCGCGGGACCGTCGTCAGGAGCTGCGCCGCAGCCTCATCGAGAAGGCGGTGTCTGAGGGCGACCCCGGAGACCTCTCGGAGCCCACCGACTCTCTGTCGGGATCCGATTCGGCGCGATGAGATCACCGTCGAGATCTGAGAGCGCGCCGGGCGATGTCCTGCTTCGCGCCGACAACCTCTCCAAGCACTTCCCGGCCCGGAGCGGCTCGCTGGTCGGCGGCCGGGAGGTGCTGCGTGCGGTCGACGGAGTGACCCTCGAGGTGCGGTCCGGCGAGACGCTGGGAGTGGTGGGGGAGTCCGGTTGCGGCAAGTCGACGCTCGGTCGCTGCCTGGTCCGGCTCACCGACATCACCTCAGGCACGGTCAGCTTCCAAGGCCGTGACATCACGCGCCTCTCCCGTCGCCAGCTCCGCCCGGTGCGCCGCGACCTCCAGCTGGTGTTCCAGGATCCCTACGCGTCGCTCAACCCACGGCGCCGCGTCGGTGACATCCTCTCCGAGCCTCTGCAGATCCATCAGTACGGCGACCGAGCGGCAATCTCGCGCCGGGTCAACGAGCTGCTCG
This sequence comes from Propionibacteriales bacterium, assembly GCA_038232255.1. Taxonomy (GTDB): domain Bacteria; phylum Actinomycetota; class Actinomycetes; order Propionibacteriales; family Nocardioidaceae; genus JAWWPG01. Next base: position 5,790 of record JBBSIF010000043.1, read on the forward strand.
AGGTGGTGGGGCTCAACGCGTCACACACCGACCGGTTCCCCCATGAGTTCTCCGGGGGGCAGCGTCAGCGGGTCGGCATCGCCCGGGCGCTGGCAATGAACCCCAAGGTGATCGTCGCCGACGAACCCGTCTCAGCCCTGGACGTGTCCATCCAGGCGCAGGTGCTCAATCTCTTCGCTGACCTCCAGGACGAGTTCGCCCTCACCTACGTGTTCATCGCCCACGACCTCGGGGTGGTCCGTCACGTCTCGACCCGGATTGCTGTCATGTACCTCGGCGAGGTCATGGAGACCGCAGCCGCCGATCCCCTCTACAGCCGTCCCGCACACCCCTACACCGAGGCACTGCTGTCGGCGTCACCCGACCTCGAGGACGAGGGCGTGGCGCCACGGGAGCCGATCCTCCTCACCGGCGACGTGCCGAACCCCGTCAACAAGCCGTCGGGGTGTCCGTTCCGCACCCGGTGCCCCTACGCCCAGGACATCTGCGCAGCGGAGCACCCGACGCTCCGCGAGGTCGCGCCGGGTCGTCATGTGGCGTGCCACTTCGCACTGCTCACCCCGGACGGCAACGTTGCGCCACACGCGCTGTCGGCGCGCCCCACCACCCCCGACATCCCCTCGCCGGAGGCACGCACGCGTCAATGACGCTGACGCATTGATGGCCACCGCGGGCCGGCGGCGGACCCCGAGTCGGGCGTGGATTACTCGACTGGTCAGCCGCTTGCGCTTCTACCATGGAGCGGTGGTCCAGGTCGCGTTGGCGGGTCGTGCCGCTGAGCTCGCTGCCCTGCGCCCCGTGCTGCTGTCGCCAGAGTGTCGGCTCCTGACCCTGACAGGCCCACCGGGCGTGGGCAAGACCCGCCTGGCGGCAACGCTGGCGGAGGAGGTCGGCGACCGGTTCCCGGCCGGGGTGATCGGCCTCGATGTGCTCGGCTGCGCGACCGCGCAGGCAGCGGCCTCCCTGCTCGATGGGCGCCTGGGCATCGAGCGAGGCGTCACCGGCACTCCGGTCGAGCGGCTGTGCGCACATCTGCGGGAGCGGGCCGCCCTGCTCGTCCTCGACAGCTGCGAGGCGGTGCCTGACCTCGGGCCTCTGCTCAGGGCTGTCATGAGCGGTGCCCGGCGGGTCAAGATCCTGGCGACGTCGCAGGGCCGGCTACGTGTCGCCAGCGAACGGGAGTACGCCGTGCCCCCCCTCGCCATGCCGGAGAGCGCGGACAGCTGGTCGGAGGACATCGACCGGGTGGCGGCGGTGCCCGCGATGATGATGCTGCTCGCGAGCATCGAGGCGGTGCGGCCGGGCTTCGCCCTGGACTCGACGAACCTACGCCCGCTGGTCGACATCTGCCGTGACTTGGAGGGGCTGCCGCTGGCTCTCGAAGTGGCGGCTGTCCGGCTGACGCAGTTCGAGCCCGGCGAGATCGCCGTGCGGCTGCGCAACCGGCATCGCCTTCTCGACGCCCAGCTCGCTGGCAGCGGCAGGCACCGGAGCCTGCGGGCGGCGCTCGCTTGGAGCCACGACCTGCTGAGCGTCGAGGACCGTCGCGTCTTTCGGCGAGTGGCGGTGTTCCCGGCGGCATGGTCGCTGGCAGCTGCGGAACACGTGGTGCTGGAGCCGAGCGTGGACGTCGTCGCTGCCGTCGGTTCGCTGGCGGACAAGAGCCTGGTCCGACGCGTCAACGAGCCCGACGGAGGCGAAGCCTTCGTCCTGCTGGACAGCTTGCGACGCTTCGGCCGAGAGCAGCTCGCGGCGGCCGGTGAGGAGGCTGGGGTCGAGAGCCGTTTCCGCACGCACTGGGCTGCGCTGGCCGAGGCCGCCGAGGCCGGGATGGGTACGCCGGACGAGTCGCTCTCTGTGCAGTGGACAGCCGACGAGGCGACAAGCCTGCGCGCCGCACTGGTGGGCAGCAGCGCGAACGACGACCTGACCGCGGCCTTGCCGCTCGCAGCGGCGGCGGGCTGGTACTGGTACACCCACGGCAACGTGGCCGAGGGCCGGCTGGTCACCGAGCTCGACCACTACCGCGCCGGCACACGTCTCGACTACGCCACGACCACACCGTCGGACCTGGCGCAGCACCTGCTGCGCACGATGAGTCGACGCGCCCGCTACCGCGCGGTCCCGCGAGACGGCGCGAAGGTCGCAGCCGAGAGAATCGCCTCGTTGCTCACCCGTTGAGGAGAAGCCTCCGAAGCGCGTCCACGTCGGTTCCCGTGGCGGTCTTCGGGAGCGCCGGCAAGCGGGTCACACGTTGAGGTCTCTTGAAGCTCTCGAGGTCCACAGTGGCTCGACGCAACGCGTCGTCCGTGATGCTGTCCGGGCACACGACGAACGCGGCGATCCACTGATCACCCTCAGCCCGGTCGATGCCGATGACGGCAACCTCGTGCACTCCATCCACCGCCCAGAGCGCCCGCTCGACCTCCGCGGGATCGACCTGCTGCCCGCGCACGTTGAGCTGATGTGCCCGACGGCCGACCAGGTGCAGACGGCCATGGGCATCGAGCCAACCGGTGTCGCCACTCCGGAAGCCGCTGGGTGTGAACGGGCTCGACCGGTCACCGGCTAGGTCGCCGATGTAACCGCGCGGGCCGTACGGAGTGTCGACGACGACTTCGCCCTCGTCCGCCAACGTGTCGCCGCCGTCGATGAAGACGGTGACACCCGGGTACGGCCTGCCCAGCGTCTCGGCGCCATCCAGGTCGACGGACACCGCGCCGCATTCGGTCATGCCGTACTGCTCGGCGATCACACTTCCCCAGTTCGCCTGGAACCTGGCCCGTACGGCGGGGGGCAGCGGCGCTCCGCCACACAACCAAAGACGCGGCAATCGTCCGGTGTACGTTCGCCGAAGGGCTGACCAGGCGGCATATTGAGCGGGCACAGCCACGACGATCTCGGGTTCGTGCACCGTCAAGAGGTCGGCAAGCGATGCAGCCAACCGCGGGCGCGCCACGATCGCTGTGCCACCAAACGACAAAGGGGCGAACAAGCCGGCGGTATACCCGTACCCGTGGGTCACCGGCACGGCGCAGAGAACTGCGCAGCCCGGCGTCATGCCCAGGTGGGAACCCACCGTGGACTCTTCTCGCTCCAACGACCGCTTCGATCGCGCGACACCCTTCGGTTGACCGTCGGTTCCCGAGGTGTAGAAGTGAACGGCGCCCTGACCGTCGTGGCTCGCAGCGGGCTGCGACCGAGTTTCCACGAGCACGAGACCGGGTCCGCATGCGCGGTGCGTTCCGTCGACGAGCCGTGCGGCACGGGTCGCGTCGCACAGGACTGCAGATCCTCGCTCGATCGCGCAGAGCTCAGTAGCTCGGATAGGTGTGGCACCCGGGAGGATGATGAATGCTTCGGCGCGCACAGCCATCGCGCCGATGACGCAGGCGGCGAAGTCGACTGCGTCGTCGACCCAGATGCCAAGTGGCGTTCCCGGGCGAATGGTCTTGGCCAACCCGGTCTGCACGGCCTTGGCGAGCCCAGCCAGCGACGCACCGTCGATCGTGCGCGCGGGTGTCACGATCGCTGGCGCAACGCCTGCAGGCATCATTGCTGTGCTGTCTCGGCTTCGGCAATCCAACCTTGCACGGCCGCGACCACATCTGCGACAGTGCGAACCGAGCAGGCGAAGAAGTGTTCGTCTTCAGCCACCAGCCCCAGGACCTCCTCCAGCTGAGTGACCATGGCTATCGACTCGAGAGAGTCGAGGCAGATCGGCGGCTCGGCGAGGAGGCTGGACCTGACGACCTGGCCGGGGGCCAATGCCACCACCTCCGCCTTCGCCCAGATGACAGACCCGCGGACTGCTTCGAAGACTTCCTCGTCGGTCATCGTGCCTCGTCTTCCGACTGCGTCGCTTCTCGGTCTAGCAGGACATCAGGCTGTCGTCAAAGCGCAGCGACCGGCCTTCGCCCACATGCATCCTAGGGACGTCTCGCGGTAACATCCGGACGATCCCAGGCTTCCTGGGAGGACGCCAAGAGTGCGAGAGTGTAGTCGTGGGTAGGGCGGACGTGCGCGGGGTGGCGCGCATCTCGGCGCTCGCACGCAGCATCCTCGATGACGCGGAGCCGGTCGATTCGGCGGAGCGCGAGGCAATCAACGACGCCCTTCGCCGCGGGTCGACCGAGCCGGTGGTACATGCCGCCGCACTGTGGCTGGCCTTCGACGTAGGTGCCGATCTTCGCCTGAGCCGGTCGCACGCACGGAGCTGGATCCCCGGCGTGCACGAGCTCATCCATAGCGGGCATCTTGACGTGGCTGCCTATGCTGTGCCGAGGCTCAAGGCAGCGTTTCCGCAGATCCGCTACCTGGAGAATATGGACTTCGTCTTTCGGCACTTGCCTTCCGCTGTCGGCAACGGCCGGGAGCCGTTCGTGGACGACCGCAGCAGCGACGTCCAGATTGTGAGGAAGCCGGGTGCGGACACGTTGCTCATCGCCTTCTGCGGCGGCAGCCATCAGCTCGGAATGCCCAACAATCTGCTGGACCGTTGGTTCGCTCAGCTGAGCAGCCACCTCGTCTATCTGCGCGACCGGCAGAAGGTCGGCTATACCGGCGGCATCGCGGCACTCGGCCCTGACATGGCGACGACGATCGAGAGCCTGACGAGTCTCGTGAGAGACATGGGCGCTCGTCGCGTCGTCTGCTTGGGACATTCGGTTGGAGCCACAGGTGCCCTGCGCTATGCGAGCGCTCTTGGGGCGGAACGCGTACTTGCACTGTCACCGATAACCGGCGGTTACGAGTACGCCAAGAAGGCCGCGCCGCACCTTCCGCCGCGCGGCGTCATGTGGTGGGGTGATCTGGTGCCCTTCTACCGTGACGGCGCCGGCGTGCGCGCACACATCGTGTACGGCGAGAGAAACTCGGGCGATCGAGAGCAGAGCGTCCGGATGACTGGTTTGCCCGGCATCACTGTGGAAGCCTTGCCGAACTGGGAATCGCACCACAGCATGGGCGAACTCATCCGCACTGGTCGGCTTGAGCAGCTCCTTCGGTGGCTGGTGTCCAACGAGGATGTCGTCGACCTCAATGGGCTCACGTGACGAGGAGTACCGTGCACCCGCACACCCGCTGGAGGTCGTGATGACATCTCGACAACCGCGCACGGGGTCGGCGCTGGAGCTCAACCAGTCGTCAGCACTGAGCCCTACATCGATGGCCAGGCGGCGCAAACCACCGACCGCCTCGAGATCCGCGATCCTGGACGGCCGGACGACGTCGTGGCTACCCCGAGGGGCGTGTAGGTGACCTCGGTCCGGTACGGCGGTGCCGGCGAGCGTCGTCACCGTGTCGACCTGGTCAGCCAGACCGCGTGCCAGCTCGAACCGGTGGCATCCCGTTCAACTGGCCGTTCGCCATCCTGGCCGCGTCGCTTCCGTATGCTCGCGTGGCCGGAAATACCGTGATCGTCAAGCCGCCGCCTTCCGCGCCGCTCGCTACTGAGCGCGATACCCCGCGCCGGTATGCAAGGAGGTGTTGCTTACATAGGGGGAGGGGGTATATCGTGGCCAGCATGACTGAGCAGGTGAGAGCAAGCGACCAGGCCGACACTCCGAGTCAGAGAGCGCCAGGGTACGCGGGAAGCAAGGACGCGCACCTCAAACGGCTGCGGCGCGTCGAGGGGCAGATCCGGGGGCTGCAGCGGCAGGTCGAGTCCGACACCTACTGCATCGATGTGCTGACCCAGGTGAGCGCCGCGACTCGCGCGCTGGAGGCATTCGCTCTCGCCCTGCTCGACGAGCATCTGCACCACTGCGTCGCCGACGCGATCACGGAGGGCGGTGACGAGGCGGACGTGAAGGTGAAAGAGGCTTCCGCCGCGATCGCCCGCCTCGTCCGCTCCTGAACCACGCCCTCGCGAGCTTCATCTTTGACAACCGCTGCTAGGAAGGGACGTTCCACGATGAGCGAGACCACGACGACCGAGACGATCTCGAGCTACGGCGTCGTCGGAATGACGTGTGAGCACTGCGTCGGCGCCGTCACATGCGAGCTGTCGAAGCTGCCCGGAGTTCACGACGTCGCGGTGGACCTGGTGGCGGGCGGCACGTCCATCGTCACGCTGTGCTGCACCGGCGTGGTGGACTCCCAAGCTGTCGCCGCGGCGGTCGATGAAGCTGGCTACGAGCTGGAGCGCTCATGACCACCACCTCCGTCCCGGCTGCGGCCGGCTCTCACCACGAGAGCGACGCGGCGGGTCGGGTCGTCGAGCTCACGATCGGCGGCATGACGTGCGCCTCCTGTGCCAACCGGATCGAGAAGAAGCTCAATCGAATGGACGGGGTCGCCGCCACTGTCAACTACGCGACCGAGAAGGCGAAAGTCACCTATGCGGACGCCATCACGCCTCAGGACCTGGTCGCCACGGTTGAGGCGACGGGCTACACCGCCGTCCTGCCCGCGCCCCCCGCATCGTCGGCAGCATCCGCTGACCCTTCGACAGCCTCGGCCGCGGAGCCGGACGCTGCTGCTGCGCTGCGCCGCCGGCTGCTCATTACCGCCGTACTGACTGTGCCGGTGGTGCTGCTTGCGATGGTCCCGGCGCTGCAGTTCGACAACTGGCAGTGGGCCAGCCTGACCCTGGCCGCCCCGGTCGCGACCTGGGGCGCGTGGCCTTTCCACCGAGCTGCGTGGACAAACGTGCGGCACGCCGCCGCGACGATGGACACTCTGGTGTCCGTCGGGGTGCTGGCAGCGTTCGGCTGGTCGCTGTACGCGCTGTTCCTCGGTGATGCCGGCCGCACTGGTATGACCATGCCGTTCACGCTGCTGCCCGACCGCGACCGGGGCGGAGACGAGATCTACCTCGAGGTGGCCTCCGCGGTCACCGTGTTCATCCTCGCCGGCCGCTACGCCGAGGCCCGTGCCAAGCGCCGCTCCGGCGCCGCGTTGCGAGCGCTCCTCGACCTCGGCGCCAAGGACGTCGCAGTGCTCCGTGGCGACGCCGAGACCCGGATCCCGGTGGAGCAGCTCGCGGTGGGCGACGAGTTCGTGGTCCGCCCGGGAGAGAAGATCGCCACCGACGGCACCGTCACGTCGGGCACGTCCGCGGTCGACGCCTCGATGCTCACCGGCGAGGCCGTCCCGGTGGAGGTCGTCCCAGCCGACAGTGTCACCGGAGGAACGGTCAACGCGGGAGGCCGGCTCATCGTCCGCGCCACTCGCGTCGGCGCGGACACCCAGCTCGCTCAGATGGCCCGGCTCGTGGAGGACGCCCAGAACGGCAAGGCCCAGGTCCAGCGGCTCGCCGACCGCGTCTCCGGCATCTTCGTACCGGTCGTCTGCATCCTCGCCGTCGCCACGCTGGCCTGCTGGCTCGCTAGCGGGGCGGGCGCTACCACCGCCTTCACCGCTGCCGTCGCCGTGCTGATCATCGCCTGCCCCTGCGCCCTCGGCCTGGCGACACCGACCGCGCTGATGGTCGGCACCGGCCGCGGTGCCCAGCTCGGCCTGCTCATCAAGGGTCCTGAGGTTTTGGAGTCAACCCGGCGGGTCGACACCGTCGTCCTGGACAAGACCGGCACCGTCACCACCGGCCGGATGACACTGCTCGAGGTCATCCCCGCGGCGGGGACCGACCGGTGGACTCTGCTGCGTCTTGCGGGTGCACTCGAGGATGCTTCCGAGCACCCTCTTGCCCGCGCGATAGCCACCGCAGCCCACGAGATCGACCTGCTGCCGATGGTCGAGAGGTTCGCCAGCACCAGCGGCCGGGGTGTCACCGGGATCATCGACGGCCACGCCGTCGTCGCGGGCCGGCGAACCTGGCTGGAGCAGGAGTGGGCCCAACCCGCCCCTGCCGACCTGGTCACTGCCGCGGAGGCAGCGGAGGCTGCCGGCCAGACGCCGGTGTGGGTCGGGTGGGACGGCGCGGTTCGCGGTGTCCTGGTCGTCGCCGACTCGGTGAAGCCCACCTCCGCTGAGGCCGTCGCACGGCTGCGAGCGCTCGGCCTGCGGCCGATGCTGCTCACCGGGGACAACTGGCGCTCCGCGCGCGCCGTCGCCGCCTCAATCGGGATCGCCGACGACGACGTCGTCGCAGAGGTTCTGCCCGCGGACAAGGCCGCTGTCGTGCGCGACCTCCAGGCCAGCGGGCGAGTCGTCGCGATGGTCGGGGACGGGGTAAACGACGCGGCAGCCCTCGCTCAAGCAGATCTCGGCCTCGCCATGGGGACCGGTACCGACGTCGCGATCGAGGCCTCCGACCTCACCCTGGTCCGGGGCGACCTCACCGCGGCGGCTGACGCGATCCGTCTCGCCCGCCGCACCTTGGCCACCATCAAGGGCAACCTGTTCTGGGCGTTCGGCTACAACATCGCCGCCATCCCGCTGGCGGCAGCCGGGCTGCTCAATCCGATGCTGGCCGGCGCGGCGATGGCGTTGAGCTCGGTGTTCGTGGTCACCAACAGCCTGCGGCTGCGCCGCTTCACCTGAGCTTGGCTCCCGCGTGCTCAACGGAGGAGGACCCTGTGCCAGCCCCTGATCCCCATCGACCCGCTTCCGCGACGGCATCCCCGCCGGACGGCTCCGAGCAGGCACACATGCAGGGTGGCCACGGCCCCCGCGAGCCCTCCGGTCCTGCTGAGGGGACGGAGCTCACGCGCCTGGCGGTGTCAGCGACCGTGCACTGCCTGACCGGCTGCGCGATCGGCGAGGTCCTCGGCATGGTGCTGTCGACATGGTGGGGTTGGGGGAACACTGCGAGCATCGCTCTCGCGGTAGCTCTGGCGTTTCTGTTCGGCTACTCCCTCACGATCGGACCCGTGCTGCGCTCAGGGCTCCCGTTCCGTCAGGCCGTGCGGGTTGCGCTCGCCGCGGACACGGTCTCCATCGTCACGATGGAGACCATCGACAACCTGTTCATCGTCGCCGTCCCCGGCGCCATGACCGCCGGGCTGAGTAACGCCCTGTTCTGGGGGTCACTGGCCGCCTCGCTCGTCGCCGCATTCGCTGTGACCGTGCCGGTCAATCGGGCGCTCATCGCCCGCGGCAAGGGCCACGCCGTCGTGCACGCCTACCACCACTAGCTCTCAACGCCCCGTCGTCATGCTGTCCAGGAAAGGGGGCTCCTAGAATGATGGTGATGCACCCGGCCATGACCCCCAGCCCGTCCCCGGCCCGCCGCCGGTGGGTGGCGCTGCGTCCGTCCGCGGCGCTTGGCCTGCTTGCCGGGTTGTTCGCGATGCACGCCCTCACCGTCGGGCACATGTCGCCAGCGAGCGTCATGAGCACCGCGGATTCCACAACGGCCACGGTGGGTCACGCCCTGCAGATGCCTGCCGTGTCTACTCCGCCACCCCAGGACCGGGACGTTTCCGCGGCCGCGGCGAGCACGGTCTGCGGCCACGACGGCAGCGCATGTGTCCTCCCAGGCGGAATGAACATCGAGGCGATGGCCGGAGCGTGCGTCGCGGTCCTCACAGGCCTTGGCCTTGCGCTGCTCGCCCGCTCACGCGGCATCGTCGTCCCGAGCCGCCGCGCGACCGCCTCCCTGGTTGTGCCACGGCGCGAGCTGCGCTCGCCTGCCGCGTCCTTGGCATCGCTTGGCGTGCTGCGCATCTAGGTCGACTCCCTCGGCCCTGCTGACGCTGCCCGCGTCAGCCGCAGATGCAGCACCACTCCATGATCGAGCTCTCGAAAGGCATCCTGATGAACAAGCGCATGCTGACCCTGCCCACTGGCCTGCTCGCAGCGGCCCTCACCCTCACCGCCTGCGGTAGCGGCGACGACACCAGGCCGGGCTCCGGCTCCGACATGGCCGGCATGAACCACAGCAGCTCCCCGAACACGCCGAGCGAGTCCTCCGCACCCAGCGCCGGCACGAGCGCGGTGCATAACAGCGCCGACACCGCGTTCGCGCAGCAGATGATCGAACACCACCGCGGTGCGATCGCCATGGCCGAGCTCGCCTCTACGCGCGCGGCCAGCGCCGACGTGATGGCCCTCGCCACCCAGATCGAGGCCGCTCAGCAGCCCGAGATCGACACCATGAGCTCCTGGCTTCGGGCCTGGGGCGAGAAGGTCCCCGAAGACATGACCGGCATGAGCGGTATGGATCACGGGGCCGCTACCCAGATGCCCGGCATGATGACCGACCAGCAGATGGCCGACCTCGGGGCCGCGAACGGCACCGCGTTCGACCGCATGTTCCTGCAGATGATGACCGAACACCACCAGGGAGCGGTCACCATGTCCCAGCAGGAGCAGGCCGCTGGCCACAACCTCGATGCCATCGCCCTCGCGAAGAAGATCATCGCCGACCAGACCGCGGAGATCACCGACATGCAGGCGTTGCTCGGGGAGCTGTAGCCCGTTGCTCCCCGTACGTCGCACTCCGGCTTGCTGAGTGTGGTAGGCCGCGGCAACATCGGCCAGCGGTCGCCCAGCGACAATGGCTACGGCGCGTGGGATCTCCAGCCGGCCGAAAGCACATCATGGACGTCGCCGACTGCATCGACCTCTTCTCCCAGCACCGGGCTGACCCGGGTGTCCCCATCGAGGACGTCGCTGGGGTGGTTAAGGAGCTGATCGAGGCGGGCAGGGTCCGCCACCCGGGCGCAGATCGCCCTGACGGGGCTGCTCGCCCAGAAGCCGTGGATCGCGCCCATCCCGGGCACCCGCAAGCTGAGCCGTCTCGAGGAGAACCTCGGAGCCGCTGCTGTGGAGCTGACCGACAAGGACCTGCGCGACATCGACGACGCAGCCGCGCACTTCGACGTACAGGGGGATCGCTACCCCGAGGACATGCAGCGTCTCATTGACCGCTGACGCCGGAGCATTGCACCAGTATTGTCAGCATGACGCCATCGGTGCGAGTGCCTCCGTTTCACCTTGCCCTGCCGGTCCATGACATCGATGCCGCGCGCCACTTCTACGGCGACGTCTTGGGCTTCCCGCGCGGACGCTCCGCGGAGCGCTGGACGGACTGGAACGTCGACGGCCATCAGGTGGTGACGCACCTGGTCGACGATCACGTCAACGCTGTGGTCGGCACCAACACCGTTGACGGCCACGACGTGCCAGTCCCGCACTACGGCCTGGTGCTCACCGTCGAGCGCTTCGAGCAGCTCGCCCGCCAACTGAGGGAGGCGGGCACCGACTTCCTCATCGAGCCCTACGTTCGCTTCGAGGGCGAGCCCGGTGAGCAGTGGACGATGTTCTTCCTCGACCCGTCGGGAAATGCGCTGGAGTTCAAAGCCTTTCGGGACCTGTCACAGCTCTTCGTCGTCTGACCCGCCGACTGGCTGGTTCGGGCGCCGA
>JBBSIF010000044.1:0-16814 GCA_038232255.1 Propionibacteriales bacterium
GTACCCGATTTGCGGTGAGAACCCGAGCTTCGAGAGCATCGTGGCTGCAACCGCGGGCTTGTATCCGTAGAACGACGGGATGGGCACGGTCTGGCCCTTGACCACCTTGGGGTCGGGCTTGACGAAGTGTGCGTTGGGCAGGAAGCGCTGGATCGCCTTCATCGCCTGCAGCCAGATCGGGCCTGCGGTGCCGCCGCCGGAGGCGAAGCTGATGGAGGTCCCGTGGATCGTCACGCCGGTCAGGGACCGCGGGAGGAGCGTGGGGCTCACTCCTGCTACCACGCTTGCCGCGACCAGGTTGGGTGTGTAGCCGACGAACCAGACGGACTGCGAGTCGTCGGTGGTCCCCGTCTTGCCGGCGGTCGGCTGGTCGATGGTGAGCATGGCGCCCGTCCCGGACGGCTCCATGACGCCCTGCAGGACGTTGTTGACCGCGTCGGCGTACGCGGGACGCAGGATGCGCTTGCAGGGCGTCGCCGCGCGGGGAACCACCTTGCCGCTGCGGTCGAGGATCTCCGTCACCGGCGTGGCCGGGCAGTAGACCCCCCGGGCGGCGAACGTCGCGTAGGCGTTCGCCATGGCGACCGGGCTCTCGTCGGCCACGCCGAGGGTGAGCGACACGACCTGGTACTTGTTCGCGTCGAGGTTCATGCCCATCTCGTTGGCGAGGGTGAAAGGCGCGCACAGCCCGGTCAGCCGCTCGAGCTGGATGAAGTAGGTGTTCACCGACTTCGCCGTACCCGAGTAGACGTCGAACGTGCCGGCCTCTCCCTCGTTGTGGAACGTGTCCTTGGCCGAGCCGACCGGACGTCCCGTACACGTGTGGTAGCCGCGCTCGTCGACGGTGATGGGGTTCGGAGAGTAGAAGCTCGTGTTGAGCGGGATCCCCTTGCGGATGGCTGCTGCCAGCACGAAGGCCTTGAACGTGGATCCCGGCTGGAAGCCAGCCGCACCCCCGTAGTCGTTGGGGACCGTGAAGTTCAGCATGGTCTGGCCCTTGGCCTTGTTGGTGCCCATCGGCCGCGACTGTGCCACCGCCTTCACCTGGCCGGTTCCGGGCTCCACCATGGCGAGGGCGCCCACCGCCTCGCGGTCCGTCGGACGGACGTGGTCCGAGACGGCCTTCTCGGCGGCCACCTGGAAGCGCGGGTCCAGCGTCGTCTTGACCGTCAGGCCACCGCCGAAGATCGCGTGGTTGCGGTCCGCGAGAGTGGCTCCGAGGGCGGGGTCATGCTGCAGATAGTTCAGCAGGTACTGGCAGAACCACTGCGCGGTGGAGTTCGCGCAGCCGTTCGGCATCGGCGTGACGTGCAGGTTCAGCGGACTCTTGGACGCCGCGTGTGCCTCCGCGGTGCTGATCACGTGCAGCTGCAGCATCTTGTCGATGACGGTGTCGCGACGATCCCTCGCGGTGACGGGGTGCAGCGTGGGGTCGTAGCCGCTCGGGCTCTTGACGAGGCCGGCGAGCAGAGCCGCCTGTGGCAGTGTCAGCTTGGCTGCGGTGGTGTTGAAGTAGTGGTGGGCAGCTGCCTGGACGCCGTACGCGCCGTCACCGAAGTAGGCGATGTTGAGGTAGTGCTCGAGGATCTGGTCCTTCGTGAAGTGGTCCTCGACCCAGACGGCGTAGCGAAGCTCCTGGAACTTGCGCGAGTAGTCACGCGCCGTCGCGGCGGCCTGTTCCTTGGCGGTCGTGGCGTTGCTCAGCAAGGTGAGCTTGACCAGCTGCTGGGTCAGCGAGGAGCCCCCTTGCAGCGTCGAGTTGCTTGCCTCGTTGACGAGCAGCGCGCGAATGGTGCCTTGGACATCGATCGGCCCGTGCTGGTAGAAGCGGGCGTCCTCGATCGAGATCAGCGCCGCCTTCATCACGCCGGAGATCTGGCCCAGGGGAACGTACGTGCGGTCCTCGTCGTAGAAGGTCGCCAGCGTGTTGCCCTGGTCGTCGAGGACCGTCGTGCGTTCGTCGAGAGGCTTGAAGTCCAGGCGCAGCGGGAAGCTGGCCATCGCGCTCGCCGCATTGTCGGCGCCGCGAGACGCCATCGCGACCCACGGCAGCGCGAGTCCGGCGATCAGGACACCCGAGAGCGCGCTGATCCCGATGAGGACGAGGAACTGCTTGACGAAACCGCCCTCGTGGCGGGCCGGCCGGACGAGCTGTGGCATGGCAATCAGGGTACGGGACGGTGCCGCGCAACCGCGAACATCGCGCAGGCAGGCGATCTCGGCGGCGACGGACCGGGTTTACGTCGTATAGCGTGACGAGTTGACGTGCGGTAGCCTGATCGCGCCTTTCGCTCTCGGGGTGTGAACACGTGGCAGGCGGACGACGGCGTGCGGGTGGCATGCCACGTCACTCTTCTTTCGGCAGGGGTAAAGCATGGGGTCTCGTGGTGGGCATTGGTCGGCGGCGGCAGCATGCCGTCAGGCGCGACCGGACGAGCTGTTCGTGCGCGGCTCCGCACAGAACCGGGTCAAGCAGCTGTGTGCGGTGTGCCCCGTCCGCACCGAGTGTCTCGCGGAAGCACTCGACAACAGCATCGAGTGGGGCGTCTGGGGCGGGATGACCGAGCGGGAGCGACGGGCGTTGCTGCGCCGCCGGCCCAACGTCACGTCGTGGCGCCGGCTCTTCGAGTCGGCGCGGGCGGAACAGGGCGGCGCCGCCTGAAGGGGCGGCGACCGGCTCTCCCGTGGGCGAGGCGGCTCGTCAAGCGGCCATCGCCGCGGCGATCTGCCGCAGCGATCCGAGGTCGTGTACGTCGCTCGCCAGCGCCGGGATGGTGGCGGTGGCCACCTGCGGGTGGGAGGCGGCGAAGCGCCGCCGCAGCGCCCGCTCCCGCGCCACTCTGCCTAGGCGCTCGGCGTGCAGTCTCAGCAGCCCGGCGGTGAGCGGGTCGCCCTCCGCGAGTCGCTCGACACCAGCGAGCGCTGCCTGCGCAGAGATGCCCGACGGCGGTGCGACGGTCAGCCGGTTGAGCACGAGTCCGGCCAGCGGCATCGACTCCGCGGCCAGGCGCTCGACGAAGAACGCCGCTTCGCGAAGCGCGTCGGTCTCCGGTGAGGCGACCACGACGAACGCGGTCTGCTTGGCCTTGAGGATCCGGTAAGTCTGCTCGGACCGGGCGCGGAAGCCGCCGAAGAGCGTGTCGAAGGCGGCCACGAACGTCTGCACGTCGCGCAGCATCTGGCCGCCGACCACCTTGCTGATCGTTCCGGTGACGACGGTCATCCCCGCGCTGAGCAGCCTGGCCGGCCCCTTGGCGGGGGCGAGCAGCAGACGGATCAGCCGTCCGTCGAGGAACGACGAGAGCCGCTCAGGGGCATCGAGGAAGTCGAGCGCGGAGCGCGCCGGCGGAGTGTCCACGACGATCAGGTCCCACCGTCCGCTCTTGGCGGTCTCGGCCTGCAGCTGGCTCAGCTTCTCCATCGCCATGTACTCCTGCGTGCCCGCGAACGAGCTCGACAGCGCCTGGTAGAAAGGGTTTCCGAGGATCTGCGCCGCCTTGTCCTCGGTGGCATGAGCCAGCACGACCTCATCGAACGTGCGCTTCATGTCCAGCATCATCGCGTCGAGGCTGCCACCGAGGCTCTCGTCGACACCGCCGACGGGACGCGGCGTGTTGTCGAGCTCCCTCAGGCCCATCGACTGCGCGAGCCTTCGAGCCGGGTCGATCGTGAGGACGACGACCTTCCGGCCGGCCTCCGCCGCATGCAGCGCGAGCGCCGCGGACGTCGTCGTCTTGCCGACGCCCCCGGAGCCACAGCAGACCACGGTGTGGACCGCTCGGTCGGCCACCAGTGCGTGGAGGTCGAGGGCGGGCATGTCCGACAGGAGCGCCGACATCGGCCCGACGCGCGGCTGGCTGCCTCTGCCCGGTTGAGGATCGCGACGCCGGCTGGCGTCGTCCTTACGCGCCATCGTCGCTCTGCCCTTCCGCGCGAAGCCGGTCAGCCAGGTCGTAGAGCGCGCCGAGGTCGACGCCGTCGGCGAGCAGCGGAAGGCTGACGAGCGGCATGCCCGCCTGCTCGAGGTCCCGGCGTTGGGCTGCCTCCAGCGCGACGCGGTCCGCGTGCCCCGCTGCCTCCTCCAGCAGACCGGCGAGCACCGCGTCGCCCGCGGCGATGCCTGCCTTCTCCAACGACGCGGCGACCTGCTCGGTGTCGACGCTGCCAGCCGCTGCTTCGGCGAGGTCCTGCGGGTCGAGCATCGGCTCGCGTTCCATGTTCACGATGATGGCCCCCACGGGCAGACCGATCCGGCGCACCTCGGCGACGCCGTCCAGCGTCTCCTGCACGGGCATCTCCTCGAGAGACGTCACGAAGTGCACCCGGCTGTCGTCTGACTTCAGCAGCCGCATAATCGCCTCGGCCTGGTTGCGGATGGGCCCGACCTTGGCGATGCCGATCACCTCGGTGTTCACGTTGAGGAACCGGCTGATCCGCCCGGTCGGTGGGGCGTCAAGCACCACAGCGTCGTACGACGACCTGCCGCTCGCCGACCTGCCGTCGGCGGTCCGCCGCACCGCCTCGTAGACCTTGCCGGTGAGCAGCACGTCTCGCAGCCCGGGGGCGATCGTCGTCGCGAAGTCGGTGACGCCGAACCTGTCGAGCGCCTTGCCTGCCCGCCCCAGGTGATAGAACATCTCGAGGTACTCCAGCAGCGCCGCCTCGGCGTCGATCGCCAGCGCCCAGATCTCGCCACCGCCCGGGCCGATGGCGATGCGGCGCTCGACGTACGGCAGCGGAGCGACGTCGAAGACCGACGCGATGCCCTGGCGGCCCTCCACCTCGCACAGCAGCACGCGGCGTCCACCGGCCCCCAGGGCGAGCGCCAGGGCGGCCGCGACCGTGGTCTTGCCGGTTCCGCCCTTGCCGGTCACGACGTGCAGGCGGGCGTCGAGGAGCGCTGAGGTCATCGGAGCGTCACGGATCCGAGTATGACGAAGCACCTGACGAGCTCGGGCGGGCGGTGGCCGGGCGCCGGCTGAGGGACGGTCGGGCTGCCGCCGGCCGGGCGCCGGCGATCGGGCCATGCAGTAGGTTCTGCACGTGGACAAGGTGGTCGCGAGCGCGGCTGCGGCTGTGGCCGACATCGGGAGCGGGTCGTCGGTGGCGGTCGGCGGGTTCGGCCTGTGCGGGATTCCCACCGTGCTCATCGAGGCGCTGCTCGACGCCGGCGTCGACGATCTGGAAGCGGTCTCCAACAACTGCGGCGTCGACGACTGGGGCCTCGGCCTGCTGCTGCGCGCGAAGCGGATTCGGCGGATGGTGTCGTCGTACGTGGGGGAGAACAAGGAGTTCGAGCGTCAGTACCTGCACGGTGAGCTCGAGGTGGAGCTGACCCCGCAGGGCACGCTCGCCGAGCGGCTGCGCGCCGGCGGCGCCGGCATCCCGGCGTTCTACACCGCGACCGGTGTCGGCACCCAGGTCGCCGACGGAGGCCTGCCCTGGCGCTACGACGACCGCGGGAACGTCGTGGTGGCGAGCCCGCCGAAGGACACCAGGGAGTTCGACACTGCGGACGGCTCGCGGACGTTCGTGCTGGAGCGGGCGATCATCACGGACTTCGCGTTGGTCCGCGCGTGGCGGGGCGACCGGCACGGCAACCTCGTCTTCCGCGAGTCGGCGCGCAACTTCAACCCACTGTGCGCGATGGCATCGCGTACGACGGTCGCGGAGGTGGAGGAGCTCGTGGAGCCCGGTGAGCTCGAGGCGAACGAGGTGCACCTGCCCGGCGTCTACGTGCAGCGCGTGGTGGCGCTGACGCCCGAACAGGCCACCGAGAAGCGGATCGAGAAGCGCACGGTCCGCCAGCGGGACAATAACGGCAAGGCAGGCGCGAGCTGATGGCGTGGAGTCGCGAGCAGATGGCCGCGCGAGCCGCCTCCGAGCTCGAGGACGGTGCCTACGTCAACCTGGGCATCGGGCTCCCGACGCTGGTGCCCAACTACGTGCCCGACGACGTGGAGATCGTGCTGCAGTCCGAGAACGGCATCCTCGGCGTAGGCGCATACCCGTATGACGGCGAGGAGGACCCTGACCTGATCAACGCCGGCAAGGAGACCGTCACCCTGCGGCCGGGTGCGGCGTTCTTCGACTCGGCGACGTCGTTCGGCATGATCCGCGGCGGCAAGGTGGACGCCGCGATCCTCGGCGCCATGCAGGTCTCGGCAGGCGGCGACATCGCCAACTGGATGATCCCCGGCAAGATGGTCAAGGGGATGGGCGGCGCGATGGACCTCGTGCACGGCGCCAAGCGCGTCATCGTCTTGATGGAGCACGTGGCCCGCGACGGGTCGTACAAGATCGTCAACCAGTGCTCGCTGCCCTTCACGGGCCTCGGTGTCGTGCAGCGCATCATCACGGATCTCGCGGTGATCGACATCGAGGATGACGGGCTGGTGCTGCGCGAGCTCGCTCCCGACGTCACCGTCGACGAAGTCCGCGACAAGACCGAACCTGCCCTCACGCTCGCCCTGTGAAGCGCGCGGCGTAGCCGCCGCCCCGCGAATTGGCGGAAAGTGGCTGATCTGGATCGCGTGAGCCAGTCGCTTTTTCCGGTGAGGTGTGACGTGACAAACCCAACTGTCAGACCGGCCATCCAAGATCGCTCGGTATGACACCTACGAGCCAAGACCAGGCTGCTCGCCGCGCCGAGGCCCGGCTGTTCCCTGTCCGAAGCCGCACGGGGGCAGTCTCCCGTTAACGTGGCGCCGTGACCGGGAGCCCTGTGGCGAGGCTGGTGGCCGTCTCGCTGGACTGTGCCGACCCGCAACGGCTCGCCGACTTCTACCGGGCGCTGCTCGGCGGTCGGCAGTTATGGGCGAAGGAGTCCAGCGTCGGGGTCGAGGTGCCCGGTGCCGTGCTGGTCCCGCAGCGGGTCGACGGGTACGTACCCCCGGTCTGGCCGGGGACGTCGATCGTGCACCTGGACCTCACCGCCGGCGACGTCGACGCGGCGGCGGAGCGGGCGGTCGCGCTGGGCGCCACCCTGCCGGAGCAGCCGGACCCGCGCTGGCGGGTGCTGCTCGACCCTGCTGGCCACCCGTTCTGCCTGACGCCGTTCACGCCCGAGTCGGTGGGCTGACCCGCTGGGCAGTCTCTCCTGTCAACGGCTAGTCGTCGGTTCCTCTGCCCCCGGTGAGCTGTCGTTGCTGGCATCGCTCTGGTCGTCCCGCTTCACCGCGAGGAGTGCTCGTAGCGCTTCCTCTGGCGTCAGGGGAGCGAGAGAGACGGCTTCGTTGGTGCCGCTCCGCGATTCCCGTTCACTCATCGACCGGCTCCGGAGCAGGCCGCCGTCGCAGTTCGCTCCAATGATGCTGCCGTGCTTCAAAGTTCGCGACAGCTTCGTCTGCCGTGGCTCCCGGTACGGCGATATGCAACTGATCGGATCGAGTGGAGACAGCCGGCCAGCTGATCATGCTGCGCGTCGGCTCGCACCAGGTGCTGCACAGCTGCGGGACAGCCCTGGTGGCGCCGTCATGCCCCCTGCACTCAGCCGGGCGCAGGTCAATCGCGACAGGCAGGGGCGGTCAACAGCATCAACGCTTCTTCCTCAGCAAATGGTCATACGACCGTTCTCATGGAGATAGGCGGTCCGGGCCGCAGCTGGGCAGCTTCCGCTCGACGGGGCTGACCTGGAAACAATCGCGAAGGACCCTCTCGTCGGACCAGAGACCTCCGTCGGGATGCTGCAGCAGGCGAAGAAGCTGAGCAGCTTCACGCAGGCGCCGTTACCGTTGACGTGGAAGGCCTTCGGCTGAGTTACGGCGACGCCAAGGCGGCGAGGACGGTGGGCCAGGTGTCGGACAGCGGGTCGATGAGGGCGAAGTGGTCGACGCCGGGCAGCTCGACGTACTCGAAAGCCGGCGCACCAGGGTCGCGCGCCGACGTGGTCGCCGCTAGCTGCCGGTTCATGTCCACCGTCACCTGCTTGTCGGCGTCGCCCTGGATCAACGTGATGGGGACGTCGCCCGGCAGCAGCCGCACGGCATCCGCGTCGGCGTAGGTGCCAGGAACCTCATCCGGCCCACCGCCGAGCAGGTCCTGGACCGCGTTTGAGCCCATGCCGCTGCGCGCCGCATAGCAAACGTCGGACACCGGAGCCAGCGCCACGATCCGCCGTACGACATCGGCGCCCGCACGCAGGCCGCCCCACAGCGCCAAGTGACCCCCGGCGGAGTGCCCGGCCAGCACGAACGGCGCAGCAGCGTCGATCGCCCCCGCCGAGGCCTCGTCGATCAGCACGGGCACGGTGGACAGCGCCACCTCGACGTCGACGCTCATCGCCTGCCAGCGGTCGCGGCCACGGCGGTACTCGGGGGTCGCCACGACGAAGCCCGCCGCGGCCGCGGCCTGCGCGAGGGGGCGCAGATGAACGCGGTCCCACTCCTGCCTCCAGAAGCCGCCGTGCAGGATGACGACAAGCGGCGCAGGCGCCGCACTCTTCGTTGGCGGAAGGAACACGTCAATGAGGGCGTCGTGATGGTCGCCGTACCGGAGGACGAGGTCCGGCCCGTCCGCCCGGCGGCTGATGACCTCGACCGGACGCACGAAGACGACCGTACCCGCAGTCGATAGAGTCGCGGCCATGACCAAGTGGGAGTACATCACTGTGCCGGTGCTGGTGCATGTGACCAAGCAGATCCTCGACAACATGGGCTCGGACGGTTGGGAGCTCGTCCAGGTCGTGCCGGGCCCGACGCCGGAGAACCTCGTCGCCTACTTCAAGCGCGAGAAGGCGTGATGCCGACGCCGGAGGAGCGTCTGGTGGAGCTAGGGCTGAGCATCCCCGAGGTGCCGAAACCGGTGGCCGCCTACGTGCCGGCGGTGCGCAGCGGCAGCTACGTCTACACCAGCGGGCAGCTGCCGATGCGCGATGGTCAGCTCATGCTGTCGGGCAAGCTGGGCGGCGACGTCAACGCCGAGCAGGGCGTCGAGTGCGCCGAGCAGTGCGCGTTGAACGCCATCGCCGCCGTCCGGAGCATGGTGGGGGACCTGTCGGACGTCGTGCGCGTCGTCAAGGTCGTCGTGTTCGTGGCGAGCGACCCGGGCTTCACCGGGCAGCCGGGTGTCGCCAACGGCGCGAGCGAGCTGATCGGCAAGATCTTCGGCGAGGCCGGCCAGCACGCCCGCTCGGCTGTCGGCGCGGCGGCGCTGCCGCTCGACGCTCCCGTCGAGGTGGAGATGGTGGTCGAGGTCCGCTGAGCGTGGACAACACGCGACGACTCCCGCCGGCGCTGGTCGAGCACGCGCGGTCGTTCCTCGCGGAGGGTCGCGCGCCGGTGACACCTCGTGGCGCTGCGACCGTCGTGCTGTTGCGGCCCGCATCGGGGAGGTACGGCGGCTCGCCGGAGCGCGGGTACGGCGGCTCGCCGTTGGGCGGGTACGGCGGCTCGCCGGAGGTCTACCTGCTGCGCCGCCACCTCGGCATGGCCTTCGCCGCTGGGATGTACGCCTTCCCGGGCGGAACGGTGGACCCTCGAGACGCCGACCGGGCGCTGGCCTGGGCGGGGCCCAGCCCTGCGGATTGGGCGGAGCGGCTTGGGTGTGACGAGGCGGCGGCTCGGGCGCTGGTGTGCGCCGCCGTCCGCGAGACGTTCGAGGAGTCCGGCGTCCTGCTGGCGGGTGCCGACGTCGACACTGTGGTCGCGGACACGACCGGCGAAGGCTGGGAGCGCGACCGAGCTGCTCTGGTCGACCGGAGCCTGGCCTTCGCGGAGCTCCTCGACCGGCGAGGGCTGGTGCTCCGCACCGATTTGCTGACGGCGTGGGCGCACTGGATCACCCCCGAGTTCGAGCCCCGCCGTTACGACACGAGGTTCTTCGTAGCCGCCATGCCGACGGGCCAGCGCACCCGGAACGTGTCCGGAGAGGCTGACCACGTGGCGTGGATGACGCCCGCGGCCGCGTTGGGCGGCGTCGACTCCGGCGAGATGTCCATGCTGCCTCCGACGTACGTCACCCTGCGCGACATCGGGCGGCTGTCGAGCATCGACGAGGTCTGGCGGACGGCCGCGGGCCGGACCCTCACGCCCGTGGTGCCGGGAGTCGAGATCACGGACGACGGCGCACTGCTGACCCTGCCGCCGGAGGTGGGCGCATGACAACGCCGGAGCCCCCGACGGAGGCCGTCCCGGCGGGCTCCGACGCCTGGCAGGGCGGACGCTTCGGTGCGCACGCGCAGTCCATCCTCGCGCCGAACCCCGGGCCGATGACGCTGGACGGCACGAACACCTGGGTGCTGAGCGCCGAGACTGGCGGCCGCTCCGTGGTCGTCGATCCCGGCCCGCTCGTCGAAGAGCACCTCAGCGCCGTCGCCGCCGCTGCCGGGGATGTCCGCGTCGTGCTCCTGACACACGGCCACGTGGACCACAGCGAGGCAGCGCAGGTCTTCGCCCAGCGCGCCGGCTGCGGGGTGCGCGCCCTCGACCCGGCGTTCGCATACGGCGACGCGGGCCTGCACGACGGGGACGTGCTCGAGGTCGACGGGCTGGAGGTCCGGGTCGTGGGAACGCCCGGCCACACGGGGGACTCGCTGAGCTTCGTGGTGCCCGCGGACCGGGCGGTGCTGACCGGCGACACGGTGCTGGGCAGGGGTACGACGGTCGTGGCCTATCCCGACGGCGAGCTGGCGGCCTACCTCGACTCGCTCGAGCGGCTCCGCCAGCTCGCGGAGCAGCACCAGGTCGAGAGCATCTGGCCTGGTCACGGCCCGGTGCTGCCCGAGGCGCTGCCGGCGATCGAGTTCTACCTGGCGCACCGCGTCGAGCGGCTCGGCCAGGTGCGTGCTGCGCTTGCCGCCGGAGCAGTCGAGCCGATGGACGTCGTACGCGCCGTGTATGCCGACGTGGACGAGAAGCTCTGGCCGGCGGCCGAGCTGAGTGTTCGCGCCCAGCTGCACTACCTCGGCTGCGCGGGCTGATCTGCGCCGCTGACGCGCCTTCGTTGCGTCCGTGGATGTCGGCGTGGTTGCGCCCGGGTGGGCGGACGCTGGGCGTGTGTAGCTGCTCCGCCGTCGTTGCGTCCGCGGAAGTGGGCGTGGTTGCGCTCGGCCGGGCGGACGCTGGGGTCGGGCGCTCAGCGGGCGGACGCTGGGGTCGGGCGCTCAGCGGGCGCGGCGCTTGAGGCGCTCGAGGTCCATGATCACGACGGAGCGCGCCTCGAGTCGGAGCCACCCCCGGGAGGCGAAGTCCGCGAGCGCCTTGTTGACGGTCTCGCGTGAGGCGCCGACCAGCTGGGCGAGCTCCTCCTGGGTGAGGTCGTGGCTGACGTGCACCCCGTCGTCGGCGATCCGACCGAAACGCGAGGAGAGGTCGATCAGCGCCTTCGCCACGCGACCTGGTACGTCGGAGAACACCAGGTCGGCGACGACGTCGTTGGCCCGGCGCAACCGGCCGGCCAGCTGCGACAGCAGTCCACGCGCCACCTCGGGTCGCCCGTCGAGCCAGGGACCCAGCTCCTCGTGACTCAGGCTCTTGAGCGTGCAGTCCGTCACCGCTGTGACGGTGGCCGAGCGAGGCCCAGGGTCGAAGAGCGACAGCTCCCCGAACATCTGGCCCGGCCCCAGGATCGCGAGGAGGTTCTCCCGGCCGTCGCTCGACCTGCGGCCCAGCTTCACCTTGCCCTCGGTGACGAAGTAGAGCCGGTCGCCTGAGTCGCCTTCGCTGAAGAGCACCTCGCCACGGTTGATCCGGGTCTCGCTCAGCGACGCGCTGAGAGCGTGCGCCGCCTCGTCGTCGAGTCCGCGAAACAGCACCGCACTGCGCAGGCCGTCGCTGTCCACGGGCTGTCCTCTCGAGAGCTTCGCCGACCGTCGGCTGAGGCTCTCAGTCTCCCGCATGCGGCAAGGGATGTCACGGACCGCGGCGCGGCAGCGCCAGCCCGTCCGCTCATCGGGATAGTTCGGAACACGACGCACTGTTTCGCGCGGCGTCGACCGCGCGCCCTGTTCCGAACCACCGGTTGGGGCCGGGTTGCAGGGCGCGGCCAGGGAGTTGGCGGCAGGGGTTGCGAGCTGGGTTCGCGGTCGGAACCGCGTCGTACGCTAGCGGCATGCCAGCCGAGCCCGCCGATCTACCCGTGCCGGCGGCTCCGGCGGGGCCGAGCCGTACGTCGCTGCCGAGCCGTACGTCGCTGGTGAGACGGGCACGCCGGATCGACCGCATCCTGGCCGGCACCTACCCCGCCGCCGCCTCGGAGCTGGACTTCGACTCCCCGTGGCAGCTGCTCGTCGCCACGGTGCTGTCCGCCCAGACCACCGACAAGCGGGTCAACCTCGTCACGCCGATCCTGTTCGCCCGCTATCCCGGACCGGCCGAGCTCGCGGCGGCCGATCGGACCGACGTCGAGCGAATCATCGAGTCCACCGGCTTCTTCCGCGCCAAGACCGACTCGCTCCTCAAGCTCGCGACGGCGTTGCTCGAGCGCTTCGACGGGCGGGTGCCAGCGCGGCTCGGCGACCTCGTCACGCTGCCCGGCGTCGGACGCAAGACCGCCAACGTCGTGCTTGGGAACGCCTTCGGAGTCCCGGGGATCACCGTCGACACGCACGTCGGGAGACTCTCGCGCCGGTTCGGCTGGACGAGTGAGACCGATCCGGTCAAGGTCGAGCACGAGGTCGGAGCGCTGTTCCCCAAGCGCGACTGGACTCTGCTCAGCCACCACCTCATCTGGCACGGCAGGCGCTGCTGCCACGCCCGCAGTCCCGCCTGCGGTGCCTGCCCGGTGGGGCGGCTCTGTCCGTCGTACGGCGAGGGCCCGACGGATCCGGTGCAGGCCGCCAAGCTCCTCCGCCAGGAGGGGCGCGCGTGACGGGACTTCGACTGCTCGCCGGCGTCGGTGCGACGCTCGCCGCCACGGCCGCCTGCGGCGGGAGCGTTCCGCAGAGCGCGCCCTACACGTTCCACCCGAGCGGCGCGGCGGTGAAGGTGGACACGCCTGCGCTGCGGAAGATGAAGGCCGCGGCCGGCATCGCACCCTGCCCGCCGACCGGGCCGGCCGGCCCAGCTCCAGCGCACGGTCTGCCGGAGCTGACGCTGCCCTGCCTCGGCGGCGGCCGCGACGTCCGGCTGTCCGGGCTCCGAGGCCCGTTGGTGCTGAACTTCTGGGCTCAGACGTGTGGCCCGTGTCGCGAGGAGTCGCCGCTCCTGCAGAGCCTATGGGCGAAGGATGGAGCCACGGTGCGCGTGATGGGTGTCGACTTCTTCGACCCGCGGCCGGCGTACGCGCTCGCGTTCGCCAGGGAGCACGGATTGACCTATCCGCAGGTGGCCGATCCGGACGCTGCCAGCAAGGCAGACCTGCACGTGGCCGGGCTGCCCACCACGTTGTTCATCGATCGAGCCGGGCGCGTCGCCTACACGCAGGTAGGGGTGATCGAGTCGCCTGGCCAGCTCCACGATCTCATCCTCGAGCACCTCGGTGTGGCCGTCCCGGCGGCGCGGCCAGCGCCGGCGAGATGAGCGCCTTGCCGCTGCCGTCGTGGATGGCCTCCATCGCGGAGGCTGTGCCGCATGTCCTGGCTCATCAGCTGACGGCGTTCGTTCCGCCGCCGGGGAGCGCGCCGCGGGCGGCCGCGGTGCTGATCCTCTTCGGCGAGGGGCAGCGCGGGCCTGAGGTCCTGCTGCTGGAGCGGGCCACTGGCATGCGGGACCATCCGGGTGAGGTGGCGTTCCCGGGTGGAAGCCGCGACCCGATCGACCAGGACGCCACCGCCACCGCGTTGCGCGAGGCCGAGGAGGAGACCGGCCTCGACCCCGACGGCGTCGACGTCATCGGTGAGCTTCCGGCCCTGTGGCTGCCCGCCACCGACTTCCTCGTCACGCCGGTCGTCGGGTGGTGGCGCCGCCCGGTCGACGTATGGCCCGTCGACCCGACCGAGACCGCGTCGGTGCACCTCGTCGCGGTCAGCAACCTCCTCGACCCGGGAAACCGGGGCCGGGTCCGGCACCCGTCGGGCTACGTCGGACCGGCGTTCCTCGTCGACGAGGTTCTCGTCTGGGGCTTCACGGCCGGTGTCCTGGCCCGGCTGTTCAACATCCTCGGCTGGGAACGCGAGTGGGACCCCCGGCGGATCTTCCCTCTTCCCGATGAGACGCTCGCCGGGTCGCTGCGTGACCTCAGCCGTCGTACGGCGGCTCCGCGAGCAGGGCGGTCATGAACAGCCTCGACGTGGTCTTGTTGGTCGCCGCGGTCGTGTACGCCGTGACCGGTTACCAGCAGGGCTTCCTGGTTGGCGGCTGCGCCACCATCGGGCTCGCCGCCGGCGGCCTTGCCGGCATCGAGCTGTCCCCCCGGCTTCTCGACCGCTTCGCCGACGGCGTCCAGGTGTCGGTCGCCGCCCTGGTGATCGTCCTGTTCCTGGCGTTCACCGGACAGGCGCTTGGCGCTCTGGTGGGTCAGACGGTGCGCCGGCGGGTGGTATGGCGACCTGCGCGCCTCGTCGACGCCTTGAGCGGAGCGGCCCTCAGCGTCACCGCCATGCTTGTCGTCGCGTGGGTCCTCGGCGTGGCTGCCAGCGGGGCGCCTCTCGACCGCATCAACACCGAGGTGCGCGGCTCCAGGGTGCTGGGAGCCGTCGACGAGGTGATGCCGAGCGCCTCCGGCGGGTTGCTCTCCGCGTTCGACGCTGTCGTGGGTTCGAGCGACTTCCCGCGATATCTCGAGCCCTTCCAGCTCGAGCGCATCAAACCGGTCCGGCCACCGGCCCGCGGGATCCTCGCGACGGACGGGGTGCAGCGCGCGCGACGCAGCGTCGTCAAGATCCTCGGTGCCGCCCCGTCCTGCGGCAAGACGCTCGAGGGCAGTGGCTTCGTCATCGCTCCCGAGCGGGTGATGACGAACGCGCACGTCGTCGCCGGGGTGACCGATCCTGTGGTGCGCCTCGACGACACCGACCACGCCGCCAGGGTCGTCTACTACGACCCGGACACCGATGTGGCAGTGCTCGAGGTGCCCGGCCTGCGCGCTCCTGCGCTGAACTTCGCCCCCGAGGGCGCGGGGTCTGGCGATCCCGCCGCCGTGCTTGGGTATCCCGAGGACGGTCCATTCGACGCCGAACCCGCCCGCATCCGGAGCGAGGAACGCCTGACCAGCCCGAACATCTACGGTGACGGCGCTGTCACGCGGAACACCTACGCGGTCTACTCCCTGGTGCGGGAGGGCAACTCCGGCGGGCCGCTCGTCTCAGCGGGTGGTCGAGTTCTCGGCGTGGTGTTCGCCGCCTCGCTCGCGGATGACCGCACGGGCTACACGTTGACGAGCGGCCAGGTTCTGTCGGCGGCGAAGGCGGGTGCTGCCTCACGGCGAACCGTCAGCACCGGAGGGTGCGTGCTGTGAGAGCCAGTCCAGCAGCACTCGGTTGAAGGCGTCGGGCTTCTCCTCATGCGGGAAGTGGCCGGCGCCCGCGACGAGCTCCTCGGTGAACGGGCCCACCACGTAGCGAGCCGAGGACGCCATGCCTCCGGCCGGCTCGGCCGGATCCTCGGCGCCCCCGATGTGCAGCACCGGTACGGCGATCTTCCGCCGCATCGACCTCGCGAAGGCCCTGCCGTCGGCTCGCAGGCGGGAGCGGAACAACCAGCGGTGATACTCCAGCGCACAGTGCGGTGACGGCCACAGGGCGAAGGCGGCCCGATACCGTTCGGCCTCGGCGGCGGATGGGAACGAGCTCTGCGGCGCCGACCAGGCGGCGAGGTGCTGGGCGACGTACCGGCCCTTGGCGATGCGTCGTTCGGGCAGCCACGGGACCTGCATGGCCAGGAGGTGGCGAACCGCCTTCGGGGCGGTCAGCCGGCTGCCCCACGTCCCGGTCAGGGCGCGGGGGTGGGGCGCGGCGCTCGCGCAGAGGGCACTCACGCAGTCGGGATGCTGCGCGGCGACCGTCCATGCGACGTACCCGCCCCAGCCGTGCCCGACGACCACCGCAGCTCGTGAACCGAGCCCACGGATGACGCCGGCCACGTCGGCCGCCAGCGTGCCGGGGTCGTAGCCGCGCGGCGTCTTGTCGCTCCCTCCGTAGCCGCGCAGGTCCATCGCCACCGCGCGGTAGCCCGCCGTCGCGAGCACCGGCAGCTGGTGCCGCCAGGCCCACCAGAACTCCGGGAAGCCGTGCAGCAAGATCACGAGTGGCGCCGCAGCATCTCCTGCTCGAGGGTCGGGCGACGAAGTACACACATGGAACCTCGCGCCGTTGGCGGAGATGTAACGGTGCTGCCAGGGGCCGGGCAGCTCGATGTCGAGGGCGGCCCCCGGAACGGCGGGGGTCACGCGCCCCGTCAGCCCCGGCTCAGGACCTGCTTGGTCTCCTTGACGCTCTCGATCGTCCGCTCGGGCGCCTTCACCCTCTTGGCCTTCTTGAGGGCCACCAGCACCAGGACGGCGGCGATCAGCAGGTAGACGGCGAACACGATGAGGAAGGCGGTAGCGGTACCGGCGAACAACCAGTCCAGGAACAACGCGAAGGCGATGGAGATCATGACGACCGCGAGAAGCGCGAGAAAGCCCGCGGCGGCGAAGAGCGCCAGGGTGACCCCGCCGGCCCGGACGCTGACCTTGAGCTCGGTCTTGGCGAGCTCGATCTCGTCGCGGACCAGAGCCGAGAAGTCGCGCGTGGTGTCAGCGATCAGCCGACCGATGGTGGGCTCCTCTTTGTCCGGCGGAGCGCTCATCTGCGTCGCCATGTCTCTCCTCTCATCGCGGGTGCCGGACCTGCCGGCAAGTCGCACGTGAGTGAACCCTACGGCCTCGGTGAGGCGGGTGCGATCGACGCACCGGTCAGCCATCGCCCGTGCGCGACGGATGTCGAGGCGTTCGCGTCA
>JBBSIF010000045.1:0-16471 GCA_038232255.1 Propionibacteriales bacterium
CCGCTTCCTCACGGCGCACAGCTTCACCACCGCCCAGCACACGGCGCAGCGCCGTCTGCACCCTCAGGAGCTCGACTACTCCCGCATCGAGCGGTTGGCCGACGACGCCGCCAGGCATGCGGACGGCTACGAGCTCGTCCGGCTCGACGGACCGGCTCCCGACGACATGCTGCCCGGGCTCACCTCGCTGTTCGAGGCGATCAACGACGCTCCGCGGGACGACCTCTCAACGGAGCCCGACACGTTTCCTGTCGAGCGGGTACGGCGCTACGACACCGCCATGGACAAGAGGCGCCAGCACGTCTACCGGCTGCTGGCCCGCGAGCGCCGTACCGGTGAGTGGGCCGGACACACGATCCTGTGCGTGGACGAGACCCGGCCCGGTTACGCCGTACAGGAGGACACCAGCGTCCTCCATACCCACCGGGGTCACCGCCTCGGCATGTGGCTGAAGGCCTCCATGCTGCTCTGGATGCACCGCCTCCGGCCGGAGCTGGCGGCGATCGACACGTGGAACGCGACCACCAACACCCACATGATCGCGGTCAACGAGGCCCTCGGCTGCGAGGTCTCCGCGCTGGGTGTGGCGTTGCAACGCACGCTCTGAGGCGCGCCTACAGTGGAACGCGATGACTCGCCCCCTCCGTCCCCCGGTCGCGCGTCGAGTCCACGCGGCCCTTGCATCGCTCGCCGCGGTCGCGGCGCTCTCCGGCTGCTCGAGCGGCACAGCGAGCAGCGCGGGGCCGCCATCGAGTCCCGGTGGGCCGACGTCGAACAGTCCCAGCACTCCTCCCGCCGCGACCTCTCCTCCCGCACCCAAGCCAGCCCCGCCAGCGGGCGCCTGCCGCCGGCTCACCTACAGCGCGATCTCGCACTACTCCAACGCCGACCCCACCGTCCCCTGCAAGTCCCCGCACACCGCCTACACGTTCGCCGTACGGCGCCTGCCGCCACAGGTGGACGTCACCGGCGTCAGCATCGGCAACAAGAGCGTCCAGAGCGCCGCCTCCCAGGGCTGCCGCGACGCCTACTCGCGCTTCATCGGCGGCGACCCGGCGACGCGTGCGCTGGCCAGACTCAGCGTGACCTACTTCCTGCCGGCTCAGGTCGAGTTCGACCGGGGAGCCCATTGGGTGCGGTGCGACGTGGTGGCGCTGGCGACCGCTCGGAGCCTCGCCGACCTCCCGGACCGGCTGAGCGGCTTCCTGGACAGCCGGACAGCACTGCGACGATACGGCGTCTGCTCGGCGGGCCCTCCGGGTGAGCCGAGCTCGGTCCTGCTCATCTGCACGGAGCAGCACACCTACCGAGCGCTGACGGCGCTGCGGCTCGGCACCGACTCCGCGCGCTATCCGGGCGAAGGCGTCGTGCGCACGAACGGCCAGCAACGCTGCTCCGCGTACATCGCCGCCAGGCTCGGCCCGGCCGGCGGGTACACCTTCGGCTGGACGTACCCGACCGCCGCCGACTGGGCCCTCGGTCAGCGGTTCGGGTACTGCTGGCAGAAGACGGGCAACTGACGGCAGCCGGCCCCTGAGTTGCGCCGCTCGCGACACCGCGGAGACCTTCGCGGTGTACTCGGGCGCGACGCTGCCCGGTCGCGACCGCATCCACCCCATCCGGCGGCTCTGTGCGGCGAGGTCCTCCGCGTACGTCAGAGCGCCGCCCACCGTGTCCAAGGTGGGCCTGACGCTGACGGAGCCCAGCGAGGAGCAGGTTGCGGCGGGCCAGGCGTGGGTGTGGTGCGACGCCCTCCAGACGGCCAGCTTCAACGTCGCGGTGGGCGTCCCGCGCACCGGGAGCCTCGAGCACGCCCTCGCCCGGCGCGTTCCGCTGCCTTGTGCGGCTGCTCCGACCACTGGCCGACGGTCTACCAGGCGGTGACTTCACCTCCTGCAGGATGCGCCATCAGGCGCAGCTGATCCCCGAGGCTCGCTCCCTCGGCGGCCCGGACGCGCCGTACCCGGACGGGCGAAGGCGCGCGCGTCGAGCAGGAGCTTCTGTGCGGCGGTCTTCCAGCGCTACGGCCGGCGGGCACACCACGACGTGCTGGGCGGTCGATCCCGGCGGCGAGGGCCTCCCGCCGCTCTGACGACGGTCAGAAACCGAGGCGACGAAGCTGCTTGGGGTCGCGCTGCCAGTCCTTGGCGACCTTGACCCGCAGGTCGAGGTAGACCGGGGTTCCGAGCAGCGCCTCGACCTGAGCCCGCGCCGCCGTCCCGACGCGCTTGAGCCGCTCCCCGCGGTGCCCGATGATGATGCCCTTCTGGCTCGTCCGCTCGCAGTACAGCGTGGCCGACACGTCGACCAGCGGCCGGTCAGCCGGGCGGCCCTCACGGGGGACGAGCTCCTCGACGACAACCGCGATGGAGTGCGGCAGCTCGTCGCGTACGCCGACCAGAGCGGCCTCACGGATCAGCTCGGCCACCAGCGTCGTCTCGGGCTCGTCGGTGAGGTCGCCGTCGGGGTAAAGAGGCGGGCCCAGCGGGAGGCGGGCCAGCAGCAGGTCGCGCAGCAGGTCGACCTGGTCCCCGGAGACCGCCGAGACCGGCACGACCTCCGCCCACTCGATGCCGCAGGTGGCTGCCAGGTCCGCGACGGCGGACAGGTGCTGAGCCAGGCGGTCCGAGCCCACGAGGTCGGTCTTCGTGGCCACCGCGACCTTGGGCGTACGGGAGGCGCCGGCGAGCGCCTCGACGAGGAACCGATCTCCCGACCCGATCCGGTCGGGAGCCGGGAGGCAGACGACGACGAGGTCGACCTCCGACCAGGTGGCGCGGACCAGGTCGTTGAGCCGCTCGCCGAGCAGCGTCCGCGGCTTGTGCAGGCCCGGGGTGTCGACGATGACCAGCTGCGCGTCGTCGCGGTGCACGACACCGCGCACCGTGTGGCGAGTCGTCTGCGGCTTGTCCGACGTGATCGCGATCTTGGAGCCGACGAGGGCGTTGGTCAGCGTGGACTTCCCCGCGTTGGGGCGCCCGACGATGCTCGCGAAGCCACTGCGGAAGGGCGACGCAGGCCGGGCCGGGTCGTGCGACGGCTCCGGCACGCGCTACCCGACCCCCTGGTCCGTCGTCGCCGCGTGCGAGCCGGTCAGCTCGCCACGGAGCGACGCAGCCGGTGCGCCGGCATTCTCGTCGCCCACGTCGCCCTGAGCCGCCGGCAGCTCGGGTGTGATGACCACCGTGACGACCTTGTTGCGCCGACCGGCGAGGCTCTCGGCGCGGAACCGCAGGCCGTCGCAGACCACCTCGGCGCCGGGAATCGGGACCCGACCGAGGTGCTTGGCCATCAGGCCCCCCACCGTCTCGACGTCCTCGTCCTCGATCCGGACGGCGAAGAGGTCCATGAGGTCGTCGACGGGAAGCCTCGAGCTCACGCGGACGCCGCCGCCCTGCAGGCGCTCGACCTCGTCGGGGTCCACGTCGTACTCGTCGGTGATCTCTCCGACGATCTCCTCGAGCAGGTCCTCGATCGTGACCAGTCCGGCCGTGCCGCCGTACTCGTCGACCACGACCGCGACGTGCGTCCGGCGCGCCTGCATGTCACGCATCATCTCGTCGGCGGGCTTCGAGTCGGGCACGTAGAAGCAGCCGCGCATCACGGTCTCGATGCGCTCCGTGGACTCCGCCTCGTGGTTGTCGAAGACGCGCTTGGTGACGTCCTTGAGATAGGCGATCCCGACAACGTCGTCGAGGTCCTCACCGATGACCGGGATGCGGGAGAACCCGCTGCGCAGCGCGAGCGACATCATCTGCCGCAGCGTCTTGTGCCGCTCGATGAACACCATGTCGGTGCGCGGCACCATGACCTCGCGCACCAGCGTGTCGCCCAACTCGAACACGGAGTGGATCATCCGCCGTTCGCCCGACTCGATGACGCTGGTCTGCTCGGCGAGGTCGACGAGCTCCCGCAGCTCCGCCTCGGATGCGAACGGCCCCTCGCGGAAGCCCTTGCCCGGGGTGACCATGTTCCCGATCATGATCAGCACCTGCGCCAGCGGACCGAGTACGGCGGTCAGCGCCGACACCGGCAGCGCCACGGCGAGCGCCACCGGTTCGGCGTGCTGACGGCCGACGGTCCGTGGACTCACACCAACGGCGATGTAGGAGATAGCGGATATGAGCGCGGCGGCGACCAGGATCTCGAGCCACGTCGGGGACGACACGTCGATGACGACGTAGGTGACAAGGACGATCGCGGTCGTCTCGCAGAGAACCCCCGCCAGGCGCACGGTGTTGACGAAGCGGGGAGCGTCGCTGACGATCATGTGGAGCCGGGCAGTGCCTGCTCGTCCCTGCTGCTCGAGCTCGGTGGCTCGCACCTTGGAGATGGAGCTGATGGCCGTCTCAGCACCCGTGAGCAGACCCGCGAGCAGGAGCAGGACGACTGCGACGACCAGCAGCAGGATGTCGATCGAGGTCATTCGACGACGCCACCGGCCTTGACGGTGCGCCACTCGGCAAGCAGAGCCTCTTGAAGCGAGAACATCTCACGCTCCTCCTTCGGCTCGGCATGGTCGTAGCCGAGCAGGTGCAAGATCCCGTGGATCGTCAGCAGCTGCATCTCGTCGTCCGCGGAGCGGGAGTACCTGGGTGCCTGCGCGGCGGCGTACTGCGGGCACAGCGCCATGTCGCCGAGGATCCCCTCCTGCTCCGGCTCGCCCTCGCGACCGGGCCGCAGCTCGTCCATCGGGAAGGAGAGCACGTCGGTGGGGCCGGACGTGCCCATGAAGCGCTGGTTGTAGTCCGACATCGTCGTCTCGTCGACGAGCTTCAGGCACAGCACGGCCTGCGGGTGCACCCG
Organism: Propionibacteriales bacterium; assembly: GCA_038232255.1. Lineage (GTDB taxonomy): Bacteria > Actinomycetota > Actinomycetes > Propionibacteriales > Nocardioidaceae > JAWWPG01. The sequence goes on from JBBSIF010000045.1 coordinate 4,807, forward strand.
CATCCTTCGGATCGCGAACCGCGCGAGCCGGGTGAACTCCCCCAGGTCGAGGTCGACCCCCGACTCGTTGAGGACCTCGACGCTCATCGGCGTTCGGTGGACGACGCCGTCACCACGGAGCGCAGGCCCTCGTAGTGCTCGTAGGCGGCGACGATCCTGCCGACCAGCTTGTGCCGTACGACGTCGTGCTCGGTCAGCCGGCAGAAGCCGATGCCCTTGACGTCGTCGAGGATCTCCTGCACCACCCGCAGACCCGACTTGGTCCCGGTGGGGAGGTCCACCTGGGTGACGTCGCCGGTGACCACCATCCTCGACCCGAAGCCCAGCCGCGTCAGGAACATCTTCATCTGCTCCGGGGACGTGTTCTGCGCCTCGTCGAGGATGATGAAGGCGTCGTTGAGGGACCGGCCCCGCATGTAGGCGAGCGGGGCCACCTCGATGGTCCCCGACGTCAGCAGCTTGGGGATGGTCTCCGGGTCGAGCATGTCGTGCAGCGCGTCGTAGAGCGGGCGTAGGTACGGGTCGATCTTCTCGCTCAGCGTGCCCGGCAGGAAACCCAGCCGCTCTCCCGCCTCGACCGCCGGACGGGTGAGGATGATGCGGTTGACCTGCTTGGCCTGCAGCGCCTGGACGGCCTTCGCCATCGCCAGGTAGGTCTTCCCGGTGCCCGCGGGGCCGATGCCGAACACCACGGTGTGCGTGTCGATCGCGTCGACGTACCGCTTCTGGTTCAGGGTCTTGGGCCGGATCGTGCGACCCCGGTTGCTCAAGATGTTGAGGGTCAGCACCTCTGCGGGTCGCTCGTGAGTCTCCTCGCGGAGCATCGCGATGCTGCGCTCGACGGCGTCGGCACTCAGGCCCTGACCAGTCCGCACCATCGCGACGAGCTCGTCGAGGAGCCGCTCGAGGAGCGCCACCTCACCACGGTCACCTTCGACCGTCACCTGGTTGCCCCGGACGTGGATGGCGGCGTCGAACTCGCGCTCGATGATCCCGAGGAACTCGTCTCCGGGGCCCAGCACCGCGACGACGGGAACGCTGTTGGGGAGCGCGATGGTGTGTCGCGAGACTGGCTGCTCTGTCATCGTCCTCCCATGCTACGGCGCACGGCGTCGGCGGCCGCCGCTCTGATGATCTCGGTCATCACCCCGGCGGCCATGTCAGCTCCCGTCCCCCGAGCACGTGGACGTGCGCGTGGAAGACGCTCTGCTGAGCCCCGGCACCGTTGTTGCACACCAGCCGGTAGCCGTCCCCGATGGACTCGGCGAGCGCCACTCGGCGGGCGACCCGGAGTACGTCGACCGCCGAGGCGGGGTCGTCCTCGGCCAGCTCCGGAAGCGTCGGGCTGTGGCGCCGCGGAACCACGAGGACGTGCGTCGGCGCCTGCGGGTCGACGTCGCGGAACGCCATCGACAGGTCGCTCTGCTCGACGACCTCGGTGGGCAGGTCCCCACTCACGATGCGGCAGAACAGGCACGCCTCATCGGCGTTGGTGTCGGACACGGTGCCCTCCTCGGTGCTCGAGACGACGCTAGCGTCATCGCCCACCCAGGGCCTCCTTGAACCTGCCGAAGACGCTGCGGTGCCGGTGATCGCCGTCGATCGACGGGGCGTGCTCGTCCCGCAGCGTGGCGAGCTGCTTCAGCAGGTCCGCCTGCGCGCCGTCGAGCCGGGTGGGCGTCTCGACGCTCACCGTCGCGACGACGTCGCCACGGCCGGTCCCCCGCAGTCGCGGAACACCCCTCGCCCTCGCGACGAAGCGCTCCCCGGACTGTGTCCCGGCGCGGATCTCCAGCGGGATGGTCCGCTCGACGCTGGTCGTGGTGGCGTCGACCTGGTCGGCCTCGAGCGTCGGCAGGTCGACGACCGTGCCGAGGGCGGCGGCGGTCATGGGGACCGTGATGGTGCACAGCAGGTCGTCGCCCTGGCGGGTGTAGACGGGGTGCGGCGCGACGTCGATCTCGACGTACAGGTCGCCGGCCGGCCCACCGCCGGGGCCAACCTCGCCCTCTCCCGACAGCTGGACCCTGGTGCCGGTGTCGACACCTGCCGGGATCGTGACCGTGATAGCGCGCCGGGCGCGGACCCGCCCGTCGCCCGAGCACTCGCTGCAGGGGTTGAGGATGACGGTACCGAAGCCGCGACACGTCGGGCAGGGTCGCATGGTGCGCACCTCTCCGAGGAACGACCTCTGCACCTGGCTGATCTCGCCCTGGCCCGAGCAGGTGCTGCACCGCGTCGGAGCGGTCCCCGGCGCCGTGCCGGCACCGGAGCAGACGGTGCAGACGACCGCCGTGTCGACCTTCAGCTCCCGTGTCAGCCCGAAGGCGGCCTCGGCGAGCTCGAGCCGGAGTCGGATCAGCGCGTCCTGCCCACGCCGGGTCCGCGGACGCGGGCCACGCGTCGCGGTCTGCTGGCCGAAGAACGCGTCCATGATGTCGCTGAACGAGAACCCCTGGCCGAACCCCGCTCCCGGCCCGGCGCCGGACATCGGGTCACCGCCCAGGTCGTACATCTCGCGCTTCTTCGGGTCGCTCAGGACGTCGTACGCGAACGTGACCTCCTTGAAGCGCTCCTGCGTCTCCGCGTCGGGGTTGACGTCCGGGTGGAGCTGGCGCGCCAACCTGCGATAGCTCTTCTTGATGTCCTCGGTGGAGGCGTCGGACGACACTCCGAGGATCTCGTACAGATCGTGGTTCATGACCGCCATTTCGGAAGAGGAGACGTAGGTGCTGTGCTCATGCGGCGCGCGGGCTCACGCATCCGCGAGGATCTGGCTGACGTAGCGCGCCACGGCGTACACGGCAGCCATGGAGCCCGGGTAGTCCATCCGGGTGGGACCGACGACAGCCAGGGACGCGAGGGTCCGGTCACCGGGGCCGTAGCCCGTCGCCACGATCGAGGCGGCACCGAGCTGCTCGTGCGGGACCTCGTGACCGATCCGCACCGTGACGGTGGACGGGCTGGTCGCCTCGCCGAGCAGCTTCAGCAGCACGACGTGCTCCTCCAAGGCCTCGAGCAGCGGCTTGATCGACCTGTCGAACTCGTCGCCGAACCTCATGAGGTTCGCCGTGCCGCCGATCGCGACCTTCTCGTCCGTGCGCTCGTCGGCGACGGCCTCGGTGAAGACCGCGACGAGCTGCGCGATCACGGCGACGTCCGGCGGGCGGAACGTCTCCGGCAGCGCGCTGACCCGGTGCGCCGCGTCCACGAGACGCTGCCCGACCGCCGCCACGTTGAGGCGGGCGCGAAGGTCCGAGATCACGTCGTCGTCGAGCGGCGTGGGCAGCTCGACCACCCGCTGCTCCACCCGACCGGCGCTGGTGATCAGCACCAGGAGCAGGCGCGTGGGTGTGAGCGCGACGACCTCGACGTGGCGCACCGTGCTCCGCGAGAGGGTCGGGTACTGCACGATCGCCACCTGTTGCGTGAGCTGGGCGAGCAGTCGCACGCTCCGGTGGATGACGTCGTCGAGGTCGACCGCACCTTGCAGGAACGTTGCGATCGCGCGTTTCTCCGCCCTGGTCAGCGGCTTGATGCCGGTGAGGTTGTCGACGAAGAGCCGGTATCCCTTGTCGGTGGGGATGCGGCCGGCGCTGGTGTGCGGCTGAGCGATCAGGCCGTCCTCCTCCAGCGCCGCCATGTCGTTGCGGACGGTCGCCGACGAGACTCCGAGGTGGTGCCGCTCCACCAGCGTCTTCGACCCGACCGGCTCGTGGGTCCGGACGTAGTCCTCCACGATCGCGCAGAGCACCTCCAGCTTGCGGTCGTCGAGCATGCTGTCGGCTCCTCGCTCTCTGGCACTCGGGATCATCGAGTGCCAATCTTACCCGGCCGAGCCGTGAAGCCGGGCTGACGCGGCTCCTACACTCGGCGGATGGCAACGCCGTGGGCGCAGGGTTTCGTGGAGATCGCCGACCGTTGCTACGTCGCCCGCTACCGGGAGTGGGACGTGAGCATCGGCGTCGTGGTGGGTACGACGGGCGCGGTCGTGGTCGACACGCGCGCGAGCGCCGTACAGGGACAGCGTCTCCGCGACGACATCGCGCGCCTGCCCGGCCGGCCGGAGGTGGCCTGGGTCGTCAACACGCACGAGCACTTCGACCACGTCTTCGGGAACGGCGCCTTCGCAGGTGCGTCGATCTCCGCCCACGAGAACGCGGCGGCCGGCATGCCGGCTGCAGCGGACCGGGCCAAGCGGGAGATCTCCGCCGACCCGAGCCTCGACCCCGAGCATCCCGAGATCACCGACGCGGTGCTCCAGGAGGTCCTGGACACCGAGCTGCGGCCTCCGGACACCACGTTCTCCTCCGTCTCCACGATCGACCTCGGGGACCGTTACGTGGAGCTGCTGCATCCCGGCCGGGCCCACACCGACGGGGACCTCGTGCTGCGGCTGCCGGACTGCGACGTCCTCTTCGCGGGCGACCTGGTCGAGGAGTCCGCGGATCGCGACGCGACGCCGTACTTCGGCGCGGACTGCTGGCCACTGGAGTGGGCTGGCACGCTGGACTTCGTGATCGGCCTGCTCGATGAGCGGTCGCTCGTCGTGCCGGGTCACGGAGCCGTGGTGGACCGGGCCTTCGTGGAGCAGCAGCGGGAGGACATCGCGGACGTCGCCGAGCTCGTTCGCGGCCTCGCGGTGTCCGGCGTGCGGGTGTCGGAGGCCCTCGAGGCGGGCCAGCAGGCGGCTCGTCCGGCGCCGCTCGCCTCGAGTCTCGGGTCGGGCGAGCCGGGCAGCGGCGGCGGGTCGGGGTGGCCGTTCCCTTCGCGCTACCTCGACCAGGCGGTGGCGCGCGGCTACGAGCACCTCGGCGTCGTCTACCCCTCGCTGCCCCTCGTGTCGCGGGACGCCGCCGGTGGCTGACGGCCACTCCGACCGCTACGGCGACCGCTACGGCCGGGACGTGCTGGGCACGGACCGGCGAGCGCCGAGACGCGGCCGCTCCGCCCCGGTGGACGCCACGATCGGCCTGGTCGTCGAGGATGCCACCACTGGCTGGTGCGGCGCGGTCATGCGCGTCGAGCGCGATCTCGGCACGGTGCTGCTCGAGGACAGGTTGGGGGTACGCCGGAGCTTTCCGCTGGGGCCGGGCTACCTCGTCGACGGCGCACCCGTGGTGCTCACCGCCCCGCGCCGGACTGCGCCGAGTCCTGCCGGGCGGACGGCATCGGGGTCGGTCGCCGTGCCGGGAGCGCCGGCTCGGGTGGCGCGGGCCAGCCGGATCTTCGTCGAAGGCCGCCACGACGCGGAGCTCGTCGAGCGGGTGTGGGGCGACGACCTCCGCGTCGAGGGCGTGGCCGTGGAGTACCTCGAGGGTGTCGACCTGCTCGCGGACATGCTTGACGGATTCCGGCCGGGCCCCGGCCGTCGCGCCGGAGTGCTGGTCGACCACCTGGTGCCCGGCTCCAAGGAGAGCCGCGTGGCGGCCGGGGTGAGGAGGAGCCCGCACCGCGCTCACGTGCTGCTGGTAGGGCACCCGTTCGTCGACATCTGGCAGGCGGTGAAGCCGGCGAGGGTGGGAGTGGTCTCCTGGCCGGCGGTCCCGCGCGAGGAGGAGTGGAAGTACGGCGTCGCGAAGCGCCTGGGCTGGCCGCACGCCTCTCAGGCGGACATCGCCGCCGCCTGGCGCCGGATCCTCGGCTCCGTCACGTCGTACGCCGACCTCGAGCCCGCCCTGCTGGGCAGGGTCGAGCAGCTCATCGACTTCGTCACCGCCTGACTGCCCGCCTCCTCTTGCGCGCGCGCCTTCCCGGGTGGTTCGGAACAAGGCGCGCGGCGGCTCGCCCGCCGTACAGCGCGTCCTGTTCCGAACCACCCGGGAGGGTTGCGAACCACGCGGGAGGGTTGCGAACCATCCGGGAGGGTTCTGAGTCATCCGCGAGGAGACAGCGGGGTCAGGGCAGCAGAGCCCGGACGACGGCGTCGGCCAGCAGACGACCACGCCGCGTCAAGGTCAGCGCTGCATCGTCAGGCCCGTCGACGACTCCGGCAGCCGCCCGACCGGGGATGTCGACCAGCCCGTCGTCCACCAGGTCGGCCACCGCCGCCCGGCCGGGGCGGTCGAGAACGGCGAGCGGCAGCCCGGACGTGAGGCGGGTCTCCAGCAGCACCCGCTCGACGCGGCGGGTCTGCGGATCCAGCACCTCACGGGCGAGCGCCGGGCTCGCCCCGGACGCGATCCGGGCCGCGTAGGCGGCAGGGTGCTTCACGTTCCACCAGCGGACGCCGCCCACGTGCGAGTGCGCCCCCGGACCGACGCCCCACCAGTCGCCGCCCCGCCAGTACCCCAGGTTGTGCCGGCACCACCCGGACGGCGACCGGGCCCAGTTCGACACCTCATACCAGTCGTAGCCGGCCGCCGCGAGCTCCTCGTCGGCGAGCTCGTACTTGTCGGCGAGGTCGTCGTCGTCCGGCCAGGGCACCTCCCCGCTGACCACCCGGCGGGCGAGCGCCGTACCAGGCTCCACCACGAGCGCATATGCGCTCACGTGGTCGGGTGCCAGTGCTGTCGCCGCAGCGAGGCTCCTCCCCCAGTCCTCGAGCGTCTCGCCCGGCGTCCCGTAGATCAGGTCGAGGCTGACCTGCTCGAACCCCGCCTCGCGTGCCCACCCCACGACGGACGGCACGCGCTCAGGGTCGTGTGTCCGGTCGAGTACCGCCAGCACCGACGGCACCGCGGACTGCAGGCCAAACGAGATCCGGTTGATGCCGCCTGCTCGCAGCTCCGCCAGGTCGCTCGCCGTCACGCTGTCGGGGTTGGACTCCGTCGTGACCTCGGCGTCCGGCGCGAGCCCGAACTCGTCGCGCACCGCCGACAGCACCGCGAGCAGATCGGCGGGCGGCAGGAGCGTCGGTGTTCCGCCGCCGAAGAAGACCGTGTGCACCGGCAGATCCCGGTCGCCCAGCACCCGCCGGGCAAGGCGGACCTCCTCGATCGCTGCCTGGGCATACGACGCTCGCGAGGCGCCGAGCGTCGGGCCGAGCTCAATCGCGGTGTACGTGTTGAAGTCGCAGTAACCGCAGCGCACCGCGCAGAAGGGCACGTGGATGTAGATCCCGAACGGTCGCTCACCCAGCCCGTCGAGAGCGCCGTCGGGCAGGCTCCCGTCGCCGGGCGCCAGGTCTCCGTCAGGCAGTGTCGACGGCACGCGTCAGCGGTAGAGCGCGTCGAGGCGCTCCCGGTAGTGCTCCTCGACGACCTTGCGCTTCACCTTCATGCTGGGCGTGATCTCGCCGTCCTCGACCGAAAGGTCGCGCTCCAGCACGACGAACCGCTTGACGGTCTCCCACTTGTTCAGCCTGGCGTTCAGCTGGTCGACGTACCCCTGCACCATCTCCCGCGCCGCGTCGGATCCGACGATCTCGGCGTACGACGATCCCTCGAGCCCATGCTCGCTGATCCACCCGCCCATCGCGTCGGTGTCGAGCGTCACGAGGGCGGTGACGAAGCTGCGCTCGTTGCCGTGGACGAAGAACTGGCTGGCGTAGGGGCAGACCGCCTTGAACTGTCCCTCGAGGACCTGGGGGGCGACGTACTTGCCTCCCGACGTCTTGATCAGGTCCTTCTTGCGGTCGGTCACCCGGACGAACCCGTCGGCGTAGACCTCTCCGATGTCGCCGGTGGAGAACCAGCCGTCATGCAGCGCCTCGGCGGTGGCGGCTGCCTGCCCGTGGTAGCCGCCCATGACACCAGGCCCCTTGATCAGCAGCTCGCCGTCGGCGGCCACCTTGACCTGGGTGCCGTCGAAGGGCAGCCCCACGGTGCCGAACCGGTAGCTGTCCGGACGGTTGACGCAGGTGCCGGCCGAGGTCTCCGTGAGCCCGTACCCCTCGAGGATCAGGATCCCCGCGGCGTTGAACCACTCGGCGACGTCCTGGCTCAGCGCGGCTGCGCCGGAGATGAAGAAGCGGAGGCGACCGCCGAAGCGCGCCCGGATCTTCGAGAACACCAGCCTGTCGAAGAGCGCGTGCTGGAGGGCGAGGTGCCGCGGCACCGGGGTTCCCGCGGCGCGCCGCCGCTCGACGTCGAGGCCAACCACGAAGGCCCGGTCGAAGATCTTCTTCTTCGCGCCGCCCTCGCTCGCCGCCATCGTGACGATCCGCCCGTGCGCCTTCTCGAAGATGCGGGGCGCCGCGCCCATGAAGGTGGGGCGCACGACCGCGAGGTTGTCGATGATCTTCTCGACCCGGCCGTCGACGGCCGTCGGGAAGCCGACCGCGAGCTGCGCGGACAACAGGACCTTGCCGAACGAGTGGGCCAGCGGCAGCCACAGGAACTGGACGTCGTCGGCGCTGAGGATGTCCAGCGCCTGCACGCCCACGCCCTCGTAGGTCCAGGCAGCATGCGGCAGTCGGACCCCCTTGGGGCGGCCGGTCGTGCCGGACGTGTAGATCAGGGTCGCGAGCTGGTCCCGGCGCGTCGCCTCCACCCGGTCGACCACCACGTTCGGGTCGGCGTCGAGCAGGGCCTGGCCCGCCGCCTCCAGGTCCTCGAGGGCGAGGACCCAGTCGCCATCGGACGTTCCGGTGAAGGTCACGACCTTGACGAGCGCGGGCAGCCGCGCCCGGTGCTCACGGATCTTGGCGATCTGCTGGTCGTCCTCGGCGAACACCACCCGGGACTCGGAGTCGCCGAGGATGAAGGCGACGTCGTCGGCGAGGCTCGACGGGTAGATCGTCGTGGTCGCCGCTCCGCACGACAGGATCGCCAGGTCGGCGAGGATCCACTCGTAGCTGGTGCCGGCGGCGATGGCGACACGCTGCTCGGGCTGTACTCCGAGCGCAACGAGCCCCGCAGCGATCCGGCTGACCCGGTCGCCGGTCTCGGCCCACGTGACAGTTGTCCAGTCCCCGTCGTCGCCGGCGGGGAAGCTGTAGGCGTCGCGGTCCGGCGTCGCCAGCACCCGGTCGAAGAACAGCCGGCCGAGGCTCTCCGGACGGTTGACGAGCAGGTCCTGCTCCTGCGAGGTGGCGACCATGGGAATGACCGTAGATCAGTTCCCTAGCGAGCGACAGATCTGTGTGAGCGCTGGCCGGAGGGTCGCCGGTGACGCGCGGACGCTGCCGCCGGTCCGGCGCTGTTGCTGCCGCTTGCCTTGCCGCCTGAGCGGTACGTCGACGTACCCGATCGTCCACCGCGGCGCGGGCCGCCTCGGCCGCCACCGGAGGATGGGGTCGACGCCGCCGCGCTGGAATGCGCCGACGGCGCCACCAGCACGCGCTGGCCGGGTGCGATCTCGCCGAGCAGGGGATGGCCGGAGCCGAGGCGCGTGGTGGTCGGGCGCACTCCCGCCTTGCGGGTCAGTGACCGTACGTCGGAGACCTGGCTGTCGACCATCAACGTGACGACGGTTCCGGAGGCGCCGGCTCTCGCCGTCCGGCCCGACCGGTGCAGATAGGCCTTGTGCTCGGCGGGCGGGTCGGCGTGGATCACGAGCCGCACGTCGTCGACGTGGATTCCCCTGGCCGCGATGTCGGTGGCCACGAGAGTCGATGAGGCTCCGGTCGAGAACGCCTTCAGGTTCCTGGTGCGGATGGCCTGGGACAGGTCGCCGTGCATCTCCAGCGCGGGGACGCCGGCGGCGGTCAGCTTCTTGGCCAGCTGCTTCGCGCCGTGCCTGGTGCGGGTGAACACGAGTGTCCGCCCGGGCGCCGACGCGAGGTCGACGAGGACCGGCAGCCGGGAGTCGCGGTCCACGTGGAGCACGTGGTGGGTCATCTCGACGGACGCCGACTCCACCGGGTCGACCTCATGGGTCACCGGGTTGGTCAGGTAGCGCTTGGCGAGGACGTCGACGCCGCTGTCGAGGGTGGCGGAGAAGAGCATCCGTTGCCCCTTGGCCGGTGTGGTGTCCAGCAGTCGTCGTACGACGGGGAGGAAGCCGAGGTCGGCCATGTGGTCGGCCTCGTCGAGGACGGTGACCTCCACAGCGTCGAGGACCGCGTGGCCCTGCTGGACGTGGTCGGCGAGTCGCCCGGGGCAGGCCACGACGATGTCGACGCCTGCCTTGAGGGCTTTGATCTGAGGAGCCGCGCCGACGCCCCCGAACACGGTCACGCTGCGCAGTGAGAGCGCGCTCGCGAGCGGCGCCATTGCAGCGCTGATCTGGGTGGCGAGCTCGCGCGTCGGTGCGAGGATCAGCGCGCGCGGCCGCGAAGGCCGGCGGTGCGTAGGGCTCGCCGCCAAGCGGGCGAGCATCGGGACCAGGAAGGCGTAGGTCTTGCCGGAGCCGGTCCGGCCACGCCCGAGCAGGTCGCGACCGGCGAGGGAGTCAGGCAGGGTTGCCGTCTGGATCGGGAAGGGCTCGGTGACGCCGACGCGGGCGAGCGCATTGACGAGCGGCGAGGGAACGCCGAGCTCCGTGAAGGTGGGCGCAACGCCAATGGGGGTTGAAGAGGCTGGACGAGTGGAAGCATGCGAGTGGGGGCGGCTGGCCGCCATTGACTACTCCGAACGTGGGGATGGGGCGAACGTGGTGGATGGTCGTCCTGCGTGTCGCTGCCCGCGGGGATCGCGGTGCGTCGTGGTCGACTCATGAAACGTGGCCCGAGGCAGAACTCTGCGGGCTAACAGGCCCAGTGTACGCGACGGGCGCCGTCAGTCCTCCATCGCCTTCACGATCGTGACGCTGTCGGTGAGCCAGCTCTCCTTCTGATCCGACGGCGGCGACGGGTCCTCGATCTCCCACATGGCGTTGACCATCATCCGTAGCAAGACCCACGCCTTCGCGCGCTCCTCGTCCAGTCCAGCGGCGTCGACGACTGCGTAGAAGCGTCGCCGGACCCCTGCCCGCACGTTGTCGCTGGTTTGGACCTCGTCCCAGCGGTTCCAAAGCAGTGGGGCGATTTCGTACGCCGGGTCGCCGGACAGAGGCTTGGGGTCGATGGCCAGCCATGGCCTGCGATCAGCCGCGAGCACGTTGTCGTAGTGCAGGTCGGTGTGGATGATCGTGCCGTCAGTGTCTGGATCGACGGCGAACTCCCGAGCCAGGGCAGCAGCCCGCTGCACGAACCGGCGAGGCAGCCTTGATGTCGATGCGACCGCGTCAAGTCGGGGCGCCCAACGCTCGCATAGCGACGACAGCGTGCGGAACTCCGCGGACGCGGGCCGGTGCAGGTCGGCGTACAGGTCCGCGATCGCCTCGCACGCATCGACGTCGGGAACCGTCGTCAGGTCGCGGGTGTGTAACCGCTCCAGGAGCAAGGCCGACCGATGCGGATCGGCTCGCAGCAGCCGGGCTGCTCCCCTGCCGCCCCAGAACCGCATCGCGAGATGCTCGTGCTCGGCCTCCTCGTGCGGCCAGCCGACCTTGAGGACGGCTGGTACGTCGTCGCTTGTCCGGACCGGTACGACGAGAGCGCACTCGCCATGGGTGCTCGGGCCGTCGACCGACAACCTCCACTCGTCGACGAGCCGCGAGGTGAGCGCTGGCAGCTCGGCCAGCCACGTCGACCAGGACTGCCCCCGGACAGCGAAGGCAAGCAGCTTGCGCGGGATATCGAAGACCGTTTCCGGCATGGGTCGCGCTACCTCTTGGCCTTATCGGCGGGCTCCGACGTGTTGAGCGCGGAGATGAACGCCTCCTGCGGCACCTCGACGCGGCCGACCATCTTCATCCGCTTCTTGCCCTCCTTCTGCTTCTCCAGCAGCTTGCGCTTGCG
>JBBSIF010000046.1:0-16393 GCA_038232255.1 Propionibacteriales bacterium
ATCAAACGCAACCACATCCGCCAGCTCGAAGCCCTCGGCTACCAGGTCACCCTCGAACCCGCGGCCTGACCACCAAAAACCCCGTCCCGGCTCCGCCGGGACGCTGTCGCCTGCCCACTCACCATCCATTTTCGGATTAGGACAGGCGCGAGCCGACGAGGGCAGCGAGGTCGGCGAGGCGGTTGGAGTAGCCCCACTCGTTGTCGTACCAACCGATGACCTTCACGGTGTTGCCGTTGGCCATGGTGAGCAGGGAGTCGAAGGTGCAGGACGCGGGGCTGCCGACGATGTCGGAGGAGACGATCGGGTCGGCGGTGTAGACGAGGAACCCCTTGAGCGGCCCGTCGGCGGCGGCCCGGTAGGCCTCGTTGACCTCTTCCTTGGTGACGTCACGGGTCAGCTGGACGACGAGGTCGGTCACCGAGCCGTCGGGCACGGGTACCCGCATGGCGATGCCGTCGAGCTTCCCCTTGAGCTGGGGCAGGACGAGGCTGGTCGCCTTGGCGGCGCCGGTCGACGTGGGGATGATGTTCGCCGCGGCGGCCCTGGCCCGGCGCAGGTCCTTGTGCGGGAAGTCGAGGATCACTTGGTCGTTGGTGTAGGCGTGGATCGTGGTCATGAACCCCTGGACGATCCCGAAGCTCTCGTCGAGCACCTTGGCGAGAGGGGCGACGCAGTTCGTCGTGCAGCTGGCGTTGCTGATGACGGTGTGGGCGGCGGGGTCGTAGTCGCCGTCGTTGACCCCCATGACGATCGTGATGTCCTCGTCCTTGGCTGGGGCCGAGATCAGCACCTTGTGCGCGCCGCCGTCGAGGTGTTTGCGGGCGTCGTCGGCCTTGGTGAAGTGGCCGGTCGACTCGACGACGACGTCGACGCCGAGGTCGCCCCAGGGCAGCGCGGCCGGGTCGCGCTCGGAGAGCACTCGGATCGTCGTACCGCCGACCCTGATGCCGTCGTCAGTTGCCCCGACTTCTTCCGACAGCGGGCCGAGCACCGTGTCGTACTTGAGCAAGTGCGCCAGCGTCGTCGTGTCCGTCGGATCGTTGACCGCCACGACCTCGATGTCGCCCGCGTAGTTGGCGGCGACCGCGCGCCAGAAGTTGCGGCCGATCCGGCCGAATCCGTTAACCCCAACCCGCGTGGCCACGTCGCTCTCCTCGTCGTCGTCCGACTCCACCCGAGGCTATCGGAGCCAGCCGGGCTCAGGGCACCAGCATCTCCGCGGTGAGGTTGGACTCCGTCCCCGGGATGCCGAGGTCCTCGGCGCGCTTGTCGGCGAGGGCCAGCAGCCGGCGAATCCGGCCGGCGACCGCGTCCTTGGTGAGCGGCGGCTCCGCATAGCTGCCCAGCTCTTCCAGACTCGCCTGCGCGTGTTCGATCCGGAGGCGGCCGGCGAGGAGCAGGTGCTGGGGCGCGTCGGTCCCGAGGATCTCCAGCGCGCGCTGCACTCGGGCACCCGCGGCCACCGCCGCCCTGGCGGAGCGTCGGAGGTTGGCGTCGTCGAAGTTGGCCAGCCGGTTGGCCGCGGCTCGCACCTCGCGACGCATGCGCCGCTCCTCCCAGGCCAGGACGCCGTCGTGCGCACCCATCTTGGTCAGCAGCGCCCCGATGGCGTCGCCGTCGCGCACGACGACTCGATCGACGCCGCGTACCTCCCGAGCCTTGGCCGGGATGCCGAGGCGGCGGGCGGCGCCGACGAGAGCCAGCGCCGACTCCGGTCCGGGGCAGGTGACCTCCAGTGCTGAGGACCGGCCCGGCTCGGTAAGCGACCCGTGCGCCAGGAACGCGCCGCGCCAGGCGGCGGCCGAGTCGCAGACCCCGCCGGCGACGACGGCAGGCGGCAGGCCACGAACCGGCCGTCCCTGCGGGTCGAGCAGCCCGGTCTGCCGGGCCAGGCTGTCGCCGTCGCGCGAGACACGTACGACGTACCGGCTGCCCTTTCGCAGGCCACCGGCCGCGACGACAGACAGCTCGCTGGTGTGGCCGTAGAGCTCGGCGACGGACTTGCGCAGTCGCCGGGCAGTCGAGCCGGTGTCCAGCTCGGCCTCGACGACGACGTGGCCGCTGACCAGATGCAAGCCGCCCGCGAAACGAAGCAGCGTCGACATCTCGGCCTTGCGGCAGCACGTCCTGGATACCGGCAGCCTGGACAGCTCGTCCTTGACGGCCGCGGTCATCGCCATGGCGGCGCCTCCTCCTCTGTCCGGGCGTTCTCCTGGAAGATGCGGTGGTACACGCCGGCGAGCAGTGCCGCGTCGTGCCGAGGGGAACCGTCGGCGACGCCGACCGGCGCCAGGACGAGACGCGCTCCCAGACTGCCAGCCACGCTCCGCAGCGCCGTCGCGTCCGCCACGGTAGCCGGATCCGCCAGCACGACGTCGAGGTTGAGCTCGGGTGCGTGCGCGGCCAGCACCTCGAGGTGGGTCTCGGGCGAGAAGCCGCTTGTTTCACCCAGCTGCGGCGCCAGGTTCAGGAGAACCATTCGACGGGCGGCGGTGGCGACCAGCGCCTTCGCCAGCGCCGGCACCATGACGTGCGGCAGCACGCTGGTGAACCAGGAGCCGGGTCCGAGCACGACCCAGTCCGCGTCGAGCACCGCGCGCACCGCCTGGGGACAGGCGACGGGCTCGGTCGGGACCACGCGCACGCTGACCACTCGGCCCTTGGTCGTTGCGACCGCGACCTGGCCACGGACCTCGCGGACGACGGTCGGATCCGCGGGGTCCAGCCCGAGAACGTCGGCCACGATGTCCATCGGCTCCGAAGACACCGGCAGTACGCGGCCGCGGACGCCGACCCCGCGCCCCACGCAGTCGAGGGCGGCGACCGGGTCGCGGAGCACCTCGATGAGACCGGTGATGAGCAGGTTGCCCACTGGGTGGCCGCCCAGCGGCCCGTCGCCGCCGAAACGGTGCTGCAGCAGCCGCGCGCCCACCTCGCCGGCCGGATCGTCCCCGGCCAATGCGGCCAGTGCCATCCGGAGGTCGCCGGGGGGCAGCGCGCCGAGCTCCGAGCGCAGCCGACCGCTCGAGCCGCCGTCGTCGGCGACCGTGACGACGGCGGTCACCGATTCGGTAACGGTGCGTAGGGCGCGCAGCGAAGCGGCGAGCCCATGACCACCGCCGAGGGCGACCACGCGTGGCCCCGGTGAGCCGGCGGCAGTCATTCCCGACCCAGGTCGCGGTGGGTGACCCGGACGTCGACCCCGACCGGTCCGAGGCGCTGGGCCAGCTGCTCAGCAACGACCACGCTGCGATGCTTTCCGCCGGTGCACCCGACGGCCAGCGTCAGGAACCGCTTCCCCTCGCGTCGATAGCCGTCCCGGAGCAGCTCGAGCAGTTCGGCGTAGCGATCGAGGAACTCAACGGCACTCGGCTGCGCCAGGACGTAGTCGCGGACCGGCGCCTCGCGGCCGGTGTGCGGGCGCAGCTCGGCGATCCAGTGCGGGTTGGGCAGAAAGCGGCAGTCGACGACGAGGTCGGCGTCGACCGGCAGCCCGTACTTGTACCCGAACGACACAATCGTCGCGTGCAGTGCGGAGGCCTCCTCCTCCTCGCCGAATGCCGCACTGACCTGGGCACGGAGCTGGTGCACGTTGAGCCGGCTGGTGTCGACGACGAGGTCGGCCTCGCCACGGAGATCTGCGAGCAGGGCTCGCTCGCGGGAGATGCCGTCGACGAGCCGACCGTCGGCCTGCAGCGGGTGCGGTCGACGCACGCTCTCGAAACGGCGTACCAGCACGTCGTCGGACGCCTCGAGGAACAGCACGCGGGGCGAGAGCCCCCCTCGGTCGAGGTCGTCGACGGCGGCCTGCAGGTCGGAGGTGAAGGCCCGGCTGCGGACATCGACGACGGCGGCGATGCGCGACACCGCACCCTGAGAGCGACCGCCGAGCTCGGCCATGGTGGGCAGCAACGCGGGCGGCAGGTTGTCGACGACGAACCAGCCGAGGTCCTCCAGGCACTTCGCGGACGTGCTGCGGCCGGCACCGGAGAGCCCAGTGATGATCGCCAACCGAAGCACCGCAGGGGACGGCGAGCCCACCTGCGCGGCAGCGGCCTCCTCCGGTGTCACCTTCCGCCCGCTCCCTGGCCGATGGCCCGCGCCCCGGCGGCTCGCGCCCCGGCGGAGGCCGGCGGATCGGTCACGCTGAGAATCTCACCGGTAACCGGGTCGACCGCGGGCGTGGGCGAGTCCGCAGCGAGCGCTGTCGCGACGGTCTCCGCCGTACGCCGGCCGATGCCGGGCGCGTCGGCGATCTCCTCCACAGTTGCCGCACGGAGCCGCTTCAGCGAGCCGAAGTGCTTAAGCAGGGCCTTGCGGCGAGTCTCGCCAAGGCCGGGTACGCCGTCGAGCACGCTCTCGGTCATCGCCTTCGAGCGGCGTTGACGGTGGTATGTGATCGCGAAGCGGTGCGCTTCGTCGCGCACCCGCTGGAGGAGGTAGAGGCCCTCACTCGTCCGCGGCAGGATCACCGGCTCGTCCCGGTCGGCGAGCCACACCTCCTCCAGCCGTTTCGCCAGACCGCAGAGCGCCACGTCGGTGGCTCCGACGTCCGCGAGGGCCCTGGCTGCGGCGGCGACCTGCGGCGCGCCGCCGTCCACGACGACGAGGTTCGGCGGGTAGGCGAAGCGTCGGGGTCGTCCGGTCTCCTCGTCGAGCGGCGCCGCCGCCTCGACCCGCTCCTCGGCGTAGCGGCGGAAGCGGCGTCGAAGCACCTCGTAGAGACTGGCGGTGTCATCTTGACCGTCGACGCCGCGTACGGCGAAGCGCCGGTACTCCGCCTTGCGGGGCACGCCGTCCTCGAAGACGACCATGCTGGCCACGACGCTGGTGCCCTGCAGGTTCGACACGTCGTAGCACTCGATGCGCAACGGGGCGTCGCCGAGGTCGAGCGCGTCCTGGAGCTCCTGAAGGGCCCGGCTCCGCGCGGTGAGGTCGGTGGCCCGGCGGGTCTTGTGCAGCGCCAGTGCCTGGCCGGCGTTGCGGGCGACAGTGTCGAGCAGCGCCCGCTTGTCCCCGCGTTGCGGAACCCTGATCTCGACGCGCCCGCCGCGGACGATGCCGAGCAGCTCGGCGACGACCTCGGCGTCCGGCGGCAGTGCTGGCACGTAGATCTCGCGGGGAACGCTGTCGCCTTGCGCGTCGAGGTAGACCGACGACAGGAACTGCTCGACGAGCCCGCCGGTGTCGCAGTCCTCGACCTTCTCGACGACCCACCCGCGCTGGCCGCGCACTCGCCCGCCGCGCACGTAGAAGACCTGAACGGCGGCCTCCAGCCCGTCCTCGGCGAAGGCGACGACGTCGGCGTCGGTGCCGTCGGGCAGCACGACCGCCTGCTTCTCGATGGCTCGCTTGAGCGCGCCGACGTCGTCGCGGAGCCGGGCGGCACGCTCGTACTCCATCGCGTCGGCCGCCGCGGCCATGTCCTTCTCGAGCCGCTTGACGTAGCGCGTCGTCTGCCCCGACATGAAGTCGCAGAAGTCCTCGACGATCGCCCGGTGCTCCTCGGCGCTGACCCGCGCGACGCACGGTGCCGAACACTTGCCGATGTAACCGAGCAGGCACGGCCGGCCGATCTGCCCCGCCCGCTTGAAGACGCCGGCCGAGCAGGTGCGCGCCGGGAAGACACGGAGCAGCAGGTCGAGCGTCTCGCGGATCGCCCAGGCGTGCGCGTACGGACCGAAGTACCGGACGCCCTTGCGCTTCGGCCCGCGCATCACCTGCAGCCGCGGATACTCCTCGAAGAGGGTCACCGCGAGACTCGGATAGCTCTTGTCGTCGCGATAGCGGATGTTGAACCGCGGGTCGTACTCCTTGATCCAGTTGTATTCCAGCTGAAGCGCCTCGACCTCGGTCGAGACTGTCACCCAATCGACGGACGCCGCGGTGGTCACCATCGACTGCGTCCGGGCGTGCAGGTTCGCGACATCCTGGAAGTACGACGCCAGCCGGCTGCGCAGGCTCTTCGCCTTGCCGACGTAGATCACCCGACCGGACTGCTCACGGAACCGGTAGACACCCGGCGCATCCGGCACCGACCCCGGCGCGGGACGGTAGCTCGCCGGGTCTGCCACGTCGTTCAATCTAGTCGCGCACCGGTTCGTGGGCTGCGCTGCGGCACGGGCCGGTTGCAACTCCCAGTGTCCGACGTGCCACCCTCAGAGACGAATCGGGGAAGGTGACCGCACCTGAACGGCGACGTCGCAGTCGACATTGTTCTCGACCAGGGTGGGGCGAGCGGTCACGGTCGCACCACGGTCCTGCGGCTGTCCTGGTATCGGGACGACCCGCTCGCCGTCGGGCTGCTCGTCAGTCCACAGCCCGAACATCCGTCGCTGCCACGTGGCCATTGGGTGGTGCTGCGCGACTTTCTGCGCTACGGACTCGAGGACGCCACCGGGGACGGGGACGTACGGATCCGGCCGGAGGGGCGGCGGGTGCGCCTGGAGCTGCTGCGCGGCGTGCGGCCGTGTTCGCTGAGCGTCCCCATCGAACAGGTCGGCGCTTTTCTCGACGCCACGGAACGAGTCGTGCCGGCCGGCGAGGAGCGCAGCGACTCCGCGATCGACGCCCTCATCGACCGTCTGCTGCGGCAGGGTTGAACCCGAGGCCGGTCGGGTTGTGCCGACCCGGCTCAGGCCCGGATGCGGCGGCGGGAAGAAACCTGGCGCGCCGCGCGGTGCGGAAAGAGCCGGCGGAGGAACGCCCCGGTGTGGCTGTCCGCGACCTCGGCGATCTGCTCCGGCGTACCGGTGGCGACGACCCGCCCGCCGCCGGACCCGCCCTCCGGGCCCATGTCGACCACCCAGTCGGCGGTCTTGATGACGTCGAGGTTGTGCTCGATGACGATGACGGTGTTGCCGGCGTCGACCAGCCGGCTCAGCACGCCGAGCAGCTTGCGGACGTCCTCGAAATGCAGGCCGGTCGTCGGCTCGTCGAGGACGTAGACGGTGCGGCCGGTGGACCGCTTCTGGAGCTCGGAGGCGAGCTTCACCCGCTGCGCCTCGCCGCCGGAGAGCGTGGGTGCCGGCTGACCGAGACGCACGTAGCCGAGCCCTACGTCGTTGAGCGTCTGCAGGTGTCGGGCGATCGGCGGCACCGCCGCGAAGAAGTCGAGCGCCTCCTCGATCGGCATGTCGAGGACCTCGGCGATCGTGCGGCCCTTGAAGTGCACCTCGAGCGTCTCGCGGTTGTAGCGGGCGCCGTGGCAGACCTCGCAGTGCACGTAGACGTCCGGCAGGAAGTTCATCTCGATCTTGAGGGTGCCGTCGCCGGAGCAGGCCTCGCAGCGACCGCCCTTGACGTTGAAGGAGAACCGACCGGGTAGGTAGCCGCGCACCTTCGCCTCGGTGGTCTCCGCGAAGAGCCGCCGCACATGGTCGAACACACCGGTGTACGTCGCCGGGTTGCTGCGCGGGGTGCGGCCGATCGGCGACTGGTCGACGCCGACGACCTTGTCGACCGCGTCGAGGCCGGTCACCCTGGTGTGCCGCCCGGGGACGCTGCGGGCTCCGTTGAGCCGCTGCGCGAGCACCGCGTGCAGGATGTCGTTGACCAGCGTCGACTTGCCGGAGCCGGAGACGCCGGTGACCGCCACGAAACAACCGAGCGGGAACCCGACCGTGACGTCGCGCAGGTTGTGCGCGCGGGCGCCGTGGACGACGAGCTGGCGCTCGCTCGGCGGCGTACGGCGGATGTCCGGCACCGGGATGAAGCGGCGGCCGGCCAGATATGCCCCCGTCATCGACTCCTCGCAGTGCAGGAGATCGTCGACGCTGCCGCTGACGACGACCTGGCCACCGTGCTCCCCGGCTCCCGGGCCGATGTCGACAACCCAGTCCGCGGTCCGGATCGTCTCCTCGTCGTGCTCGACGACGATCAGCGTGTTGCCGAGGTCGCGCAGCCGCAGCAGCGTGTCGATCAGCCGGCGGTTGTCGCGCTGATGCAGGCCGATCGACGGCTCGTCGAGGACGTAGAGCACGCCGACCAGCCCGGAACCGATCTGCGTCGCGAGCCGGATGCGCTGAGCCTCGCCGCCGGCCAGCGTCCCCGCCGGTCGGTCGAGCGAGAGGTAGTCGAGGCCGACGTCGAGCAGGAAGCCCAGCCTGGCTCCCACCTCCTTGAGCACGCGCTCCGCGATCTGCGCCTCGCGCGGCTCCATCTCGAGGCCGCGCAGGTACGTCGCGCACTCCCCGATCGGCAGCGCGGACACCTCGGCGATCGAGCGGCCACCGATGGTGACCGCCAGCGACTCGGCCTTCAGTCGCGCTCCGCCGCACACCGGGCACGGCACCTCGCGCATGAAGCCCTCGAACCGCTCGCGGCTCGCGTCGCTCTCGGCCTCGCGGTGGCGTCGGCCGACGTAGGGCAGCACTCCCTCGAAGGCCGTGTAGTACGACCGCTCCCTGCCGAAGCGGTTGCGGTATCGGACGTGCACCTGCTCGTCTACCCCGTGCAGAACGGCCTTGCGGACCTTGGCCGGCAGGCGCCCCCACGGGGTGTCGAGCCGGAAAGCGAGCGTGTCGCCCAGTGCTTGGAGCAGCCGGTCGAAGTAGTCGCGGCTCTGCCCGGTGGCCCACGGCGCGACCGCTCCCTCGGCCAGCGAGCGTTCCGGGTCGGGAACGACGAGCTCGGGATCGACCTCCATCCGGGTGCCGATGCCGGTGCAGGCGGGACAGGCGCCGTAGGGCGAGTTGAAGGAGAACGACCGCGGCTCCAGGTCCTCGAAGGACAGGTCGTCGTAGAGGCAGGCAAGCCGCTCGGAGAACATGCGCTCGCGATGGGGGTCGTCAGCGGGCAGGTCGACGAAGTCGAGTACGACGAGGCCCTCGGAGAGACCCAGCGCGGTCTCGACGGAGTCGGTGAGCCGCCGCCGGGCCGAGTCCTTGACTGCGAGCCGGTCGACGACGACCTCGATCGTGTGCTTCTCGTACTTCGCCAGCCGCGGCGGCTCCGCGAGGCTGTGCACCGCGCCGTCGACCCGAGCGCGGCTGAAGCCCTTGGTCTGCAGCTCCCGAAAGAGGTCGGCATACTCCCCCTTGCGGCCGCGGACGATCGGTGCGAGCACCTGGAACCGCTGCCCGTCGGGCAGCTCGAGCACCCGGTCGACGATCTGCTGGGGAGTCTGCCGGGTAATCGGGCGGCCACACCGCGGGCAGTGCGGGGAGCCGATGCGGGCGTACAGCAGGCGTAGGTAGTCGTAGACCTCGGTGATCGTCCCGACAGTCGACCGGGGGTTGCGGTTGGTGCTCTTCTGGTCGATCGAGACGGCCGGCGAGAGTCCCTCGATGAAGTCGACGTCGGGCTTGTCCATCTGGCCCAGGAACTGGCGCGCGTACGCCGATAGCGACTCGACATAGCGGCGCTGGCCCTCGGCGAAGATCGTGTCGAAGGCGAGGCTCGACTTGCCGGAGCCCGACAGGCCGGTGAAGACGATGAGCGCGTCCCGGGGCAGGTCTAGGGAGACGTCCTTGAGGTTGTGCTCGCGGGCGCCGCGCACGACCAGGCGGTCAGCGGAGTGTTGTGTCATGACAGTCCGGCCATGCTAGCCGCGGGCTGTGACAGTTTTAGGCGGCAGATTCGGCGGCGGTTTCGGCCGCTCAACCGGACCGGTCGAGGCTCTGCAGCGCCTGGCCCGGCTCCGCGTGCTCGAGCGGCCGCTCGTCGTCGCGACCGGCGATCAGCGAGGCGCCGACCGTGATAGTCAGCAGGGCGGCGATGACCGCGAGCGACAGCCAGGTCGGCACCGTCACGACACCTTCGAGCACCATCTTGGCGCCGACGAAGACGAGGATCGCGGCGAGCCCGTAGTTGAGGTAGCGCAGCGCGCGCACTGCGCCGGCGAGCAGAAAATAGAGCGAGCGCAGGCCGACCAGAGCGAACGCGTTGGAGGTGAAGACCAGAAACCCGTCGCGGGTGACGCCGAAGACGGCCGGGATGGAGTCGACGGCGAAGAGCACGTTCGTCACCGAGAGGGCCACGAAGACGATCGCGAGTGGCGTGAGGACGCGGCGACCCGACAACCGGGTCACGAGCCGGCCATCGTGGTATTCGCTGGTGGTCGGGAACGCTCGCTCCACGAGTCGGACGATCTTGTTGTTCGCTACGTCCGGCTCCTCCTCACCGGAGAACGCCAGGCGGATGCCGGTGATCACGAGGAACGCCCCGAACAGGTAGATCACCCACTCCAGCGCGTCGAGCAGCGCCACGCCGCCCGCGATGACGATGGCCCGCAGGACCAGCGCGCCGACGACGCCGTACAGCAGGACGCGCTGCTCCTGCCGGCGCGGCACAGCGAAGGCGGAGAGCACGAGCACGAAGACGAAAAGGTTGTCGACCGAGAGGCTCTCTTCGACGACGTACGCCGTGGCGAACTGCGCCGCGGCGTCGCCGCCCTGCCAGCCGAGCAGGACGACGCCGAAGACGACCGCCGCGCCGATGTAGATCGCGCTCCAGGTGCCGGCGACCCGCAGGCTCATCGGTTCGCCGCGCCTGCCGGCCACGACGAGGTCGAGCAGGAGCAGGGCGAGCAGGCCGCCGATGGTGGCGACCCAGGCGATGAGCGGGACGGACATGCGAGTGGCCAGCCTTCGCGAATGGGCGGAGCGAGCATGACCGAAGGTCTCTCCCACCCGCACCAGATGGCACAGGCCGCGACACCGGGTCCAGGGACCGTGTTGACGACGCCGCGCGAGGCGATACTCCCCTCCGCTGTCTAGAGGCTACCCGTCAGGGATGCTGGGACGCATGACCGAACACACCGGAGACAGGTACACCGGAGATGTGCACGTCGGCGGCCCGGTCGCGGTCCGCACGCTGCCTGGCGCCGAGCTGACGAAGATCGCGGTGGGCCCGATGGACAACAACGCGTACCTCCTACGGTGCACAGCCACCGGCGACGTGCTGCTCATCGACGCCGCCGACGAGCCGGAGCGCCTGCTGTCAGCGGTGGGACGCGACCGGTTGGTTCGCGTCGTCACCACTCACCAGCATCGCGACCACTGGCAGGGACTGGAAGCGATCGTCGGGATCACCGGAGCGAGCGTCGTGGTGCACCCGGCGGACGCGTCCGGCCTGCCGATCCCCGCTCGCGAGCTTGTTTCGGACGGCGACGAGGTCGTCGTGGGAGATCTGCGGCTTCGGGTGCTTCACCTCGTGGGCCACACGCCGGGGTCGATCGCCCTGCACCTCGATCTTCCCGACGGCACTCCCGGCACCGGGGACGGTGGGCACCTCTTCACCGGCGACTCGCTCTTCCCCGGCGGGCCCGGGGGGACGCAGGGCGACCCGCGGCGTTTCGAGTCTTTGATGGACGACCTGGAGCGGAAGGTCTTCGGCGAGCTGCCCGACGACACGTGGATCTATCCCGGCCATGGAGCCGACACGACACTCGGCGCCGAGCGGCCGTCGCTGGCGGAGTGGCGCGCTCGCGGCTGGTAGGCCGGAATCCCTCCCCGGCGGAGGCGCGAGGCGATATGGTCGGCTTTGGCGACGTTCGCCGAAGGGAGCGCGGTGTGCGCCCAATAGCCGTTCGGACCGCGCTCGTCCTCCTAGCCTGTACGGCGGCGCTGACCGGAGTTGTGACCCGACCGGCACCCGCCCAGGGCGCGCTGGGCACTAAGACGCCACATCTCGCCGTCATCCTGATGGAGAACAAGGAGTACTCGCAGGTCGTCGGCAACGCGAACGCGCCGTACCTGAACACCACCCTGATCCCAGCCGGCCGGCTCTTTTCGAAGTACTACGCCGCAACGCACCCGAGCCTGCCGGGATACCTGGTGCTGACCTCGGGACAGTACGGCGGCTGCGTCACCGACACGTGTCCGACGAACTCGCTGACGTCGGACAACCTCTTCGCCCAGATGAACCGGGCGACCGTGCCGGTGTCCTGGAAGGTCTACGCCGAGGGCATGCCGGCGAACTGCTACCGCGCCAACAAGGGCGGATACCTGGCCCGGCACAACCCGGCGCTCTACTACACGTCGCTCAGCGCGGCCGGCGACGGCAGCTGCGCCACGAACGACGTGCCGTACTCGGGCCTGGCCACCGACATGGCGGCTGGCACCCTGCCGGACTTCTCGTTCATCGTGCCGAACCAGTACAACGACATGCACACCGACCGCAGCCTGACGCCGTGCCAGCTGGGCGGCCCCGTACAGAACCAGATCTGCCAGGGGGACGCCTGGTTGCGCGACCGCGTGCCGGCGCTACTGTCCGACGGCGGGCGCAACGACGTCACCGTGGTCGTCGTCTTCGACGAGGGCGCGACCGGCCAGGGCGGCGGCGGAAATGTGATGCTCCTCGAGGCCGGCCCCGCCACGTGCCAGGCGTGCACGGACGCCACGCCGTTCAACGCCTATGGGCTGCTCGAGTCGGTCGAGCGGTGGTTCGGCCTGCCGGCACTGGGCCCGGCGAGCGGCGACCTCTGAACCGCGCGGCGACGGCCTGACTAGGCTGGGAACTTCACCTGAGCGGCGACCGCCCGGACCCGGCAGCAGGCCTCAGTGGCCCGCCGCTGTCATCTGACGCAGCTCCTTTTTCAGCTCACCGACCTCGTCGCGGATGCGCGCCGCCAGCTCGAACTGCAGGCCGGCGGCCGCGGCGTGCATCTGGTCCTGCAGCTGCTGGATGAGGTTGGCGAGTTCGGCCTTCGGCATGCCGACGAGCTCCGCGGCGTGCTGCCCGATGGTCGCCGACTTCGAGCGCATGCCGGGAACCGGGGCCTTTCCGCGACTCTGCTGCCGGCCACCGCCCCCGACCAGCTCGCCCTCGCGGGCGGCGTCGCGGTAGACACCGTCGAGAATGTCGGCGATCTTCTTGCGCAGCGGCTGCGGGTCGACGCCGAGCTTCTCGTTGTAGGCCACCTGCTTGGCACGTCGCCGGGTGGTCTCGTCGATCGCCCGACGCATCGACGGAGTGATCGCGTCGGCGTACATGTGCACCTGCCCGGAGACGTTGCGGGCGGCACGGCCGATGGTCTGGATGAGTGAGGTCTCCGACCGCAGGAAGCCCTCCTTGTCGGCGTCGAGAATCGACACGAGCGACACCTCGGGTAGGTCGAGCCCCTCCCGGAGCAGGTTGATGCCGACCAGGACGTCGTACGTGCCCATGCGAAGCTCTCGGAGCAGCTCGACCCGGCGCAGGGTGTCGACCTCGCTGTGCAGGTAGCGCACCTGCATGCCGAGCTCGAGCAGGTAGTCGGTGAGGTCCTCGGACATCTTCTTGGTCAGTGTCGTGACGAGAACCCGCTCGTCGCGCTCTGCGCGCACCCGGATCTCGTGCACGAGGTCGTCGATCTGCCCCTTGGTCGGCTTGACGACGACCGCCGGGTCGACCAGCCCGGTCGGCCGGATGATCTGCTCCACGACGCCGCGGCTCGCCGACAACTCGTAGGAACCGGGCGTGGCGGACAGGTAGACCGTTTGGCCGATCCGCCCCAGGAACTCCTCCCATCGGAGCGGCCGGTTGTCCATTGCCGAGGGCAGCCGGAAGCCGTGGTCGACCAGCGTCCGCTTGCGCGACATGTCGCCTTCGTACATGCCGCCGATCTGCGGCACCGTGACATGGGACTCGTCGATGACGAGCAGGAAGTCTTCCGGGAAGTAATCGAGCAACGTGTGCGGCGCGGTGCCGGCGGCTCGGCCGTCGATGTGCCGCGAGTAGTTCTCGATGCCGGAGCAGAAGCCGACCTGACGCATCATCTCGACGTCGTACGTCGTGCGCATGCGCAGCCGCTGCGCCTCGAGCAGCTTGCCCTGCCGGTCGAACCGAGCGAGCTGCTCCTCGAGCTCGGTCTCGATGCCGGCGATCGCCCGCTCCATGCGCTCCGGTCCGGCCACGTAGTGGGTGGCCGGGAAGATGAAGACGTGGTCGTGCTCCTCGAGCACCTCGCCGGTGAGCGGATGCAGGGTCAGGATGCGCTCGATCTCGTCGCCGAACATCTCGAGCCGGATCGCGAGCTCCTGGTAGACCGGGACGACCTCGATCGTGTCACCCCGCACCCGGAAGTGCCCGCGGGTGAACGCGACGTCGTTGCGGGCGTACTGCATCTGCACGAACCTGCGCAGCAGCACGTCGCGCTCGATCTGCTGACCGACCTCGAGGCGGACCATGCGGTCGACGTACTCCTGCGGCGTGCCGAGGCCGTAGATGCACGAGACACTGGCCACCACGATGACGTCGCGGCGGGTGAGCAGGGACATCGTGGCGGAGTGCCGCAGCCGCTCGACCTCCTCGTTGACGGAGGAGTCCTTCTCGATGTAGGTGTCGGTCTGTGGGACGTAGGCCTCGGGCTGGTAGTAGTCGTAGTAGGAGACGAAGTACTCGACGGCGTTGTGCGGCAGCAGCTCTCGGAACTCGTTGGCCAGCTGAGCCGCGAGCGTCTTGTTGGGTGCCATCACGAGCGTCGGTCGCTGCAGCCGCTCGACCAGCCACGCCGTCGTCGCCGACTTCCCGGTGCCGGTAGCTCCGAGCAGGACGACGTTGCGCTCGCCGTCGTGCACCCGCCGCTCCAACTCCTCGATGGCGGCTGGCTGGTCGCCGGACGGCGCGAAGTCGCTCTCGACCTTGAACGGCGACGCCTGGCGGACGAGATCTGTGACGGGACGCATGGCCTCCACGCTACGGCTGCGGTGTGACACTTTCCGCTTTGTCTAACGCTGGCTTGGCGGCTGACGTTCCGCGGCCCGCTGGCGCAGCCACTGCCAGAGGGCGTCGACCTGCGCCTCCAGATCCGCCAGGTCGCCTTCGTTGTGCACAACGTGATCGGCGACCGCAACCTTGTCGGCCAACGGCGCCTGCGCCGCGATGCGGGCTCGGGCGTCCTCCTCGATCATCCCCCTGCGCTCGACGAGGCGGCGTACCTGGGTGCCCGGCTCCGCGGTCACCACCACGACGACGTCGTACGACGCGGCGAGGCCGGTCTCGACGAGCAGCGGGACATCGTTGACGACGACCGCGCCGTCCGGTGCCTCCGCGAACCGGCGAGCCGTCTCCTGCCGGACGAGCGGGTGCACGATCGCGTTGAGCCGCTCGCGGGCGGGGGGGTCGGCGAAGACCAGCCGCCCCAGCCGCTCCCGGTCGAGGGCGCCGTCCGGCCTGAGCACGGACGGCCCGAACGCGTCGACCACGGCGGCGAGGCCCGGGGTGCCGGGCGCGACCACCTCCCTGGCGATGACGTCGGCGTCGATGATCGCGGCACCCTTGGCGGCCAGCCGCCGCGTCACCTCGCTCTTGCCCGACCCGATCCCGCCGGTGAGCCCGACCCGAAGCACGCGGCGGTCGGCTCAGGCCCCGCCGGTGAGCTTCTCGCGAAGCGCGGCCAGCGCCTCGTCCGACGCGAGCGAGCCGCCGTTGTCGGTCGGCTCGGACGTGTAGGAGGTGGCTCCGGTGGCATCGGCTTCCGACTTGCGGGACTCGTCGATCTGCCGCTGGTGCGCCTCGTAACGGGCCTGCGCCTCGGCGTACTGGCGCTCCCACTCCTCGCGCTGGGTCTCGTAGCCGGGCAGCCACTCCTGGGTCTGGGAGTCGAAGCCCTCCGGATAGATGTAGTTGCCGGACTCGTCGTACGACGCCGTCATGCCGTAGGCCGCCGGGTCGAACTCGCCAGCGACGGCCTCGCCGACGGTGCCCTCGTTGGCTTGCTTCAGCGAGAGCGAGATGCGCCTGCGCTCGAGGTCGATGTCGATGACCTTAACGAGGATCTCGTCGCCGACATTGACGACCTGCTCGGGGATCTCCACGTGGCGCTCCGCCAGCTCGGAGATGTGTACGAGCCCCTCGATGCCGTCGTCGACGCGCACGAACGCACCGAACGGCACCAACTTCGTGACCCGGCCAGGCACAACCTGCCCGATCGCATGGGTGCGCGCGAACTGCTGCCACGGGTCTTCCTGCGTCGCCTTGAGCGACAGGGACACCCGCTCCCGGTCCATGTCGACGTCCAGGACCTCGACGGTGACCTCCTGGCCGACCTCGACGACCTCGCTGGGATGGTCGATGTGCTTCCACGACAACTCGCTGACGTGCACCAGACCGTCCACGCCGCCGAGATCGACGAACGCGCCGAAGTTGACGATCGAGGAGACGACACCCTTGCGGACCTGGCCCTTCTGCAGCGTCTGCAGGAAGGTCGAGCGCACCTCGGACTGGGTCTGCTCGAGCCACGCCCGCCGCGAGAGCACGACGTTGTTCCGGTTCTTGTCGAGCTCGATGATCTTGGCCTCGAGCTCCTTGCCCACGTAGGGCTGCAGGTCGCGCACCCGACGCATCTCGACGAGCGAGGCGGGCAGGAAACCGCGCAGCCCGATGTCGAGGATCAGCCCGCCCTTGACGACCTCGATCACCGTGCCGGTGACGATCTGGTCCTCTTCCTTGAGCTTCTCGATCGTGC
>JBBSIF010000047.1:0-16360 GCA_038232255.1 Propionibacteriales bacterium
ACCCGGGCCCGGTCGTTCCGGGCCGCAGTGCATGACCGCGGACTCGACGAGGACCCGGCCCTGGTCACCACCACGGCCCATTGGAGCGAGGCCGCAGGCGCGGACGGCCTACGGCGTCTCCTCAACGCTGATCTCGGGTTCACCGCCGTCGTCGCAGGGAACGACCTGATCGCGTTGGGCTGTTACGACGTGTTCTCAGAGCGCGGTATCAGCTGCCCCGAGGACATCAGTGTTGTCGGTTTCAACGACATGCCATTCCTGGACAAGCTCAAGCCGCCGCTGACGTCGATCGCGATCCCCCACCAGCAGATCGGGGCCGAGGCATCTCGGTTGCTGCTCGACGCGATCGCCGGACCGGACCGGCCCGCCCGTTCGGTTCTGCTCCCGCTGTCGCTCGTCGTACGCGGCTCGACGGCAACGCCGGCAGAGGCCTGAGCCACCTTCCTTCACCCTAGAGGGCTCAGGGGCCAAACCGGACCGAGGCGTCTGACCAGACTCAACCAGTCGTCTCGACACTGGTTTGATGGATCGAGGGCAAGTGCTCCGTGCCGCGCTGCCAGGGTGTGGGTGTCGGCGAAGTAAACCGCGACGCCGGTGTTGATGTTCAGCTGGGCGTGCTGGGCAAGCTCCTTAGCGCGGTCCCAGGTAAGCCTCCAGGCCAGTCAGGAAGAGCCCGGCGCAGGTCCCCTCAGACCACACAGAGATCGCGGACGCGGGGACGTTCTCCCGCTTTGAGGGGCTACCGGATGTCGACGCCCTATTTCACTAGAGGACGCGGTGGATTGGCCTCGAGCGGCCAGGAGCAACGGATGGCTGGCAAGCGAATCGTTATGGTTTCCGCCATACCGAGACATGGCTCTCGCTGTCAGAAGTGAAGGCAGTGCCGTCCCAGTCCGCGAGCCGCTCCTCCAGCTCCATCCCGGCGAGCCGGGCCATGAGGTCGCATTCGGCTGGCCAGATATAGCGGAAGTTGGTGAAGCCGTAACGCGTAGCCCCGTCGTCACCCGGCCAATAGTGATGAGAGGTGCCGCGTTGGCTCGTGAGGTCGTAGGTGTCGAAACCCAGGTGTCCGTCACTCACGTCGAAGGGAACCGCGACCTGACCCGGCGGAAAGCGACGCAGCGGAGGCACCCACAGCTCGATGACGAACCGCCCACCGGGACTGAGGTGTTCAGCAGCGTTGCGGAAGCACTCGACCTGCTCCTCCTGGGTGCGCAGGTTGGCAATACTGTTCCAGACCAGGTACACCAGGGAGAACTCGCCCGCGACGTGGGTCGTCGCCATGTCGCCGACCACGACCGGCAGGGCAGCCTCGTCGATCTTGCGTCGCAGCTGAGCCACCATCGGCTCCGAGAGCTCGATGCCAGTCACCGGCACCCCGCGGGCAGCGAGCGGGATGGCGACCCGTCCGGTACCGACGGCGAACTCGAGCGCCCGACCGGACCCAGCGAAGCGGGCAAGACGGTCCACGGCAGGGCCGAGCACGTGTGGCGCGAACTTCTCTGCGGAGGTCTCGTCGTACCGCTCGGCCGTCTCTTCGTCCCACACATCGCTGCTCGTCATGTCATGAAGCCTGACGAGCACGACCTGCTCTGTCGACCGCTTATCGGCGCATCCCGACGAGCGCACCCCCGCGGAGAGCGAACTTCATCCGTCCCGCCGGTGAGAGCCCAGCCGTGCCGATCGCCGAGGTCGCCGAGCCGTCTGTCTCATATCGCAACCTTTGCAGTGGTGCAATCTATGAGTAGAGTTCGCCCCATGCCCTCAGGTCAGGCAAGCTCCTTGCATGAGCCGTCGACCGAGCAGGTCAACGCCCTGATGACGGCTTCGCGTGTCTTCGTTGCGCTGAGTGTCCAGTCGCTTCGGGAGGTCGACGAGGTGGTGACCCTCGTGCAGCTGCGGGTTCTCGTCGTGCTGGCATCGCGGGGGCCGAGCAACCTCAGCGCACTGGCTGAGGTCCTCGGGGTCCACGCCTCCAACGCATCTCGCACCTGCGACGCCCTTGTCGGCATGGGGCTGCTGGACCGTCGCGACGACCCGAACGACCGCCGCAACGTCGTGTTGGCCGTGCGTGAACGTGGGCAGGACGTCGTCCGAGCCGTGCTGGACCGTCGCTGCGCTCTCCTGAGCGACCTGCTCGGGCGGCTGAGCCCCGCGGACGGGGACGCGTTGACTGGTCCGCTGCAACGGTTGGTCGAGGCCGCCGGTGACATCCCCGCGAATGACATCTGGACGGTGGCCTGAGGAGGGCTCATGGACTTGACGTTGACGTGGGAGGAGGCCGCCTCCGTCGTGATCTCCACGGTGGGGATCTATGCTGCGTTTCTTCTCCTGCTCCGACTTTTCGGTCAGCGGGCGCTCGCAAACCTGTCGAGCTTCGACCTGGCCGCTGCGGTCGCCCTCGGGGCGGTGATGGGGCGCGTTGTCCTCGGTGACACCCCGACCCTTCCGGCTGGCGTCATCGGTCTCTTCACGCTGTTCGCACTCCAGGCAGTCTTGGGCGTGCTGCGGCGAAGCCCTCGCGCCGACGCGGCGATGACGAACCAGCCACTCCTTCTCATGGCCAACGGCGAAGTGCTGCGGGACAACCTCCGCAAGGCTCACATCGTGGAGGACGAGCTGAGGGGCAAGCTGCGCCTCGCGGGAGTACGACGGTACGACGACATCGCATCGGTGATCTTGGAGCGGACCGGAGCAGTGAGCGTGTTGCGCCGGGGAGAAGCAATCAGCCCGGAGCTGCTGTCAGACGTGCGGGGCCGTGAGGCGATCACGCCCACGGGCAAGGGGTAGGCGACCGACGCGGCGGGTGGAGCACCGCCGCTGCCAGGCCCGCATCGGGCGCCTCAGCTGGTGGCGATCGCGAACAGTCCGGCGAGTCCGATCGCGTACAAGACGAGTACGACGAGGGAGTCGACTCCCATTCTGGCGACGCGGCGGGACGGCCGGAAGACCAGCCCGGTGGTGTAGACGAGCGTCAGCACCATGGCGACAGCAGTGAGATAGATGTCGCTCGGGTTGGCTTGTGGAAGGACGGCTTGGCCGGAGAGCAAGGTGGCGACCAGGAACAGCACGGGCAGGAACGCGTTGCCGCCGAAGATGTCGCTGATGGCAAGCTGGTAGTCCGCGTTCCGGACCGATGTCAGACCCGTGGACAGCTCGGGCAGGGAGGTGGCGGCAGCCAGCACAGTGGCACCGAACAGCACTCCTGACAAGCCGATGTGTGTCGCGATGGCGTCACCGCTGCGCTCCAGCACCACGCCGGCGACGAGAGTGGCGAGCGCAGCCACGGCGAAGATGATCGCCGACCTGACGGTGCTCACACCCTTCTGCTTGGCCTGCTGCTCGGTCTTCTGCTGGCTGTGGCCCTGTGGTTCCTGCTGGTTGTCGGGTGCCTCGCCGGATTCGTGCCAGGGCAGGGATGTCCCCGCGCGCTGCAGGAGAAGCAGGCCCACGACCCACACGATTGCGATCAGCACCGACCCTGGGGCGATCCGCCAGAAGACGAGGGCCGACGGGAGCTGGCTTCCGGCGATGACGACGGACAGCACGACCACGACCAGGACGCCTTCCAGGACAAGCACGAGGGAGGCCGCTACGTAGGTCAGGGGATGCTTGCCGCGTACTCCGAAGGCGTCCAGCGCCACCAGTACGACAGTTTGGATGGCGATTCCGCCGAGGATGTTCCCGACGGCGACCCCCACCTCACCGGACAGCGACGCACTGACGGTGATCGCGATCTCGGGAAGGTTGGTGGCGATCGCAAGCATGATCAACCCGCCCAGTGCTGCACCGAGGTGAAGCCGCGTGGACAACACGTCGGTCTGGTTGGACAGCTGCACGCCGGCCAACCAGATCGCCGCCGCACCAGCAGCGAAGATCACCAACAGGATCGGCAGCGAGAGAGTCGACACTTCGAACTCCTCATGGTGGGCATGGTCATCCGGACGCGGTCTCGCGCCGTCGGATAGGGCGTCTGTTCGAGACGGTGGTTCAGCTGCCTCGATCGGGGAGCTCGGAGGCCAACCGTGCAGCCGTCTCGATCATCAGGGCGTGGACGAAGGCCTGGGGGAAGTTGCCCCGCATCTGATGCTCGGCTGTGTCGTACTCCTCGCAGAAGATCTGCGGAGGGCCGCAGCTGGCGCGGGTGCGCTCATACCAGGTGTGCGCGGTCACGATGTCGCCCTGCTGGTGCGTGGCCAGTGCCATCAGGAATCCGCACAGCTGGAACGCTCCCTCAGCCTCGCCGAGCGGGCGGTCGTCCTGCCGGAAGCGATAGGCGTAGCCGTTGACGGTGAGGTCACGGGTGTAAGCGGCCAGCGTGGCTCGAGTGCGGGGATCGTCGGCCGGTACGGCGCCGCGCAAGCCGGGGAGAAGGAGTGCGGCATCCAAGCCGGGATCGCCGGGCGACCGCTGCCAGCTTCCGGAGTCGGGGTTGAGCGCGTGAGCGGAGGTGTCAGCCACGATCCGGTCCGCCAGGCTGAGCCAGTCGATGGCGTCGCTGCTCGACGGATGCGCGCCGGCGATAGCCCGGAGACCGGCAGCGCAGGTGAGCCGGCTATGCGTCCAGGGCCGGTCGTCTATCTCCCAGATCCCGGCGTCGGGCTCGGTCCAGCGGGAGGCGATGGCGTCGGCGGCCGCTCGTGCCGCCCGCCAGCCGTCGGTGTCCAGTCGGTCCAGCTGGGCGGCGGCTGCGAACAGGAGCAGGGACTCACCGAAAGCGTCGAGCTGGAACTGCTGGTTGACCCAGTTGCCGACGATGTCAGCGCCACCGGGGTAGCCGGGGAGGTTCAGTTTCCGCTGGTCGGGCACGGCAGAGCCGAGCGTCGTGTAGGCGGGAGCCAGCTTGTCGCCGTGCTCGAGCAACCGGCTGCCGACGAACCGGACGGCGTCGTCGAGCAGGCCGTACCCTCCCACGGTCGCGACCGCTTGGCCGGCGTAGCACTGGTCCCGGATCCACGAATAGCGGTAGTCGTAGTTGCGGCCCGCCTCGGCACGCTCGGGAAGGCTCGTCGTCGCGGCCGCCGCCATTCCTCCACCGAGGCTCGTCATGCCGCGCAGCACCGCGTAGCTGTGCGCGGTGTCCGGAGGGTTCAGACAGTCGGTCAAGCGCGGAACGGCCGACCGCCACGCGGCCTCGGTGGCACTCCACGCGTTCGATGCGTCGACGAGGTCGTCGGGTAACCGGCCGTCGGTCAGCTCCAGCACCAGGTCATGGCTCTGCCCCGCTGCCAGTCTCAGGTCCATCACCAGACTGCGGTGCCCGCCGCTCGCAGCCGTCACTTCCGCCGTGTCGGCGCCCGTCAAGCGGACGTGAAGATCTGCCGTGCGTGCGGTCCAGACCCCGTCGTCGCAGGAGAGCCGGGTGAGTGCACGAGCGCCGTACTGACCCCGGGGGTCCAGCATGACCTGGACATGAGCGTCACCTTCGACAGCTTCGACCCGGCGGAGTACGACGGCGCGCTGCTGGTCAGCGGGGAAGGCCAGCGCCTCTCGGCACTCGATGATCCCCGACGTCGTCACCCAGCGGCTGCGCCAGATCAGGCTGTCCGGCTCGTAGTAGCCGCCCCAGACGTAACGCTCCACAGGTGTGATCGCGTAGCCGCCTGCGCCGCCGATCAGCGAGCTGAACACTGCGTCGCTGTCCCAGCGGGGGACGCACATCCAGACGATGTCGCCTCGTGGACCCAGGACCGCGCCTCGTTCGCCGTCGGCGAGAAGCACGTACTCGCTGAGAACGTGCGGCGGGTACGTCGCAGGGTCGGCCCCATCGCCGGTACCACTCACCGCCGGACCCCGTGCCTCCTGAGGGCCGTCAGCGTGTTCGCTGTCGCCCCCGTGCTCGCCGTGACGGCGCTGACCAGCGCCGGACGCCGATAGTCGGGCTGGACCGTGGCCAGGGTGAACATGCTGAGCGCATGCAGTCCGTCGACGACAGGCGCCGCCCGCAGGACTGCGGGGGAGGGCCAACCGAGCTGTGCCGTGCCTTGGACGAGGTAGCGGGCCCCCAGGAGCCGAACCCAGCCCTGGCTCACCGCACGGTCTCCCGACACAGCCTGGGACACCCGCCGGGGCTGGGTCGCCAGCACGACCCCGAGCACCAGAGTGGCCGCGCCGATCAGCCGCGGACCGATCGTGTTGTCGCGATGGCCCATCATCGTTGCGACCGCCTGCTCAACAGTGCCCCGACAGCCAGCGCCGCAACTCCGCCGGCGCCGGCGAGCAGGCCGTGATGGTGTGACGCCCACAGCTGCGGGGCGTGGTGGTGCGCGGTGTCGTCGAAGATGCCGTGGGCGCCGAAGTCGCGGCCGGCTGTCCCGTCCGCGGGCTCCCAGAGGTTGACGGGCGAGTCGGGGTCCTTGGGCTGGTCGGTCTGCTGTGACCCGAATCCGGTTCGTCCCAGGTAACGGTCGAGCAGACCGGGCGCCACGGCGTTGGCGACGAGGGTCGCTGCCGTGCTGGCGCCCACCCAGTACTCGCGGCGCTGAGGGTGGTCAGCGGCGTAGAGGACGGCGTCGGCCGCGATCTCCGGCTGGTAGATCGGTGGGACGGGCTGGGCCTGGTGTGACAGCCGTGACAGCACCCAGGAGAACTGGGGCGTGTTGACGGCGGGCATCTGCACCATCGTGACGTGCACGTTGCTCTTGTCGTGCAGCAGCTCGCAGCGCAGCGACTCGTTGAAGCCCTGGATGGCGTGCTTGGCTCCGCAGTACGCCGACTGCAGGGGGATGCCGCGATAGGCCAGCGCGGAGCCGACCTGGACGATGGTGCCGGAGTCCCGGGGGCGCATGACCTGCAGCGCCGCCATCGTGGCGTAGACGTAGCCCAGATAGCTGACCTCGGTGACTCGCTTGTACTCGTCCGGGCTGATCTGCTCGAAGGGTGCGAACACCGACGTGAAGGCCACGTTGACCCAGACGTCGATGGGACCGGCTTCGTCTTCGACCCGGCGGGCGGCGGCGAACACCGCCTCGTGGTCGGCCACGTCCGTCGCGATGATGATGGGGATACCTCCCGCGTCCCGGACGTCGTCTGCGGCTCCGGCCAGCCCCCGTTCGCCGCGGGCGAGGAGGGCAACGGTGGCGCCGCGGCCGGCGAAGGCTCGCGCGACCGCACGCCCTATCCCTCCACTGGCACCGGTGACGACCACGGTCGAAGGTGAGCTCGTCTTCATGAGGGGGAATCTCCTTCGTGGCGGGTCGAGGCCCCCTACGGGCCCACGCACCAGTATGGCGTAACGATTGCGCAGTAGCAAATATTGCGGACCGAGTGCCTTCTCTGTGTTGGGACGACGTCGGTTCGGGTCACAGCTGAAGCGGCTCGGTGGTGAGTTCGCCGCCGGCGTCTCCGGTGTTGACCGTGTCGCGAGGCTCGATGAGCAGCACCTCGGCCTCTTCGTCTGCCGTGGGGCAATGCTCCACACCTCGTGGGACCACGAACAGCTCGCCCGCCGCCAGGTCGACGTCCCGGTCCCGGAGCTGGATCGTCATGCGACCGCCCAGCACCAGGAAGAACTCGTCGGTCTCCTCGTGCGTGTGCCACGTGAACTCACCGTGGATCTTCACGACGTTGATCGTGTAGTCGTTGAGGTAGCCGACTGTGCCGGGGGTGTACGGCGTGTCGAGCAAGGCGAGCTTCTCAGCGAGGTTGACCTTGTCGTCGTCCATGCGAGGCACCTTACGACCCGAGCCGGATCGCCGAACACCTCAGGACGGTGCGGAGATGGTGGCAATCCGGTCGAGGACCTGAGACTCGGTCAGGCTGCCCGCTGAGCGACGGCCGGTTACGCACTCACGCGCCAGCTGCTGCATGAGCTCGTTCGCCGGCGTCGCGATGGCATGCATGCGCCCGAGCAGCACGACCTCGCCGTTCAGATAGTCGGTCTCGACGTCACCGGAGCCGCGTCGCAGACTCTGCCACGTCGACCCTCCGGGTCTGCCGGTGCCGTTGATCCGCCCCAAGTGGAGGAGGTCCGCCCGCCGGGTCCGGTCCTCATCGGCGGTGGCTGCCTCGATTCCGGCAGCACGCAGCACCGCCTCGCCTTCTGCGAGCAACAGGTCCCCAGCCGGCCTTGGCGGGCGGTTGGCCCGCACAAGGCCTCGATGACGTTGCCGAGGTTGCTGAGCAGCTTGCGGTGCTTCCATCGGCGGATGTCCGCGATCGGGTGCGCGTCGAACGTCGCGGACGCGAACGCCTGGGCGACCCGCTCGCACGTCTCGTCAGTGCCGAACGGATACCGACCGACGTCGAGCAGACCCGTGACCGGGGTGGACCACGCCTGCACCATGCCCGGCTGCAGGTAGCTGGTGGGGCACGCGACACTCACGCCGTACACGTCGGCGAACAGACGCAGCGCGGCAGGTTCGTTGACGATGCCGTTCTGCAGACACACGACCGGCGTCGTAGCCGGCGCCGAGAGCGACAGCCTGGCAAGTGCCTCATGGGTGTGCTGGCTCTTCACCGCGAGCAACACGATCTGGTTGCGCCAGCCGATCTCGTCGAGGTCGCCGGTCACTGGCACGGCGACCATGTCACTGCCGTCGGGTGACTCGAGGCGCAGACCCTTCGTGCGCAGGGCGTCGAGATTGGCACCGCGAGCCAGCAACGTGACGTCGTGTCCGGCCTGATGCAGCCGACCACCGACAACCGCCCCGACGGCGCCGGCACCGACCACCACGAAGGCCATGCAGACAGCATCGCACCAGCTCCAGAGCGCCGTGAGCGCCGTGAGCGCGAGCCTCGCGACGTCCGGGACTCGAGAGACGTGCCGGGCTGCACTCTCAGCGCGTGCTTGGGCGGGCGCGGACATGGAGACGCTCACCCTGCGGGCCGAACAGGCACAGGGCCTCGGTCGGCGCGCGCCCCGGGTTGCCGAACCAGTGAGGAGTGTGGGTGTCGAACTCCGCGACCTCGCCGGCGGTGAGCGTGAGATCGTGCTCGCCGAGCAGCAGCCGGAGCCGACCCGACAGGATGTAGAGCCACTCGTAGCCCTCGTGCGCCTGTTGCTGTGGCTCAGCACCCGTCGCCTGGACGGGAAGGATCAGCTTGAAGGCCTGCACACCGCCCGGCCTGCGGGTCAGTGGCAGCCAGGTCATCCCGTGACGCTCGACGGGGCGGGGACGGATGCGCGGGTCCCCGGTGGGCGGCGCGCCCACGAGGTCGTCGAGCGCCACCTGGTGAGCGCGAGCCAGCAGCAGCAGCAGGTCCAACGTCGGCCGGCGTTGGCCGGACTCGAGGCGCGAGAGGGTGCTGACCGAGATGCCCGTGGCACGAGCGAGCTGCGCCAGCGTCGCGCCGCGCTGCTGTCGCAGGGCTCGAAGCCGCGGGCCGACCGCGTCCAGGACCGGTCCCAGCGGGTCGTCGCTCGACTCCGGTGCGGAGTGGTCGTCGTTCATCCGACCATTTTGCAGTTCCAGCAACTTAGCTTGTCAAGGCCGTCCCCCCAGACGCAGAGTCGCCTGCGACCTTCGGAGTTGTCGGCGCTGCGCCGGCTTGGGTCACGACACCGCGGTAGGGCGGAAGGGGTTGGAATACGGATGAATCGAAGCGAGCTGGGGGAGCGGTACGACGTCGTGGTGATCGGGGGAGGCGCGGCCGGCCTCAGTGGAGCGCTGGCGCTCGCGCGAGCGCGTCGCAGCGTGCTGGTGGTCGACGGCGCAGAGCCTCGGAACGCGCCCGCGGACGCCGTACACAACTATCTCGGCCGGGAGGGATCCCCGCCGGGTGAGCTGCTGGCCACCGGTCGCGCGGAGGTGGCCGGGTACGGCGCCACGGTCGTCACGGCCACGGTGCTGACCGTCCGACGGCTCGATGGTCCGCTCGATCGAGCGACGGGGGGCTTCGCGGTCAACCTTGCCGACGGCCGGGCGGTGCGAGCGCGGCGGCTGCTCGTCACCACGGGTCTTGTCGACGAGCTGCCGCAGGTGCCGGGCTTGGCGCAGCGGTGGGGCCACGATGTCCTGCACTGCCCGTACTGCCACGGCTGGGAGGTGCGCGACAAGGCGATCGGCGTGCTGGCTACCAGCCCGCTGGCGGCAGAGCAGGCACTGATGTGGCGGCAGTGGAGCGACGACGTCACCTTGCTCCTGCACACCACCGACGACGTCACCGACGCCGAGGCGGAGCAGCTAGCGGCTCGCGACGTCGCCGTCGTGACCGGAAAGGTCATGTCGCTCGAGGTGCACGACGACGCGCTGACAGGGGTACGCCTCAGCAGCGGGCAGTCGGTTCAGCTGCAGGCACTCGTGGTCGCTCCGCGCATGAACGCACGCACCGACCTGCTCGCCGCCGTGGGGTTGCAGCCGAGCGAGGTCTGGTTCAGCGAACACCTGATCGGCACCCGTGTCGACGCGGACCCGATGGGAGCCACCGCGGTGCCGGGCGTCTGGGTCGCCGGCAACGTGGCCGACCCACGTGCTCAGGTCATCGGCTCCGCCACAGCGGGTCTGACTGCTGGCGCTGCGATCAACGCCGACCTGACCCGCGAGGACACCGCTCTTGCCGTGACGGCTGCGAGGGCGACGCGATGGGTGGCTCGCCGGTGACCGACGACGAGGCGCGCAAAGGTCACCGGCACTCCACTGGTGAAGGCGATGGCAGCGCGGACGCGGAGGAGTTTTGGGAGGGGCACTATCGCGGGCACGAGCGGGTGTGGAGCGGCAGACCGAACGCCGTCCTGGTCCGACGTGGCGAGTGGGCTCTCTGCCGGCACCGCGCTCGACCTGGGCTGTGGCGAGGGTGGCGACGCGGTGTGGCTGGCCCGGCAGGGCTGGCGCGTCACCGCGGTCGACGTCTCGGCCACCGCGCTCGCCCGCGCGACCGAGCGGGCCGCCGCCGCCGGGTTAGCCGACCGTATCGACTTCCAGCGGCACGACATCACCCGTAGCTTCCCCGTAGGCGCCTTCGACCTGGTCTCCGCGCAGTACCTGCAGTCACCGGCGGCGTTCCGCCGCGAGCCGGTCCTGCAGGCAGCCGTGCGCGCCGTCACGCTGGGGGGTCTGCTGCTCGTCGTCGACCATGCCTCGGTCCCACCCTGGTCCTCGGCCGACCCGGAGAGACCCTTTCCCACCCCGGAACAGATCCTGCTCTCCCTTGACCTGGCACCGCCACGCTGGCGGGTCGAGCGGCTCGTGCGCGCGAGCCGGGAGGCGACGGGTCCGACCGGTGAGACCGGCCCCCTGATCGACAACGTCGTCGCGGTACGACGTTCCGGCCCGCGTGCTGGCGATTGAGGCACCTGCGCCGAACACGTTCGTTATGCTGGTCGGGATGACGGCGGGGAAGCCAGCACCGATCAGTCGCCGTGAGCGGCCCGCCAAACCCGCGTTGACGCGCACGGGGATCGTGGCAACGGCGATGGACGTGCTGCGCGCGGAAGGCTTGGACCGCCTGACGATGCGGCGGTTGGCGCAGGAGCTGGACACCGGCGCGGCGTCACTGTACGTGTACGTGCGCAACACCGCGGAGCTGCACGCCTTCATGCTGGACGAGCTGCTGGCCGAGGTCGACCTCGGTCCGGTCTCGGCGACGGGGGACTGGCGGGACCGCCTGGTGCGGATCTTGTGGTCCTACACCGAGGTGCTGATCGACCGCCCCGGTCTCGCCCAGTCTGCCCTGGTGACACGACCGTCCGGTCCGGGCTATCTGAGCTTGGTCGACGGGCTCTTGGCGGTGATGAGCGATGCCGTGCCCGCGGACCGGGCGGCGTGGGCGGTTGACCTGATGCTGCACGTCGCGACGTCGACGGCCGTCGAGCAGGGCACCCGGCGGCACGCGCTCGACACTCGCGACGAGGAGGACAGGGTGGTCGCAGCGATCCTCGACGCCTCGCCCGACTCCTACCCGCGGATCGCGTCGCTCGGGATGGAGCTGATGTCCGGCAGCGGTCCGCAGCGGCTGACCTGGGCGTTCCACGTGCTCATGAACGGGGTCCTGCAGACGCCGCGACCAGCGCCCGATGCGAGCGGCTGACCCGGTCAAGCAGGTGAGTGTCGTCGAGGATTGGCTCCAGGGGAGGCAGCGGTGACGAGGATGCAGCGCAGATTGGCCCGGACCGCCATCGTCGGAATCGTCAGCGCTGCGTTGCTGTCGGCGTGCTCGCAGCACAGTGAGCAGGACCAGAGTGCACCGCTGCCGCTGCGATGGGAGCGCGTGCAGCTGCCGGGCGACGTCACCCCTGTCTCCCTGACACCGATGGGCGACGGCCTCCTTGTCGGCGCCCGAGACGAGCACGCCCA
Organism: Propionibacteriales bacterium; assembly: GCA_038232255.1. Classification (GTDB taxonomy): domain Bacteria; phylum Actinomycetota; class Actinomycetes; order Propionibacteriales; family Nocardioidaceae; genus JAWWPG01. Next base: position 12,234 of record JBBSIF010000047.1, read on the forward strand.
TGTCGCGCCGCGGCTGCTCGTCCTTGCCGACGCACGGTGGACGTCGGTGCCGCTCAGGCCGAAGTCCTACTACGCCTACCGCGCCCGCTGGCGGACCGTCATCGCCGACGGCAACGACATCTTCGCCGTCGGCGACGCACCGGGCGGGGCACACTCGAACCCGCGGTGGACCACCTGGTCCGGCACTGCTGACGGGGTGACGGAGTACACGCAGACGTTCGAGACGTTCGGTGGCTGGGGAGCCGGCGGGATCACGGCTCTGACGTTCTCGGCTGGCAAGCCGGTGATCGTCGGCTCCTGGTCCAGTGACGACGCCGGCCTGGACATCGTCTTCTGGACCCCTCACGGCCATGACTGGTCGAGAGGCAGCTCCACCGGCACCGCGTTGGCCAGCAACGAGCACGCGCTGAACGTCATCCGTGCAGTCGGGGAGGACCCCGGCGGCATCGCCATAGCGGGAGCCGTCACCCTCCTCGAGGACGGGCATGTCGACCTCGCACCCGCCATCTGGCGAGGCTCCTCACCCGGGTCCTCGTGGGCCCGGGTCGACCTGCCGACCGACGGGCAGGGCCAAGCCACCGGGGTTCGGTGCCGGCAGGCCGCCTGCCTCGCGGCAGGCTACGTCGACGATCGCCTTGCCGCGTGGTCCGTCGGCCGCGATGGCGCTACGCGGGTGGACGACCTCCCGGACGTGCCGGTGACCAGCCAGTCCGCTGCCCTGGTCGGGCCACCGGGCTCCCGCGACACGTCCGTGCTCACCACGTCCGGCGGGCGCTCCGTCATCGTCAGCGAGAGAGCGGGCGAGTTCACTCTCGTGCGAGGACCCGCTGGAACGGCGACCAGCTGGGCGCAGGCCGGCGGGAAGACCTACGTGATCACGACGGGATCGAACGGTGCGTCCGCGCTCTGGTCCGGCCACCTCCCTGCGCCGTAACGGCTCGTGTGCCCAGAGCGGCGGTGTCCGACAGCGGCGAGCTCGACGGCCCAGTCAGTACAGGGCGACCCGGGACAGGGGCTCGACGAGCTCGCGCTCCTCGTAGGCGAGGTGCGAGAGCAACGTGTCGCTGAGGATGTCGACGGCGGCGCGGAGCTCGTCGACGCCGCCGGGAACAGAGACGAAGGCGACCAGGGCCCGGTCGACTCCATCCAGGACGTCGTGGATGACCCAGTGCTCCTGCTCGAGGCGCTCGACGACCGCGCCGAGCCGCGGTCGGCGCGCTTGAGCGCGGGAACATGGCTCCGTCCTCCAGGCTGTGATGGGTCGTCACGATCCGGCAGTAGGACTCGCAGTACGTGCCCACGGTCCACTTGTTCTGCCGCATGGCCATCTCGTTGATGGCGGAGCGCGCGGCCTCGGCGTTCACCAACCCCGCGGCGACCTGGTCGACGAGGTCGTAGAGCTGCGTCAGCTCGGACCCCGCCACGGGTGTCGGTGTCCCACAGCTGGCGGATGATTGTCACCGCCTCCTCGACTGCCTGCACGCCTTCTCCGGGCGTCAGGCGGCGCCCGCCCATCGCGACGATGGCGTCCCAGAAGGCGCCGGCACCGAGGCCGAGCTCGATCCGTCCACCGCTCAGCAGGTCCAGGCTGGCCAGGCTGCAAGCGAGCACCGCGGGCGGTCGCAGTGGCAGGTTCTTCACGTTCGCCGCGAGGTGCACAGTGCTCGTGCGTGCGGCGAGGAAGCTCAGCAGCGTCCAGGTGTCCAGGTACGACGCCTGGTACGGGTGGTCCTGGACCGTGACCAGATCCAGCCCTACGGCCTCGGAAAGCACGGCGAGCTGCACGACCTCCGCCGGCCGGTCGTTGCGAGGTGTCACGAAGGAGCCGAACAGCAGCGGGTGCCCGTAGTCGCCCATCTCAGGTGTGCAGGATGACGGAGCCGTCGCGGACGGAGACGGCGTAGGTCTTCAGCCCCACGCGGTCCGGTTGGAGCAGCGAGCGCCCGGTCTCCAGGTCGAACTCCCACCCGTGCCAGGGGCAGCGGATCACGCAGTCGTGCTTGCCGTAGACGAGTTCGTGTGGCGCGGATGCGACGAAGGTGCCGCCCACCGTACCCTGGCACATGTCGGCTCCCTTGTGGGGGCAGCGGTCGTGGATCGCGAAGAACGCGTCGCCGGAGCTGATCACGCCGATGCGGCGACCGTCCACGTCCATGACACGACAGCCCTCGCGTCGGAGGTCCTCGACCGCGCCCACCTCATGGTCCACGAAGTACTCTCTCCTGGCCGCTGGCCCGACTCGACCGTCAGGCGCTCAGTCTGGCACCGATCACGGGGCGTTCCGCTACCACCGACGCTATGTTGGTGCTCGCGTCTGCTGGCTCGGCGTCGAACCGCGACACATGCGTGCACTTGGAGGGCAGGTCGATGGCAGAGGACGTTCTCGAGGCGCCGACGGACCCGGCTGCGGCGGCCGGAGGTCTGAGCCTCGTCGACTGCGACGTCCATCCGCTGATGCGGCGTGGAATGGCTGACCTGAAGCCGTACCTGTCCACTGCTTCCCGGCACCGGCTCGGCCTGGGCGACCAGCGGGAGCTGTCGGCGCCCAGCAACCGGGAGCCGGTGTCGATCCCGAGGAATCTGCTCTACGTCAACCCGGCCGGGGTCCTGCGCCGGGACGCGTTCCCTCCGGACGGGTCGGCACCCGCGTCGGACCCGTCGTACGTCGGCGAGCACCTCCTCGACAAGCATGGGATCTCCCGCGCCATCCTGATCGGCGGAGAGGTCCTTGGCCTGGGTTCGATGCCTGACCCCGACCTCGCCGCCACGATCGCGTCCGCGTACAACGACTGGCTCGCCGACACCTGGCTGGACGCCGACGAGCGCTTCCGGGGAACGCTCGTCGCGGCGCCCCAGGACCCCGCACAGGCAGCGGACGAGATCCGGAGAGCGGGTCGGCGCAAGGGGTTCGTCTCCGTGCTGGTGCCGCTCACGAACCTCCTGATGGGGCAGCGGCACTACTACCCGATCTACGCGGCGGCCGCCGAGCTCGGGCTGCCCGTCACGGTCCACCCCAACTCCAGCGAGGGCATCTTCCGGACCGGTCCCGGCTTGGCGGGAGCCTCTCCGACGTACTACGTCGAGTGGCACACCGGGCTCAGCCAGGTGTTCCAGGCGAACCTCATCAGCCTGGTCTGCAACGGGGTGTTCGAGCGGTTCCCCGACCTCAAGGTGGTCATCACCGAGGGCGGCTTCGGCTGGCTGCCCGACGTGTTGTGGCGGCTCGACAAGAATGTCCTGGCACTGCGCGACGAGGTGCCGTGGGTCAAGCGGCTGCCGAGCGACTACGTCTTCGAGCACGTCCGGTTCACCACCCAGCCCCTCGCCGAGCCGCGCCGCAGGCAGCACCTGCACGCGCTCTGCGAGATGACGCAGGCGGAGCGCACGTTGATGTTCAGCTCCGACTACCCGCACTGGGACTTCGACGACCCGGTCTCGTCGCTGAGGACGCTGCCGCAGGACATCGTGCAGCGGGTGCGGGTGGACAACGCGCTCGAGACGTTCGGCGAGCGGCTGGCCGGCTAGCCCGACACCTCGTCGGCCGGAGGGGGTTGCGCAACGCCGTCCCGCGCGTCACGGTCGGCCAACTCCAGCAGCGGCTCGAGGGAGAACACCGCCCCGTCGATGCCCGCATGGAGGTCACCGAGCTCGGCGAACCGGGCCGGGACCGTCGCGATCGTGCACTCGCGCGGCGCGACGTCGTCGATCTCGTCCCACCGGATCGGGGTCGACACGGTTGCGCGCGGCGTGCCGCGCACGGAGTACGCGCTCGCGATCGTGTGGTCGCGGGCGTTCTGGTTGTAGTCGACGAACACCGTCGTCGGGTCGCGGTCCTTGCGCCACCAGGTGATGTCCACGTCGTCGGGTGCCCTGCGCTCGACCTCTCGGGCGAAGGCGAGCGCTGCCCGTCGTACCTCGGAGAAGCCCCACCGAGGCTCGATCCGCACATAGACGTGCAGGCCGGACCCGCCCGACGTCTTCGGCCAGCCCACCGCTCCCAGCTCGTCCAGCACCTCGTGCGCGACGTGCGCGACGCGGCGCACCGTCGAGAACTCGCATCCGGGCATGGGATCGAGGTCGATCCGCCACTCGTCCGGCTTCTCGGTGTCCGCGCGCCGGGAGTTCCA
>JBBSIF010000048.1:0-16340 GCA_038232255.1 Propionibacteriales bacterium
TCGAGGGCTTTGCCGCGAGGCCAGAGCTGGCTCGCCCTCTCGAGAGCTTTGCCGCGACGGCAGAGTTGGCTCCGCCTCACGAGACTCTGAGCGATTCGGGTAGCCGGAGCTACCCAAACACCTCAAGCTCCGGAGGACCGCGACCGATGATGCGGTGTTCGGGCAGTCCCACCTACCCGAAGATCCGACGTAGAGGTCGCTCCACCAGCTCGTACGTCGGATCCTTCTCGGGAGCCGGCGGCAACATCCGACGTAGAGGTCGCTCCGCCAGCTCGTACGTCGGATCCTTCCGCGGGAGCCGGCGGCAAGACCTCGACGTGAGTCAGTCCTCGTCGTCGTCGTAGTCGTAGTCGAGGGCCTTCACGGCCTCTCCCGCCTCGCCGAAGAACGACACCCGCCCGGACGAGAGCACCAGCCCGAGCTCGCACAGCTTCACGACCTGGCGGGGGTTGTGGCTGACGAACACCATCGTCTTTCCCTCTTCCTTGAGCTCGAGGATCTTCTTGATGCACTTGCGCCGGAACGGCTGGTCCCCGACCGAGAGCATCTCGTCAATGAGGAAGATGTCGCAGTGGGTGTGCACGGCCACCGCGAAGGCCAGCCGCATGAACATCCCCGTCGAGTAGTTGCGGACGGTCCCCTCGACGTACTTCTCCATCTCGGAGAACGCCAGGATCTCGTCGTACTTGCGCTGGATCTCCTGCTGGCTCATTCCGAGGATCGCGCCGTTGAGGTAGATGTTCTCGCGCCCCGTCAGGTCCGGGTGGAAGCCCGCTCCCACCTCGATCAGGCCGGCGATCTTGCCGCGGGCCAAGACGGTGCCCGAGTCCGGGTCCATCACCCCGCTGATCAGCTTGAGCAACGTGCTCTTGCCGGAGCCGTTCAGCCCCATCAGCCCGATGGAGCCACCGGCGTCGAGCTTGAACGAGACGTCGTCCACCGCTGTGAACGTCCTCGTCTCGTGCCTGCCCTTCACGGCGTTGACGGTGAGGCGCTTCAACCCGTCGCTGGTGGACATCTTGAAGCGCTTCGTGACGCCCTCCACGATCATCGCGGTGGCCATCAGAGCTTGTCCGCGAATCTGCCCTCGAGCCGGCTGAACATCAGCTGCGCAAGTGCGAGGAAGACGAACCCGGCGACGAGGACGACCAGGCTCCGCTCGAAGAGGTGTGACGGCAGCTCCTGCGCCACGCCGGTGGCGATCGGGTCGGAGATCGTGTCGGTCTTCGGGAACGTCGGGATCCAGAATGCGCGGTTGTTGAGCATCACCGCAGCGTTGAAGGGGTTCCAGATGTACAGCTGGTTCACCCACGGATGGTCGGCCAGCTTCGGGGCGATCGTGGAGTAGGTGTAGATCACCGGCGCTGTCCACCGCAGCACGGTGTTGATGATCTCCACGGCGTTCGCAGTGTCGCGGACGTAGACGTTCGCGGCGCTGAGGATGATCGCCATGGCCAGTCCGTAGACCACCACGATCGCGAAGGCCAGCAGGGCCGCGAGGCCCGCCCGTGCGTCGGGGTGCCACCCCACGATGAACTCGCCGATGATCAGCACGACGTACATCGGGAACATGTTGTAGAGCGAGACCGCGACAGAGGCGACGGGGAACATTTCGCGCGGCATGTTGATCTTGCGCACCAGCGACTTGTTCTTGATCACGGCCTTCGACCCGGCGGACAGGCAGGTGGAGAAGAACTGCATGATCACCATGCCGCTGAAGATGTGCAGCGCGCGGTTGGGAGTCTGGTGGTTGATGATCAGGTTGGCGATGAAGTAGTAGACGCAGAAGCGGACGAGCGGCTGGATGTACGACCACCCGAGCCCGAGGAGCGAGCCCTCGTAGCGGACCTTGACTTCCTTGCGCACGAGCAGCCACAGCAGGTAACGGCGCTTGAACACGTAGCGCATCCCCCGCTGCGTCCGGGGGTTCTGCAGTGGCCCCATCCCCTGGACGCCACGCTCCGACGTGGGCGCTGTGGTCGCTGTCACGCCTCGATACCGCCGCTCTCGATGTCGGCTCCGTCCGCGAAGTGCGGGCGCAGCAGGTTGTCGTACATGGTGAGCGCCGACCCGATCGCCATGTGCATGTCCAGGTATTTGTAGGTGCCGAGGCGACCACCGAACAGGACGTCAGGCTCGGCCTGTGCGAGCTTTCGGTAGGCCAGCAGCTTGGTGCGGTCCTCGGCAGTGTTGACCGGGTAGTACGGCTCGTCGCCCCGCTCGGCGAACCGCGAGTACTCGTGGACGATCACCGTCTTGTCCTTCGGGTACCAGTCGCGCTCGGGATGGAAGTGCCGGAACTCGTGGATGCGGGTGTAGGGCACCTCCTCGTCGGCGTAGTTCATGACCGACGTCCCTTGGAAGTCACCGACGTTCTCGACGGACACCTCCAGGTCGACGGTTCGCCACGAGAGCTCCCCGGCGGAGTTGGCGAAATAGGCGTCCAGCGGCCCAGTGTAGACGATCGGGACGTTCCCCACGATCTCGTCGCGTACGTCGAAGAAGTCGGTCTCCAGCCGCACCTCGATGTTGGGGTGGTCGACCATCCGCTCCATCCACGCGGTGTAGCCGTGCACCGGCAGGCCTTCGTACTTGTCGTTGAAGTACCGGTTGTCGAAGGTGTAACGAACCGGCAACCGGGTGATGATCTCGGGCGCCAGGTCCTTGGGGTTCGTCTGCCACTGCTTGGCCGTGTAACCACGGACGAACGCCTCGGGGAGGGGTCGGCCGATCAGGGAGATCGCCTTCTCCTCCAGGTTCTTCGCGTCGGCCGTGTCGATCTCGCTGGCCTGCTCGGCGACCAGCCGACGGGCCTCGTCCGGAGTGTGCGACTGACCGAAGAACTGGTTGATCAGCGCCAGGTTCATCGGGAACGTGTAGACCTGCCCCTGGTATTTCGTGAACACCCGGTGCTGGTAGCCGGTGAACGCGGTGAAGCGGTTGACGTACTCCCAGACGCGCTCGTTGGAGGTGTGGAACAGGTGTGCGCCGTACTTGTGCACCTCGATGCCGGTCTCCGGCTCGGGAGCACTGTAGGCGTTGCCCCCCACATGGTTGCGGCGGTCGAGGACGAGCACCTTGAGCCCGAGATCGTTGGCGCACCGCTCGGCGACCGTGAGCCCGAACAGGCCGGCGCCGACGATGACGAGATCGGCGTTGCTCGATGCAGCATTCACGGGCTCTCCTGGTGAAATGTCCCGCGCAAGTCTAGCCGCGGTGAGGGGACGGAACGGTCAGCGCTCGCCCCGGCGAGCGATCCAGCGCCGGTACGCCGCTCTGCGCAGGCCTTCCGGCACGAGACGGTAGGACCCGCGAAGCCCCACATTACGCACGAACTCCGCTCGCGAGATGAAACCGAGCGCCCGCAGCCGCCTCTGGAGCGACCACTCCGACTTGAGCAGGCTCACACCGCCCCGGCGCGCGTAGGCGCCGGCGCCCACCCGGTACAGCACCAGCGGCTCCTCGATGTTCGCGACGCGGGCGCCGTGCTGGATCATCTTCGCGAACAGCAGGTAGTCCTCCATCAGCGGCAGGCTGCTGTATCCGCCGACGGCCTGGACCATCGAGCGCCGGTAGACGATCGTCGGATGGTTGAACGGCTGGTGAAAGCGGGAGTACGCGATGATGGCGTCCGGGTCCAGCGGGGGGACCCGCCGGCCGACGATGTCGGTGGCCGACGTGCCGAACTCGAGAAGCGACGAGCCCACCAGGTCTGCGCCGTCCTCGACCACAGGGACCTGGACCTCGAACCGGTGCGGGACGGCGATGTCGTCGGCGTCCATCCGGGCCACGATGTCGGAAGAGCACGCGGCCATGCCCTGGTCCAGGGCCGGGCCCAACCCCACGTTCTCGTTGAGCGGCAGCAGCAGCGCGGGCACGGGTGAGCCGGTGACCAGCGCCGCGATCGTCGCGGCGAGCTCGTCGGGCACCGGGCCGTCCTGGACGAGGACGACGTCGTCGGGTGGCCGGGTCTGCTGGTGGACGACAGAGCGGTAGGCGGCCTCCAGGAAGTCGGGGTCGTCGCCTCCGTAGACGCTCATCAGCAGGCTGAACCGCTCGCTCATGGCTGCTGCTGCGCCTCGGCTCCGGCCGCGGCCAGCACGTCCTCCGTCGGGCGCGGAGAGCTGCGGATGCCGGCGGCGAGCCCGCGGCGAAGGCTGGCGAGCAGCACCCCGCGGTGCTGCGAGGCACGCAGGGTGCGCCCCCACCGAAGCAGGGTCGCTGCGCCGTACCCGACCTTCTCGAGAGGGCTGAGACCTCGGGACCGCGTGAACAGCCAGACCTTGTTGCGCACCTCGTAGAAGAAGCGGTCGCCCGGGTCGACGTCGGTGGCGCCGAACGTGCGGGTGTGGTGCACGACGACCGACGCCGGGCACAGCAGACCCACGTTGCCTCGGACAAGGCGGGCGGTGAACTCGAAGTCCTCGTTCCAGAGGAAGTAGTCGGCCAGCGGCAGGCCACGGCGTCGGACCACCGCGGCGTCGACCAGCAGCGAGACGAACGACGCGGACCGCACCGGCACGCAGCCGCAGCGGGCCGCCGCCCGCCGAGCCGCCGAGCCGACCCAGGGCCACCGACGCGGGGTGTTCATCGGGTGGTCCCGGCCGTCCGTCCACACCACGCGGCTGCAGAGGAGCGCCGGGGTCGCTCCCCGGTACGACGACCGAGCGGCAGTGAGCGCCTCGAGCGCGGCGGGGCGGGGCACCGTGTCGTCGTCCATCAGCCACAGGAGGTCGCCGGCACCGGTGTCCAGGACGTGCCGCATTCCGAGGGCGAAACCGCCAGCGCCGCCGAGGTTGCGCCGGGAGCGGACCACCTCCACGGCTGGGAAGTCGGCGGCCAGCAGAGCCGCCGTACCGTCCGTCGAGGCGTTGTCCACCACGACCACGCGCCACGCTGGCCGGGTCTGGCCGGCAACGGCCCGCAGAGCCTCGGCGAGGAGGTCCCGACGGTTCCAGGTGACGACGACCGCGACGACTCGTTGCTGCTGCGACACCGCGCTCCTCTGAGACCGCCATACCGGGCGGGCGCGCCGGGCGCCAGCCAACTCGCATCGCGAGCCGCGACGCCGCGCCCGGAGTCGCAGCCTACCGTCAGCAGGTCCCGGACAGGTCCGACGTGTCGTTGGGCGCGTAGCTCTGCTGGTAGCTGTCCCTGCCACCGTCGGAGACCGGCGGCTTCGGGCGGTGCGCCGGAGGCTTCGTCGACCCGGCCGCCTCCGACCGGGTGATCGCGGTGCCCACCATCTGCCGGATCAGCGCCCAGTCGGGCTTCCCGGTGTCGATCTTCGGGGGCACGAACGACACCGTGGTGACCGGAAGGTTGCGGGCCCTGAGCGCGAGCCCGACGAACGTGTGGATCTCCCCGGCCGGGATGGACGTGGACAGGATCTTCTTGCCTGCCGAGGCGATCGATCCGAACTTCATCAGCACCGTCTGCGGGTCGAGCTGGTGCAGCATGGCGTCCATCACGCACTTCTGCCGGGCCATCCGGGAGTAGTCGCTCGACCACACCCTGCTGCGCGCGTACCACAGGGCCTGGAAGCCGTTGAGGCGCTGCTTGCCGGGGAGGATGCGCCCGGTGATGGAGTGACCGATGCCGCCGATCGGCACGGTCTGGTGGACGTCCACCACGACTCCCCCCAAGGCGTCGACGAGCTCCTGGAAGCCGCCGAGGTCGACCATCACGTAGTAGTTGATCGTGAGTCCGGTGATCTGCTCGATGGCCTGCGTGGTGGCGAGCACACCGGGCTGGGCCACGCCGGGAAACAGCGAGGCATGGTCGTCGGCCCAGGTGTTCACGGCGTTCAGGTAGCAGCCGTCGCAGTCGAAGCCGTTGGGGAACTGCCGATGCATGACGGTCCCCGGAGGGAACGGCGCGTCGGCGAGGTTGCGCGGCAGGCCGAAGAGGACCGTGCGGCCGGTCTCCTGGTCGATGCTCACGACCGTCATGCTGTCCGGGCGCAGGCCGACGCGACCGGCTCCCGCGTCACCACCCAGGAGCAGGATGTTGTACCGGCCGTCCTGCGCCTGCGACACCGCCGAGTGGGTGAAGACCGTCTGGATGAAGTCCTTCTGGACGGCGACCAGGTGGCTGGCGTAGAGCAGGGCGCCGCTGAGCGACAGGCAGAGCACGCCGTTGAGGAACGTCATCGCGAGCCGGTGGTTCTGCCGCAGCCCGAGGGGGTTCGCGATCCGCCAGGCGTCGATGAGCAGATACGCCCAGGCCACGGCGTAGCCGATCAGGCCGAACCGCACGATCCCGAGAAAGAGGGGGCTCGTGAAGAGCCGGAGGATCTCGTCGCGCGAGACCAGCAGCGTTGCGCCGAGCACCAGGACGAACAGCAGCGCGACCGCGTAGGCGCGCAGCGCGAACCGGCCGACCTTCTTGTTCCCTGCGGCGAGCTGAGCCGAGCCGGGCGCCACCACGGTCATCAGCATCAGCGCCACTGCCCGTCGGAGGCGGATCGATGCCGCCTTGCCGGCGACGGTCTTGCCGGCTGAGGCGGGCAGGGCTGTAGACATGCGCCTTAGTATCACCAGCCTCAGCCGTAACTCGAGCTCCGACCCGCCGGGCGGAAGCGGTTGGGCACGCCACCGGGAACGACGGCAAGTCTTTGCTCCCTGAGAAGCGTTTGAGGCTGCTCGGTCTGGGCTCGGCGCGGAGGTACCGTGACGGGCATGCCGGAGGAGGACGACCCCCGCAAGAGGGGATACGACTGGCTGTTCAGACCGAGCCCGGACACCGCCGACGACGGCGCGCCGCAGCCCCGGAAGGGTGATCCGGAGCCGACGAAGATGATCCGGGCCGAGCGCCCCCCGCATCGGGCTGCGCCCTCGGGCGGGAACCCGACGGATGCTCCGCCGTCGTTCGGCGGCACCTATCCGCGGGCTCGCTCCGCGACACCATCGCCGTCCACCGCACCACGGCCCGCGGCACCACGGCCTTCGGCGGCACCGTCCGCTGCGCCACCTGCCGCGCGACCTGCCTTCCGCTCCGGGGCCGGGCGTCCGCAGCCGGTCCGCGCCTCGCCGGCGCGAGCCTTGTCGAGCCCGCCGGCTGGCTCATCTCCCGCGCCCGCGCCGTCACGGACCCGCCGCCGGCGCCGGTTCCGCTGGTGGCGGCTCCTGCTGGCGCTCCTCGCGGCGTGGCTCGTGTTCCTCGTCGTCGTACCGATCTATGCCTGGAGCAAGGTGACGAAGGTGGACGCGGAGCCGAGGGGAGCCCGTCCAGCCGACGGCCCGGGCACCACCTACCTGCTCGTCGGGTCCGACAGCCGGGAGGGCCTCACCGCGGCGCAGGAGCACGACCTCGGCACCGGGGCGGCCGCCGGGCAACGCACGGACACCATCATCGTGTTGCACGTGAGCGACAGCTCCGGCCCGAACGTCATGCTGTCGATCCCCCGAGACTCCCTCGTCAGTGTCCCCGGGCACGGGCAGCAGAAGATCAACGCCGCCTACGCCTACGGAGGGCCGAAGCTGCTCGTCCAGACCGTCGAGCTGGCGACCGGCATCAAGGTCGACGACTACGTGGAGGTGGGCTTCACCGGGGTGGTCGACGTCGTGGACGCGGTGGGTGGCATCACGGTCTGCCCCACGACCTCTATCGTCGACCCCTTGGCCGGCAACCTGCGGATGAAGGCGGGCTGCCAGAGCGTCGACGGGCACGTGGCCCTTGACTACTCCCGTTCACGCGCGTTTCCCCTCGGCGACATCACGCGCGCCTTCCACCAGCGCGAGGTGATCGCGGCCACCGGCTCGAAGGCGGCCTCCTGGCAGACTGTCGCGTTCCCGTGGCGCTACTGGAAGCTCAACGTCTCGGGCGCGGAGTCGGTGCGGATCGGGGACAACGTCGGGCCGTTCGCGTTCGCGCGGTTCGCCTGGGCGACGGCGCACAGCAGCGGACCCGGCACCGTGCGCTGCGTGGTGCCCTACTCGACCCTCGGCGCGTCGACCAGCGTCGGATCGGCCGTGCTGTGGGACAAGCCGAAGGCGGATGCCCTGTTCGGCGCCATCCAGAGCGACGACACCGCCGACGTGCACTGCCAGGGCCAGTAACCTGCCGCACTCCCCCGCTCCACTCCCTTGCGCCCTTGCGCCCTTGCGCCCTTGCGCAAGGATCCGACGTACGAGCTGCCCGCGCGACCTGTACGTCGGATCCTGCCCCGGCTCCCGCGCAAGGATCCGACGTACGAGCTGCCCGCGCGACCTGTACGTCGGATCGTGACGCGCGGAGGAGGCCAATCCACCGGGCCGCCTCAGCCGCTCCGTCCTCCACAGATCTCCTCGAACGGCGCCCCTCAGCATGACCGCAGCGCTTGTCTGGCCCCATGACCACCTCGCACGAAGGCGACCCCCTCGACTCGCACGTCCTGGTCGAGGCAGCACGGCACGGGGTGTCCCTCCGCCGGCGTCTGGTCGCCACGCACGGAGCGTCGCACGTCGTGGCTCAGCTGTCCGCCCGCCGCTGGCAGGCGCCGACCTCGGACGTCGTCGTGCTGCACAACGGCCCCCTCACGCCCGAGCAGCGCGTGTGGGTCGTGCTCATGGCGGCGCCTCCCGGGAGCATGCTGCACGGGTTGTCGGCAGCGGTGCACGACGGCCTGGCCGGTTTCACGCCTGACGGGCTGCACATCGTCGTACCCGGCTCGTCCCGCTCTCGACGAGCGGCGCGCATCCAGCTTCCTCGCGACTGGGACGTCTCGGTCCGATGGTCGACCCAGCTCACCGTCCGCGATGTCAGTCCCGCAGCTCTGCCGCCCCGCACGCGCATCGCGCGGAGCATCGTCGACGCTGCGAGTGAGCGGGTCGCACCCCGACGCGCGCGGGTGATCGTTCTTGCCGCGGTCCAGCAACGGCTGGTCACCACGGCCGCGTTGTGGGATGCGCTGTCGCGTCGAGGTCGCTGCCGCAACCGGGCGGTCATCGCCGAGTCGCTCCTCGACGCCTCAGGCGGGGTGGAGTCGCTTCCCGAGCGCGAGTTCGCGTTGATCTGCCGCCAGGCCGGGCTGCCCGAGCCCGAGCGTCAGCGGATCTTGCGAACCCCGGGCGGCAGGTTCTACCTCGACACGGACTGGCCGACCTGGGGAGTGCGGACGGAGATCCACGGCATCCCGCATCACGACATCCCGCGCTGGGACGAGGACCTGTTGCGGCAGAACGAGATCGCCATCAAGGGCGCGGGCCTCCTCGTGTTCTCGTCCTACGCGACTCGGCATCTCGGCGACCGGGTGGCGGCGCAGCTTCACCGCATGTTCGAGGCCCATGGCTGGCGTCGCCGCAGCGCCGCCTGACCGTCCCTTACCGCGCAAGGATCCGACGTACGAGCTGCCCGAGCGACCCGTACGTCGGATCGTGCCCCCCCGGCTCCCGCGCAAGGATCCGACGCAGGAGCTGTCCCAGCGACCCGTACGTCGGATCTTGGCGCAAAGGGAGGCGCAGGTACGGGCGTCAGGGAGGGAAGGCGTCGGCGCAGGGGGAAGCGGGTCGGTCAGTCGGAACGCGGCTCGGGAGGGCGCTTGCGGCCGCGCCCCCGGGCCTTGAGCACGACGCCCATCGCCTTGGCAGCGGTGGGGTTCTTGTCGGCGAGGTCGGCGGCCCTGCGCTGGCCGCGGAAGACCGCGCCGCGGGCAATGCTCGAGACGTCGGCCTTGCGGTCGCCCGCCTCGTCGGGCCGGCGCTTCTGCCACCACACGGTGGCGAACCGCTCCGAGAGCAGCGCCAAGGCGTCGAGGCTCGCCTCGAGCAGCTCCTGGTCGGTCGCGTCGTCGGGTCGTCGCCCGTCGCTGAGCTGGGGCCGCAGCTCGGCGAGGTCCCCGACGACCGGGTAGCCGCGGGTCGCCAGCATCGCGACGGTCTCCTCCGCCCGCTCGCTCACCCAGCCGTGCTCGTCCGCGGGCAGCGTGAAGCGCACCGGCTCCGTCCGCCTCGCGAGCATCGGCGCCACCGTCATCTTGATGACCTGGTCGTGCTGGCGCTGGTTGAGCCGTCCGCCCAGCCGCTCGTTGACCCGCCGGAGAACTTCGGTCGCGGCGACTCCGACGGTCTCGTTCGTCCACACCGGCTCCTCGCGGAGCACCGCGGCGTCGAAGCCCACGACGGAGCAGAAGCGGTCGACGAGCTTCCGAGGCGGCGCCGGCGGATGAGGGACGGTGACGAGGTGGATCCGGCTGATCGGCACGGCCGCCTCCCAGACCTCGCAGATGCTGACGATGTCCTGACGGAGCCAGAAGCCACGGGCCGGGTTCGTCGCCAGCTGCGCCGGGTCGCGGATCGCTGCGGCGAACTCCCGCCACGTCCACGTGTGGTCGTTCTTCACCTCCTCCTGCCAGGCCGACACCGCCACCCGGGCGAGGTCGCGCACGGTGACGACGACGTGGACCTCGGACTGCGGGAAGGCCTTCACCGCGGTGCGGGCCTGCTTGACCGTCGACAGGCTGAGCCGCTCCTCCGACACCAGCGCCGCCGGCGACCCGCTGGCGTGGATCGCCTCGACGAGCGCGGGCCAGGAGCCGGCGATCCGCGGGTCGTCTGCTCCGCGCGGCCGGCGGCCCTGGAGGTCCCAGACGGCGAAGGCCTGGACCGGCTTCCCCGGTCCGGCGGTGAACTCCACCCCCTGCTCGCTCAGGCCGTCGCGGTTGGCTCGCATCAGGTTCTGCAGGTACGTCGTCCCCGTCTTGTGCAGCCCGATGTGAAGGTAGACGGAGCGGGGAGCGGCGCCCTGCCTCGCGCTCATCCGGCCGCCGCCTCCGACAGGGGTGAGCGCGTGTCCGCCTCGGGTGCGGGCGCGCTCGTCGCGGCGGCCCGGACAGCGGCGCCCTTGCGGTGCGCGGCCTCCGCGAGGGACCGCTGGAAGTCCTCCATCGCCGCGCTCAGCCGCTCGTCGGCGGTGGCGAGGATCCGCACCGCCAGCAGCCCGGCGTTGCGCGCGTTGCCGATCGCCACCGCCGCCACCGGCACGCCTGAGGGCATCTGCACGATCGACAGCAGGGAGTCCATGCCCTCCAGGTGCTCCAGCGCGACCGGTACGCCGATCACCGGCAGCGGCGTGACGGAGGCCAGCATCCCCGGCAGGTGGGCGGCGCCACCGGCGCCCGCGATCAGCACCTTGAGCCCGCGGCGCGCGGCCGCTGCGCCGTACTCGAGCATCTCGACCGGCATCCGGTGGGCGGAGACCACGTCGGCCTCGTAGCGCACCCCGAACTCGTCGAGCGCCGACGCCGCGGCCGCCATCACAGGCCAGTCGGAGTCCGAGCCCATGACGACTCCGACCAGCGCCGAACCCGCTCCACTCATGCCCACCACCTTAGTGAGCCGGCCGCGCGGCGGCGGTCTCGTTCCCGGTGGCCTTCTCGCCGGCGGCCCCGGTCCCACCGGCGGCCCCGGTCCCACCGGTCCCACCGGTCCCACCAGTCCCGGCTGCCAGGCTGCCGTCGAACCACCCGGCGGCGTGGCGGGCGCGCTCCCGGACATCGGCCAGGTCGTCGCCGTACGCCGTCACGTGGCCCACCTTGCGCCCGGGCCGCACCTGCTTGCCGTAGAGGTGCACCTTCAACGCCGGGTCCCGCGCCTGCACGTGCGGGTACCCGTCGAAGAGCGTGGGAGCCGACCCGCCGAGGATGTTGACCATGACCGTCCACGGCGCGCGGGCGAGCGGAAGACCGAGTGGCAGGTCGAGCACCGCGCGGAGGTGGTTGTCGAACTGGCTGGTGACCGCCCCCTCGATCGTCCAGTGACCAGTGTTGTGCGGCCGCATCGCGAGCTCGTTGACCACCACCTCGCCGTCCGGACCCTCGAACATCTCGACGGCGAGCACCCCGGTCACGTCGAGCTCCGTGGCGATGTGCATGGCGATCTCCTGCGCCGCCATGGCCCGGTCGGGGTCGAGGCCCGGCGCCGGCGCCACCACCTCGACACAGATCCCGTCGCGCTGGACGCTCTCCACGACCGGGTACGCCGCAAGCTGGCCGTTCGGGGCCCGCGCGACAAGGGCTGACAGCTCCCGGCGGAAGCGGACGCGCTCCTCCACGAGGAGCCGCTCTCCCGGCGGCAGCCCACGGAAGACCTCTCGGGCCTGCGCCTCGTCCTCGACGAACCAGACGCCCTTGCCGTCGTACCCGCCGCGCGCGACCTTGACGACCACTGGCAGTCCGGCGCCGCCGGCGGCGAAGCCGAGCACGCCGGAGACGTCCGTGGCGACCGTGTAGCACGGACAGGGCACGCCGAGCGCGGTGAGCCTCTCCCGCATGCGGATCTTGTCCTGGGCGTGGACCAGCGCCGACGGACCCGGCCGGCAGGCGACCCCGGCGGTGGCCAGCGCCTCGAGGTGGCCGGTCGGGACGTGCTCATGGTCGAACGTCACGACGGCGCACCCGCGCGACCACGCCCGCAGCACGTCGAGGTCGGTGTAGTCGCCGACCGTGGTGGCTGGGATGACCTGCGCGGCCGCGGCGTCGCTCGTCTCGGCCAGCAGGCGCAGCGGGATGCCCAGGGCGATGGCCGCCTCCTGCATCATCCGGGCCAGCTGCCCGGCACCCACGACGCCGACGACCGGGGACTCCACGGCGGCAAGAGTACGGCTAACCTTGGCCTGTCCCGGGTGCCGCCTCGCGTCGCCTTCTCCGACCGTCGACCGCTGAGGAGCACCGCGTGCTGGAGCGCCTGCGGTCGCTGGCACACGAGGCCGCGAAGTTCGGCGTCGTCGGGGCTGTCGGGTTCGTGGTGGACGTCGGGCTCTTCAACCTGTTGCGCTATGCCGGGGAGCCGGGCCTTCTCGAGCACAAGCCGCTGACCGCCAAGGCTCTCTCGGTGGCAGCGGCCACGATCATCACCTTCCTCGGCAACCGGCACTGGACGTGGCGCCACCGAGCGCGGGGTGCGCGGCACCGCGAGGCTCTGCTCTTCTTCACCTTCAGCGGGCTCGGGATGCTGATCGCGCTGGCCTGCCTCGGGATCTCTCACTACGCGCTGGGCCTGCACTCCGCCCTCGCCGACAACATCAGCGCCAACCTCGTCGGGCTGGTGCTCGGCATGATCTTCCGCTTCTGGAGCTACCGGACCTTCGTGTTCCCCGCAGCAGGGGACTCCCCGCCGGGGGATCGCGAGTCGGTCGAAGCCGGCACTCGTCGCTAGCCCGTCGTCGGTACGACGCCCAGCGGCGTCACCTCGCCGTCGACGGCCAGCGGACCGTCGGAGGGCAGGTGCCCGGCGTACGCCTTGACGTCGCCCAGAAAGATCCTGCCGAGGACCAGGGACGGCAGCCGGTGCCCGTCGCGGGTGACCCGGATCGACGGGCAGGCGGGAATGACGGCCTGCCAGACGTGCCCGTCTGCGGTGAACGTCACCGTGACGTCGTCGCCGATGCGCTCGGGAATCATCGGGCAGGGCACGGGCGCCTTGGTGGCCACCCGGAGCGCGTTGAAGTCCCAGGCGAGGCGGGCGGCGTCGGCTCCGGTCAGCGGTTTGCGGACCGGCGTGCCACCCGGGGCCAGGCTCCAGCCGACCACCGCGCGCACGTCTGTCGTGGGGACGAACTCGCTCGCGGGTCGGGGCGACGGCGACTGATCCAACGTGACCGCATAGGCGGCGATCGCCGAGCTCCCGGGGTCCACGGCCGCCACTCCGACGTACAGCTTCCCGAAGGCGATCGACGGCGGGAGGTCCGACAGCTCGTAGGCGCGGAACTGCGCGCTGGGCCAGACCGGGTCGATGGGGAGGTCGCCGGATGCCGGCGACGCGACGGTCGACGGCGCTCCGAGTGCACCGTCGTGCCGGCCGAGCCAGGCCAACACCTCGCCGGCCGGTGAGTCCACGGTCCAGAACCTGGTCACGACGGAGGGCATGCGCGGCAGCGACAGTACCGCCGGAAGGTGCACGAGTGCCTTGCTGGGAGCCCGGTTGGAGCGGACGGCACTCGCCGGGACCTGGACCCGGTCCAGCAGGGTGGCAGAGAAGGAGACGGCGGGCGGTGCACCGGAGGGCTCCGGAGGAGTCGGCGACCGGCTGCCCGCGGGTGGCAGCGAGCGGGTGGACGGAGAGGCGCTGCCGCAGGCGGCCACCAGGAGCGCAGTGGCGGCCAGCGTGCCCGCCAGTCGGAAGGTCCTCATGTCAGCTTGGACGGCTCGACGGCGGCGGCGGTTCCCTCAGCCGCTTGATGGCCACGGGTGAGATCAGCCCGAAGCCGCGCAGCCCGCGCTCGGTCAGCGGCCGCTGGGAGTAGCCCGCCTCCGCCAGCATCGCCGCCGCCGTGGCCGGGTCGCAGATGACGCGGTTGCGTCGCGCGACGCCCGTCAGCCGGCTGGCCATGTTGACCGGCGAGCCGAACACGTCGCCGAGGCGCATGACGACAGGACCCGTCGCGAGCCCGACGTGCACGTCCGGGAGCGCGGGGTCCGCGCCGATCTGCTCGACGACGTCGGCGGCGATGTCGACACCGAGGCGCGGGGTCGCCGCGACGAACAGCACCGAGTCCCCCAGCGTCTTGATGACCCGCCCGCCGCGGGCTGCCACCAGGTCGAGGCACATCGACTCGAAGCCCTCGACGACGTCGGCGAGCGCGTCCTGGGCGATGCCGATCGTCAGCCGGGTGAAGCTGACCAGGTCGGCGAAACCGACGGTCGCTCGCGACGTGTGCAGGTCCGCGTCGGTGGCGCCGAGCGCCTCGACCCGTCCCACGGCGGCGGCCAGGTGCCGGCGCCAGGCGTAGGCCATCAGGTGCTCGAAGGACGGCTCGATGGCGCGGACGAACTCCAGCCCGGTCGACAGCCGCGAGCCGGTTCCCCGGCCGGTGCGCTCGATGTCCTCCACCCGTTGCGTCAGCGTCGAGACCTGCCAGTCGGCGAGCCGCGCCATCGTGTGACCGACCGCCCTGGTGAGCCGTACCGCTGTCTCGAAGTCGACGGTGCCGGACGCGACCAGCGCCTGCAGCATGGCCACCGCCTCGACGTCGGCCTGCGTGAACGCCACGGCCGCACCGGCGTCGGCGAAGCCGAGCGCCCGCCAGAGCCGTCGCACCTGCACGTCCGACGCCTGCCCCGAGCCGACGAGGTCCGCAGAGGTGAGCGAGGGTGCCTCGCCGAGGATCTCGCGCTCGATGTCGTCGCGCGTCGTCGACTCCGACGTCCGCGCCGAGCCCTCAGGTCCGGGACCGGGACCGGGTGCCGCCGCGGAGGTCACGGGCGGGAGGCGCGCGGCCCGGTCGGCGGTGTCCCGTCGTCGTCGGCGCCGTCGTCCGCACCGAAGAGCAGGTCGGTGATCCGCAGCTGCAGGTCCTCCACGTCGGGCACGTCGGGAAGCACCGAGCGGCCCTCCTCGCTGGCGTCGGAGATCACGAGCGTGCCGCAGCCGAGCATCCGGTCCAGCACTCCACGCTCGTAGCTCACGTCGTTGATCCGATGGAGCGGGATGTCCCGGCCCCTGCGCACGAGGACACCGGAGCGGTTGATGAGGCGCCGGTTCGTCACCGTGTACGACGCGGTGAGCCAGACCAGGAACGGGCGCACAGTGAACCAGACGACGACGGCAGCCGCCACGACGAGGACGACCCACACGAGCGCCGAGTGCCACGACCCCGACGGCAGCACGGCCAGCAGGAAGCCGGCGATCGCGCACGTGAGCAGGAGGACCAGCACGGGGACGACAAGTGCCTTCCAGTGGGTCCGGGAGCTGACGATCACGTGCTCCCCGGGGGAGAGCAGCTTGGCCGAGATGGTCATGGTTCCTCCTGGCGGCGACGCCCGCCGTACGGTGCGAGCCTCGATGGTGTCACGCCGAGCGGCGGACCTGCGAGACGTCGCCGGCTGCCACGGCCTGCGGGCCGGCGGCAGTCTGCACGAGGAGGCGCCCCGACCCGTCGATCCCCAGCGCCTCCCCCTCGACCGGCTCCCGCCCCGGCAGGTCGATCCTGACGTGCTGCCCGATCGTCGCGCACGCCGAGCGGTAGGCGCCCATGAGCCCGGCGCTCGGCTCCCCGCCACCGGCCTCCCACTCGCCCAGCAGACCCTCCAGCCGCCGCAGGACCGCCTTCACCAACGTGGCGCGGTCGGTGGTGGACGCGCCCTCGAGCGCCAGCGAGGTGGCCTGGGGCACGGGCAGCTCGGCACGGGTCGTCGTGACGTTGAGGCCGATCCCGATCACCGCGGCGGCGCCGGACTCCCCCTCCACCCGCTCGACGAGCACGCCGGCGAGCGTGCGGTCGTCCAGCATGACATCGTTCGGCCACTTCAGCGACAGCGGTACGTCGGCCACCCGGCGCACGGCAGCCGCCACCGCAAGACCGGCGAGCAGCGGTATCCACGGCCAGCGCGCGACGGGAACGCCATCCGGCCGGACCAGCACCGA
>JBBSIF010000049.1:0-16330 GCA_038232255.1 Propionibacteriales bacterium
AGTGGCTGGTCCCGCCGGCTCCCCACCTGCGGCTCATCGGGGACCTGATGGAGTACTGCGCCCAGGAGATCCCGGACTACACGCCGCTGAGCGTGTCCGGCTACCACATTCGCGAGGCTGGCTCCACCGCCGCGCAGGAGC
Organism: Propionibacteriales bacterium; assembly: GCA_038232255.1. GTDB lineage: Bacteria > Actinomycetota > Actinomycetes > Propionibacteriales > Nocardioidaceae > JAWWPG01. The sequence goes on from JBBSIF010000049.1 coordinate 142, forward strand.
TGGCGTTCACCCTCGCCGACGGCTTCGGCTACGTCGAGCTGGGCCTCTCCCGCGGGATGGATGTCGACGTCTTCGCCCCCGGCCTGTCCTTCTTCTTCGACGCGCACCTCGACTTCTTCGAGGAGATCGCGAAGTTCCGCGCGGCGCGGCGCATCTGGGCGCGGTGGATGCGCGACGTGTACGGCGCTCAGACCGAGCGTGCGCAGTGGATGCGCTTCCACACCCAGACGGCCGGCGTCTCGCTGACCGCCCAGCAGCCCTACAACAACGTGGTCCGCACCGCGGTCCAGGCGCTTGCCGCCGTCCTCGGCGGGACGAACTCGCTGCACACCAACGCCCTCGACGAGACCCTCGCGCTGCCGACCGAGCAGGCCGCCGAGATCGCGCTGCGCACCCAGCAGGTGCTGATGGAGGAGACCGGCGTCGTCAACGTCGCCGACCCACTCGGCGGCTCCTGGTACGTCGAGGCGCTCACCGACCGGCTGGAGGCGGAGGCCGAGGCCATCTTCACGCGGATCAAGGAGATGGGCGGTGGCGAGGGCCGCACGCACGAGATCGGCCCGATGACGAGCGGGATCCTGCGCGGGATCGAGGACGGCTGGTTCATGTCCGAGATCGCCGAGGCCGCCTTCCAGTATCAGCGGGGTCTCGAGAAGGGCGACAAGCGGGTCGTCGGCGTCAACTGCCACACCTCCTCGGTCTCGCACGACCTGGAGATCCTGCGGGTCTCTCACGAGGTCGAGATCGACCAGGTGAGCGACCTCGCCGAGCGCCGAGTCCAGCGGGACAAGGCGACGGTGGACGCCGCCCTCGAGGCGATGGTCGCCGTCGCCCGCACGAGCGAGAACATGATCCCCGCCATGCTCGCCGCTGTCCGGGCCGAGGCGACGCTCGGCGAGATCTGCGGCGTGCTCAAGGCCGAGTGGGGCGAGTACCGGGAGCCGGCGCGCTTCTAGCGACGATCCGAGACTTCCGGCGCGACGATCCGAGACTTCCGGTGCGACGATCCGAGACTTCCCGGTCGACGATCCGAGAGTTCCGGTTCGGCAAAGGAACAAATGGGTTGCCCTCACCCGGTCGTCTGCCGCACGCTCGGCTGCACAGGCAACAGGGCGACACCGGCAGCACGAGTGAGTCGAGGAGACGGCATGCGGCGAGCGTTCATGGACAGCGGACAGGCAGTAGCTCCCTATCCAAAGGACATGACGCTTCGTGCGAACGCTCAACCTCGGGATCCTGGCGCATGTCGACGCCGGTAAGACCAGCCTGACCGAACGGCTGCTGTACGCCGCGGGGGTCATCCAGCAGCTGGGCCGGGTGGACGACGGAACTGCGCAGACCGACTCACTGGCGCTGGAGCGGCAGCGCGGCATCACGATCAAGTCAGCCGTGGCGTCGTTCGCCATCGATGACGTGACCGTGAACCTGATCGACACTCCCGGACACCCGGACTTCATCGCCGAGGTCGAGCGGGCGCTTCGCGTGCTCGACGGCGCCGTCCTGGTGGTCTCTGCCGTGGAGGGCGTGCAGGCGCAGACCCGGGTGCTGGTGCGGGAGCTGCGACGGCAGCGCGTCCCGACCCTCGTCTTCGTGAACAAGATCGACCGTCGCGGAGCGCGGAATCCCGGTCTCGTCGACGATCTCCGTACGACGCTGGGACTCGTGCCGCTCCCGATGGGATCGGTCGAGCACCTGGGCACGCGGGCTGCCGGTTCGACGCCGTACGACGAGACGGACGCCGGTTTCGTGAACCGGCTCGTCGACGTCCTGACCGACAACGACGACGCCGTGCTGGCCGCCTACCTCGATGACACGACGCCGTTGTCGTATCGGCGGCTGCGCGCCGAGCTGGGGGCACAGACGAGGCGGGCGCTGGTGCATCCCGTCTACCTGGGGTCGGCGACCACGGGCGCGGGAGTGGAGCCGCTGATGGCGGCGATAGCCGAGCTCCTGCCAGGCACCCAGGGCCAGCCGGATGCTCCCGTCTCCGGAGCCGTCTTCAAGGTCGAGCGGGCACCGACGGGGGAGCGGGTCGCTTACGTCCGGATGTTCGCCGGCACCCTCCGAACCCGAGACCGGGTCCGCCGCGCCTCCGGCGGCCGCCGCAAGATCACGGCCATTCGCGTCTTCGAGGCAGGCTCGGTGGTCCCCTCCGACGCGCTGGTCGCCGGCCAGATCGGCACAGTCTGGGGGCTGGACAGCGTGCGGATCGGCGATGCCGTGGGGGTCCCGAGTCGAGCGCCGGCCGCCGCCGCGTTCGCACCGCCGACGCTGGAGAGCGTCGTCGTTCCGCGTCTCGCGGCCGACCGTGCCGCGCTGTATGACGCGCTCACCCAGCTGGTCGACCAGGACCCGCTGATCAACCTTCGGTCCGACCGCACGTCAGAAGAGACGGTCGTCTCGCTGTACGGGGAGGTGCAGAAGGAGGTCATCCGCGACACATTGGCGGACGAGTTCGGCATCGACGTCGACTTCCGTGAGTCGGCCACGATCTGCGTCGAGCGGCCGACCAAAGTCGCAACGGTGGTCGAGGAGATGCCTCGTGGCCGGTCGTCAGCACACCCGTTCTTGGCGGGACTAGGGCTGCGTGTCGAGCCGTCGGCCGTCGGCTCCGGCGTCGCGGTCGAGCTTGCAAGCGTGCGCGGCTCCCTGCCGCGCGCGTTTCGCACCGCGATCGAGGAGGCGGTGCCGCTGGCGCTGCTGCATGGCGGCCGGTACGGCTGGCAGGTCGTCGACTGCGCCGTTACCGTCGTGAGCTCGGCGTACTGGCCGCGGCAGAGCCACTCGCATGGAACGTTCGACAAGGCCATGTCGAGCACGGCTGACGACTTCCGTCAGCAGACGAGGGTGGTGCTAGCGCGAGCCTTGCGGGGAGCCGGCACCGTCGTCTGTGAGCCGATCTACCGGTTCGACCTGGAGATCCCCGCGGACACGCTCGGCGCGGTGCTGCCGACGTTGGCGCAGCTGCGGGCAGTCCTCGATCCGCCGCTGCTGCGGGGATCGTCGTACCTGCTCGAGGGCGAGATTCCGGCGACGCAGGTGCAGACGCTGCAGGAATGCCTGCCCGGACTCACTCGAGGCGAGGGTGCTGTGACGTGCACCTTCGACCGCTACGAGGCGGTGCGCGGTGGCGGCCCGATCCGCCCGATCCGGCCGGCCAGCGCCGATCACTAGGATGAGGCCATGACGGTTCCCCAGTTCTCACGGCCCGGCGCCGTCGACCTCTCCGCCTTCCGGACCCCCACGTCGGCACCCGGTGCGCGCGCAGCGGGGAGTACCGGCGGTGGCGGCTACGTCGTCGAGGTGACCGGCGAGGACTCGCTGCGCGTGGACGTCGTCGACCGGTCGCTGTCCGTCGTCGTGCTGCTGAGCATCTGGTCGCCCGACCTGGCCGCCTCGGTGCAGATCAACGCGACGCTGTCGAAGCTCGCCGACGAATTCGCCGGCCGCTTCGTGCTGGCGACCCTGAACGCCAAGGCGCAGGCCGACCTGGTCTCCCTGCTCGGGGTCCCGAGCGTGCCGCTCGTGGTCGCCGCGCTGCGCGGTCAGCTGGCACCCCTCATCCAGGAGCCGCTCGCCGAAGCGGAGATGCGGGCGCTGATCGAGCAGATCCTCCAGGCAGCAGCGGCGAGCGGCATCACCGGGACCGCGGAGCCGGCTCCTGCCGGTGGTTCACCAGAGGCCACCGAGTCGCCAGAGCCCCCGGCGCGCTATCCCGCCGCCGAGGACGCGTTGATGAGAGGCGACTACGACGCAGCGGTGCAGCAGTACGAGGCGGCGTTGCAGGCGACGCCCGGTGACGACGAGGCGGTGGAGGGACTGGCCCGGGCGAGCCTGTTGAAGCGGACGGCGGGAGTTGACCCAGCGGTCGCGCTTCAGGCGGCGGACGACGCCCCCGACGACATCGCGGCCCAGCTGACGGCGGCCGACGTTGCCCTGCTGCAGGCCGATGTGGACGTGGCCTTCGACCGCTTGCTCGCGCTGGTGCGTCGTACGACGGGAACCGAGCGCGACACGGTACGAAAACACCTGCTCGAGCTGTTCGTCGTCGTCGGCGAAGCAGACCCGCGCGTCGGCAGGACCCGCCGGGCACTGATGGCTGCGCTCTACTGACATATCTCGCCCAGCCTTTGCCGGGGCGTCCGCCTAAGTGGGCGGCGTAGCGCACGACTCCACGGACGCTAGAGCTCTTTAGCCGGGGCGTCCGCCTAAGTGGGCGGCGTAGCGCTCGACTCCACGGACGCTAGGGTCTCTTCGACGTCGTGCAGGAGGCTGCGGGTTCAGGCCGGGTCGGAGCGGAACCAGACGGTGGCGAGCGGTGGCAGCGAGATCGACACGGAGTAGGGACGGCCGTGCCACGGCGTCTCTGTGGCGTCAGCGCCTCCGAAGTTGCCGACGCCCGAGCCGTAGTAGACCTCAGCGTCGGTGTTGAGAACCTCCGCCCAGCGCCCGTCCCTCGGCAGCCCGAGCCGGTAACCGTGGTGCGGCACCGCGGAGAAGTTCGAGACGCAGGCCAGCACGGAGTCCTCGCCGCTGCTGCGCACGAAGCTGAGCACGTTGTTGAGGGCGTCGTTGGCGTCGATCCAGCTGAAGCCCGTCGGGTCGCTGTCGCGCCGCCAGAGCGCGGCAGTCTCGACGTACGTCGTGTTGAGGTCGCGCACCAGCGACTGCACCCCACGGTGCTCGACGTGCTCCAGGAGCCACCAGTCGAGCTCACGGCCCTCCGCCCACTCCGACTCCTGCGCGAGCTCGGTCCCCATGAACACCAGCTGCTTGCCGGGATGGGCCCACATGTAGGCGAGGTAGGCACGCAGGTTCGCCAGCTGCTGCCAGCGGTCGCCGGGCATCTTGCGCAGCAGCGAGCCCTTGCCGTGCACCACCTCGTCGTGGGACAGCGGAAGCACGTAGTTCTCGGCGTACGCGTACATCATCGCGAACGTCATCTGGTGGTGGTGGTACTGCCGGTGGATCGGGATGTGCGCGAGATATTCGAGCGTGTCGTGCATCCACCCCATGTTCCACTTGAACCCGAAGCCGAGGCCGCCGACGTGCGTCGGGCGGGTCACTCCTGGCCACGCCGTCGACTCCTCCGCGATCGTGACCACACCCGGCGCGCGCCGGTAGCACGTGGCGTTGACCTCCTGCAGGAACGACACCGCCTCCAGGTTCTCCCGCCCGCCGTAGATGTTCGGCGTCCACTGGCCGTCCGCCCGGGAGTAGTCGAGGTAGAGCATCGACGCGACGGCGTCGACCCGCAGTCCGTCGGCGTGGAACTCCTCGAGCCAGTAGACGGCGTTGGCGACCAGGAAGTTGCGCACCTCCGACCGCCCGAAGTCGAAGATGTAGGTGCCCCACTCCGGGTGCTCGCCGCGGGCTGGGTCGGCATGCTCGTACAACGGCGTCCCGTCGAACCTCGCAAGCGCCCAGGCGTCCTTGGGGAAGTGCGCCGGCACCCAGTCGAGGATGACGCCGATTCCGGCACCGTGCAGCCGGTCGATCAGCTCCCGGAGGTCGTCGGGATCGCCGTAGCGGGCGGTCGGTGCGAAGTACGACGACACCTGGTAGCCCCAAGAGCCACCGAACGGATGCTCCATGACGGGAAGCAGCTCCACGTGGGTGAAGCCGAGGCCGCTCACGTAGGCGACGAGCTCGTCGGCGAGGTCCCGGTAGCTGCGGCCTTTGCGCCACGACCCAAGGTGCACCTCGTAGATGCTCATCGGCTCCTCGAACTGCCGACGTGCCGCGCGCGCCTCGAGCCAATCGGTGTCGCGCCACTCATGCTGGGCGGTGTACACGACAGAGGCCCGCTCCGGCGGGACCTGCGTGTGTTGCGCCAGCGGGTCCGCCTTGTGCCGCCAGACCCCGTCGATCCCGCAGACCTCGTACTGGTAGAGCGCGCCGTCCCCCACACCTGGCACGAACAGCTCCCAGACTCCCGACGAGCCGAGCACCCGCATGGGATGGGCGCGCCCGTCCCACGAGTTGAAGTCGGCAGCGATGCGGACTCCCTGGGCGTTGGGCGCCCAGACCGCGAAGGACGTCCCGGCGACGTCGCCGTGCGACGAGGAGTACGAGTGCACGTGCGAGCCGAGCACCTGCCACAGCAGCTCGTGGCGGCCTTCGTTGATGAGGTGCTGGTCGAGCTGGCGCACGGTGGGGAGGAAGCGGTAGGGGTCGTCGAGGGTGACTCCACTCGCGTCGGGGTACTCGACGTCGAGCCGGTAGTCGTCCACCTCTGGCTGGGGCAGGACCCCGACCCAGATCCCCTCGTACTCGTGCTCCATCGGCGTCGTCGTGGCACCCGAACGGATCGCCACCGAGGTGGCGAACGGTCGCAGGGTCCGCACCGTCAGGCTGCCTTCGTACGGGTGCGGTCCGAGGACGTCGTGCGGACTGCGGTGAACTCCGGCGACGAGGCGGGCCAGCTCCTCGCGAGGCACCGGCTGCGGTTCGGGCTGCTGGGTCATCTCACTCCTCGGCCGCCATCCGCGCGATGCCCTGCATCGGGATGTCGAGCCAGCCTGGACGGTTGCGCGTCTCGTACACCGCTTCGTAGACCGCCTTGTCCGCCTCGAAGGCAGCCAGCAGGTCGGAGTCGGCGTCGACCTCCGCCCCGTCGACCATGGCGTAGCCGGACAGGAAGGCGCTGCGGTTGCGGGTGCTCCACTCCTGGGCGCGGTAGGCGAGCTGCGGGTTGCTGCCGAAGCCCTGCAGGGTCGCCCCGGCGGCGTAGTCGAACGAGCGGAGCATGCCGGCGACGTCGCGCAACGGCGACGACAGCCCAGCCCGCTCCGCGACTGCCCTCCCCGGCTCGCCCTCGAAGTCGATGACCTTCCAGCCCTTGACGGTGCGCATCGTCTGCCCGAGATGCAGGTCGCCGTGCACGCGCTGCAGGGCAACCGGCTCGGTGAGACTCCGCAGTCGCTCGAAGCGGGCGTGCAGGGCGTCGCGGAACTCCGGGAGCTCCGGGACCGCGGCGGCGGCGTCGTCGAGGCGTCGTTGCATCTCGTCGGCCAGCCGAGCGCCGTACCCGTCCGCGCTGGTCGTGGCAAAGGCCGCTGCGAGCTCGCGGTGTACGACGGCCACGGCGTCGCCGAGGCGCTCGGACTCGCCAGCCAGGTCGCCGCCGACGTCCTCCGGATACAGGTCCGCCTCGACGAGCAGGTCACGGACGCTCGTCAGGGCGAGCTCCCACCCGTCCGTCGCCGTCCGCAGGAAGACCTGGAGCATCGCGAGGTCGCCGGAGCGGGGCTCGCCCTGGGGTGTCCACCAGCGCCCGCTTATCCACCCGAGCAGCGGCGCCACGTTGACGGAGCCGGCGCGGGTGAGGGCGGCGTGGATCTCGATGTCGGGGTTGTTCCCAGCGCCCACCCGCCGGAACAGCTTCAGGATGGAGTCCTCGCCGTACACGATCGAGGTGTTGGACTGCTCGGCGCTCATCGCCGCCCCGACAGGAGCCGAGTCGGGCAGGTGCTCGGGGTCGACCACGTGGAACTCGATCTCCGAGCCGCGGCGACCGTCGATGAAGCCCTCGAACAGCCGGGCGGTCGCGTCCCTGAGGAAGACGGCGTCGTAGCAGACGACGTCGCCGAACTCGGAGTGTTGCAGCGTGCCCACCAAGGCGTGCTCGAGCGTGGGATCGGCCTCGCGGAGATAGCCGACGGGCAGCTGGTAGGTGTCCTCGCTGCCGTCGGCGAAAGCGACCGTCACGATCTCGATCCGCACCCGCGGCCAGCCGTCCAGCCCGTCCGTCGACCCGAGCCAGGGCATCGCGTGGATGTGCGTGACCTCGAAGTCGCGGCCCTTGCCCGCGAACCAGCGTCGCCGCTCAAGGTAGCCGGCGACCTGGCCGAGGTAGGCAGCGGGTACGTCGGTCATACCGGCCCGCCCCTCACGGCAGACGTGATGAGGAACCAGTAGAAGCCGTGACCGGAAAGTGTGAGCAGGTACGGCAGCTCACCGATCTGGGGGAACCGCACGTGACCCAGCATCTCCACGGGCTCGCAGCCCTCCCACCGTCGCAGGTCCAGCTCGACCGGCTGCGGGAATCTGGAGAGGTTGTTGACGCAGAGCACGGTGTCGTCATCGAACTCCCTGCTGAACGAGAACACGCTCGGGTTGCTGCCACCCAGGTCGGTGAACGAGCCGAGACCGAAGGCCGGGTGACGCTTGCGGGCGTGGATCATCCGCCGTGTCCAGTGCAGCAGCGAGGAGGTGTTCTCCACCTGTGCCTCGACGTTGACCGACTGGAAGCCGAAGACGGGGTCCATGATGGCGGGCAGACTCAGCCGGCCGGGCGTGGCGGTGGAGAAGCCCGCGTTGCGGTCCGGAGTCCACTGCATCGGTGTGCGGACTCCGTCGCGGTCGCCGAGCCAGATGTTGTCCCCCATCCCGATCTCGTCGCCGTAGTACAGCACGGGGGAGCCGGGCAGCGCGAGCAGAAGTGCGGTGAACAGCTCCATCGTGTTGACGTCGTTGTCCAGAAGGGGAGCGAGCCGGCGGCGGATGCCGATGTTCGCCTTCATCCGCGGGTCCTTGGCGTACTCCGACCACATGTAGTCGCGGTCCTCGTCGGTCACCATCTCGAGGGTGAGCTCGTCGTGGTTGCGCAGGAAGACGCCCCACTGGCAGCGCTCCGGGATGGCGGGCGTCTCTTCCAGGACCTCCGAGATCGGATAGCGGGACTCCCGACGTACCGCCATGAACAAGCGCGGCATCACCGGGAAGTGGAAGCACATGTGGCACTCGTCGCCACCGTTCTCGAAGCTGCCGAAGTAGTCGACGACGTCGGCCGGCCACTGGTTGGCCTCGGCGAGGAGCACCCGGTCGGGGTACTCGGCGTCGACCGTCCTGCGCACCATGCGCAGGAACTCGTGCGTCTCCGGCAGGTTCTCCCCGTTGGTGCCGGGGCGCTCGTACAGGTACGGAACGGCGTCCAAGCGGAAACCGTCGATGCCCATGTCGAGCCAGAACCGCAGCCCGTCGAGCATCGCCTCGTGGACTGCCGGGTTGTCGTAGTTGAGGTCCGGCTGATGGCTGTAGAACCGGTGCCAGTAGTACTGCTGCCGCACCGCGTCCCACGTCCAGTTGGAGGGCTCGGTGTCGACGAAGATCACGCGGGCGTCCGTGTAGAGGTCGTCGGTGTCGGACCAGACGTAGAAGTCGCCGTAAGGCCCGTCCGGGTCCGAGCGCGAGCTCTGGAACCACGCGTGCTGGTCGCTCGTGTGGTTCATCACGAAGTCGACGATCACCCGGATGCCGCGGCTGTGGGCTGCGTCGACCAGCGCCTTGAAGTCGTCGACGGTGCCGACCTCGGGAAGGACGTTGGTGTGGTCGCTGACGTCGTACCCGCCGTCGCGCAGCGGTGAGCTGAAGAAGGGGGGCAGCCACAGGCAGTCGACGCCGAGCCACTCGACGTAGTCGAGCTTCTCCCGCAGTCCCGTGAAGTCACCGACACCGTCGCCGTTGGAGTCCTTGAAGGAACGGACAAGCACCTCGTAGAACACGGCCCGCTTGAACCACAACGGGTCCGAGCTCACCTCTCCGCCCCTCTCACCGACAGCACGTGCGCCGGCTCCGAAGGGTCGAGGCGCACATAGGTGCGCTCCCCCCACCGCCACGTCTGGCCGGTCATCTCGTCGTCGACGACGAACGTGTCGTGCCACTCGTACCCGAGCGCGGGCATCGACAGGTGGACGAGCGTCTCGCGGACCGCGTGCGGGTCGAGGTTGACCACCACGATCACGACGTCAGGGCCGTCAGCCGTCAGCGACACCTTGGAGAAGCAGAGGACCGCCTCGTCCTCGGTGCGGTGGACGGTCACGTTGCGCAGCCGCCGCAGGGCGAGGTGGCGGCGTCTGATGTCGTTGAGCTTCGTGAGGTACGGCGCAAGCGTCCGGCCCTCCGCCGCCGCTGCCTTCCAGTCGCGCGGGCGGAACTGGTACTTCTCCGAGTCGAGGTACTCCTCCGACCCGGGTCGGACCGCCACGTGCTCGAACAGCTCGAAACCGCTGTAGACGCCCCAGCTGGGCGCCGCCGTGGCCGCGACCGCTGCTCGCACGCGGAAGGCGCCGGGACCGCCGTACTGCAGGTACGCCGACAGGATGTCCGGCGTGTTGACGAAGAGGTTCGGTCGCATGGCGTCGCTCTGCTCGTGCGACAGCTCGTGGATGTAGGTCTCGAGCTCCCGCTTCGTGTTCCGCCACGTGAAGTACGTGTACGACTGGTGGAAGCCGACCATGCCCAGGGCGCGCATCATCGCCGGTCGGGTGAAGGCCTCGGAGAGGAAGACGACGTCGGGGTTCCGCTCGCGCACCTTGGCGAGCAGCCACTCCCAGAACATCACCGGCTTCGTGTGCGGGTTGTCGACGCGGAAGATGCGCACGCCGTGGCTCATCCAGTGCCTGACGACGCGCAGCACCTCGCGCGAGAGCCCGGAGTAGTCGTTGTCGAAGTTCAGCGGGTAGATGTCCTGGTACTTCTTGGGCGGGTTCTCCGCATACGCGATCGTGCCGTCGGCACGGGTCGTGAACCACTCGGGGTGGCTCGCCACCCAGGGATGGTCGGGCGCGCACTGGAGCGCCAGGTCGAGAGCCACCTCGAGCCCGAGCTCTGCCGCGCGCTCCACGAAGGCGTCGAAGTCCTCGAGAGTGCCGAGGTCGGGGTGGACGGCGTCGTGTCCCCCGAGCCGCGAGCCGATCGCCCACGGAGAGCCCGGGTCGCCTGGGCGCGGGGTCAGCGTGTTGTTGGGTCCCTTGCGGTTGACCTCGCCGATCGGATGGATCGGCGGCAGGTAAACGACATCGAAGCCCATCTCCGCGACGGCGTCGAGGCGGGCGGCCGCGGTGGCGAACGTGCCGGACCTCCACCGGTCGGCCTCCTCGTCGTACGTCGCTCCTTCCGAGCGTGGGAAGAACTCGTACCAGGACCCGACCAGCGCGCGCTCGCGGTCGACGAACAACGGGAACGCCTCGGTGGCGCCCAGCATCTCGCGCAGGGGGTACTCGTCCAGGGCGGCCACGACGTCGGGGCTGGTCAGCGCGGACAAGCGCACCTGGAACGGCAGGACTGGATCACTGGCAGCCGACGCGGCCGCGCTCAGCTTCCGCCGTGCCGGCGCCTTGGCGGGCATGTCCTGCTCGGCCCGCCGGAGCACCAGCACGCCCTCGGCGAGCATCAGCTCGACGTCGATCCCGGCGGCGATCTTGATCTCCGCAGCGGAGCGCCAGGACTCGAACGGGTCCGACCACGACTCCACGCGGAACGTCCATGCGCCGGGCTTGTCCGGCGTGACGGTCGCGGCGTAGCGGTCCGGTACGCCGTCGACCGGCTCCAGCCGGGTCAGGGGCCGGGAGCGGCCGCGCGGCCCTTTGAGCACCACAGCGGCGCCGAGAGCCTTGTGCCCCTCCCGGAAGACCGTCGCGGAGATCTCCAGCGCCTCGCCCACAACGGCCTTGACAGGGAAGCGGCCGCGTTCGAGGACTGGGCGAACGTCGGTGATGGGAATGCGCTCGATCATGTTCCTCCGCAACTTACCGCCCTGCGAGGCGGCGGCGGTGGCGGAGGTCAGGCGGCCGAGGTCGACGTCAGGCGGTGGCCGTTCGGCGACTGGCACGGGCCGTGGCCGCAGTGCATACAGCGCATGATGCCGTCGGGCTCGTTCCACGTGTAGCCCGGCTCGTGACCGATCCGTGCCGGGTCAGCCGCCCAGTCGGCGGCCGCGTGCTTGCTGTCCGCCCGGATCTCCCGGCGCGGCGAGCTGCCGAGGGTGCCCGCCAAGGTCACCGCGAGAGCAAGACCCCCGGGCGGCACCGGGGATGTTGGACAGCGGGTTCATCTCTCCTCCTCGGAGGACGACGGCGACGGCACGACCAAACCGGCTGGGCGACGAGGCCGAGGCGCCGCCATGCCTGCTGGGAACTGCTGCTTCTCTTAGGAGCTAAGTAAAGTGAGTTACAAGACATAGTGTACATGACGGCAGCTGAGCTACCTTGAGCGCCTCGACCGCGTGTCGCCTGCTCCAAGGCAATTCCCTGCCGCGAGTTCGGCTGCGGGGGAGACGGGGAGGCGCTCCGCGGTTCCGCGGACGAATCCGGCTCCGGAGGCTTCGTCTGGGACCGGGGCCGCCGGGGAGGGAGCGGCCTGGCACTCGATTGGCCGGTGGCGATCCCCGCCACTAACGTTTCAGGGTGCGTGCCATCCGACGGTTCACCGTTCAACCAGTCCTGCCCGAGCCGTTGCGCCCGCTCGAGGACCTCGCCGCGAACCTGCGCTGGTCGTGGCACCCGGAGACGCAGGACCTGTTCCAATCGCTGGACTCCCGCGCCTGGGAGTCGAGCGGGCACGACCCGATCCGGTTCCTCGGAGCGCTCTCGCCGAGCCGCCTGCCCGCGCTCGCGCGCGACAAGAGGTTCATCAAGCAGCTCAACATGGCCTCCGCGGACCTCGAGGACTACCTCACGGGTGACCGCTGGTACCAGTCCCTCGGCGACGCCGTACCGCGCCAGATCGCCTACTTCTCGCCGGAGTTCGGCATCTCCGCCGTGCTGCCGCAGTACTCCGGCGGCCTCGGCATCCTCGCCGGCGACCATCTGAAGACGGCGAGCGACCTCGGGGTACCGATCATCGGGGTCGGGCTCCTGTACCGCCACGGCTACTTCCGGCAGGTCCTGTCGCGGGAGGGCTGGCAGCAGGAGCGCTACCCGATCCTCGACCCCGACGAGCTGCCGCTGACGCGCCTTCGCTTCGACGACGGGACGCCCGCGCAGGTCGCAATCGCGATGCCGGGCGGCCAGGAGCTGCGGGCAAGCATCTGGATGGCCCAGGTCGGCCGCGTGCCGCTGCTGCTGATGGACTCCGACGTCGAGGACAACACCGCGCCGATGCGCGAGGTGACCGACCGGTTGTACGGCGGTGGATCCGAGCACCGGCTCCAGCAGGAGCTGCTCCTCGGCATCGGAGGCATCCGCGCGATCCGCACGTACTGCGAGATCACGGGCGCCGAGCCGCCGGAGGTGTTCCACACCAACGAGGGGCATGCCGGCTTCCTCGGCGTCGAGCGCATCCGGGAGTTCGTGCAGACCCACGACCTCGACTTCGACCAGGCGCTCGAGGAGGCCCGCGCCGGCACGGTCTTCACCACCCACACGCCCGTGCCGGCGGGCATCGACAGGTTCCCGCGGGAGCTGATCGAGGCTCAGTTCGGCGGCAACAACGCGGTCCCGGGCCTGCCGCTGTCGCGCCTGCTGTCGTTGGGGGCGGAGAGCTATCCGGGCGGTGACTCCGCCGTCTTCAACATGGCGCTGATGGGACTGCGCCTCGCCGGGCGAGCCAACGCCGTGAGCACGCTCCACGGCGAGGTGTCCCGCGAGATGTTCCACGGTCTGTGGCCCGGCTTCGACAACGACGACGTTCCGATCCGGTCGATCACCAACGGCGTGCACGCGCCGACGTGGGTCGCACGCGAGATCATCGACCTCATCGAGGGCGAGTCCCTGCTGTCGGACATGGACAGCGTTCGGGACTGGTCGGCGCTGGACGGGGTGTCCAGTGAGCTGATCTGGGAGACCAAGAGGGTGCTGCGCGACCGGCTGGTGCGGGACGTGCGCGTCCGCGTCCGCCGGTCATGGCTCGAGCGGGGCGCCAGTGCCGCCGAGCTGGGGTGGGTCGACTCGGTGCTCGACCCCGACGTGCTCACGGTGGGCTTCGCGCGCCGCGTCCCGTCGTACAAGCGGCTGACGCTCATGCTGAGCGACCCGGAGCGGCTCAAGGAGCTGTTGCTGCACCCGGAGCGCCCGATCCAGCTGGTGATCGCCGGCAAGGCCCACCCGGCGGACGAGGGCGGCAAGAAGCTGATCCAGGAGATCGTGCGGTTCTCCGACGACCCGGAGGTGCGCCACCGGATCGTGTTCCTGCCCAACTACGACATCGCCATGGCGCAGCCGCTCTATCCCGGCTGCGACGTCTGGCTCAACAACCCCCTCCGTCCCTACGAGGCCTGCGGCACGTCGGGCATGAAGTCCGCGCTGAACGGCGGGCTGAACCTGTCGATCCTCGACGGCTGGTGGGACGAGTGGTACGACGGGAACAACGGCTGGGCGATCCCGTCCGCCGACGGGGTCGAGGACGAACACCGGCGCGACGCCATCGAGTCCGCGGCGCTCTACGACCTGCTGGAGAACGAGGTGGCGCCCCGCTTCTACGACGTCGACGGCACCAACCTTCCGGTGCGGTGGCTCGAGATGGTCCGCCACACGCTTCAGTCGCTCGGACCGAAGGTGCTGGCGACGCGGATGCTCTCCGACTACGTGCAGGACCTCTACACCCCCGCCGTGACGATCGCTCGACGGCTCAGGTCCGATGAGTCAGCCGCCGTCGAGCTGGCCGAGTGGAAGCGGCGGGTACGGCAGAGCTGGCCCGACATGCGGATCGAGCACGTCGAGTCGACGGGGGTCAGCGACTCTCCGGCTCTTGGGTCGGTGCTGACCTTGCGCGTGTACGCCGCTCTCGGAGAGCTCAGCCCGGACGACGTGGACGTGCAGGTGCTGTACGGCAAGGTGGCCGGCGAGGACGAGATTCGCGAGCCTGAGGTGAGGAGCCTCGCCCACGCCGAGGACTGCGAAGCGGGCCGGCACCGTTTCGAGACCGAGGTGGCGCTCGACAACACCGGGCCCTTCGGCTACACCGTCCGGATCTGCCCCAAGAACGACCTTTTGGCGTCGTACGCCGACCTCGGCGTGGTCACGTGGCCACCGGACGTCAACGCCGGCGACTCGCCGGAGGCAGCCGGTCGCGCGCCTGCTCCGTGACCCCGGCAGAGGGAGCCGGGCGGGGTCGGAACCTCCGCTGCCGCCGCCGCCGTCGCGGCAGGCTTGCAGAACCTCGAGACGGTGCTCGCCCGGCTCGAGGTCGTCGCCGCAGACTGCGCGCGCTCTCGGCCGGTACGACGGCAGCGCCGCTGAGGACCACTCGTGAAGCCCGCTGCGGTGCTGGGCTTCGACCCGGCACCGGGGAACCCCGCCGCCCTCGACGGCGTCACTGACGGACTGCACCGCGTGCTGCGGGGGCTCGTCATGGGACGGCGAGACCGGCGCGCCGCTCCTGGCGCTGGCGGGCCGGGCGCTACGACGCCGTGTAGGTGCAGCAGCTCGGCCTCGTGCCGGCCGTCTCAGCCGTCGTCGAGCGGCCGACCGTGCCGGGCGAGCCGACCGGCCAGTCAGGTGGGACGCTCCGCGAGATGTCGGTGCTGGTACCGGTGACCGGACAGCCCCTCGTGGTGCTGGTGACGCTGTGCACGCCGTGCCTGGACGACTGGGACACGTACGTGCGCGCCCTGCTGGACTGTGGCCCGCTCCGTGCGGGCAGAGCGCAACCGCTTGCGGATCGACGCCGTTCAGTCCCCCTAGGCTGCGCCGCGCCGGGCAGGTACTGTCGGCAAAGTGCAGCCCCCCAATGGGAACGCAACATCAGGGTTCCGGCGCGGAACGCGGGTGGAGGCGCTCGATGATCTGATGTCTCGGGTGAGCGGTGGCGATGCGGCTGCCTTCGCGGACCTGTACGGCGCCACCTCACGGCTGGTGTTCGGAACTGCGCTGCGGGTGCTGCGCAACCATGCGCAGGCCGAGGAGGTCGCGCAGGAGGTCTACCTCGAGGTGTGGCGCACCGCCGTCCGGTACGACGCAGCGCGCGGCACCACGATGGGGTGGCTGACCGTGATGGCGCACCGTCGGGCCGTGGACTGCGTTCGGTCGACGGAGAGCGCCTCGCGCCGCGACCGCGGCTTCTCCGAGGTGCTGAGCCGCGCGCAGCAGCCGGACCCGGTCGATGTCGCCGTCTCGCGGCAGGAGTCGCGCGACATCCACCGAGCACTCGACCGGCTGCCGACGAGGCAGCGCAACGCGCTCGTGCTCGCCTACTTCGACGGTCGCTCGCACCGTGAGGTCGCCGAGATCCTGGGAGTTCCCCTCGGCACCGCGAAGAGCCTCATCCGCGGCGCGGTGCACCGCCTGCGCGTGGGGTTCGACGCCGAGCTGTCGGCGTACCGCCCGGGCGCCTGAGCGCGCAAGAAGCTCCGGGCGAGGTCGGATACGCTGCCCGCCATGGCTGAGTACGTACGTCTCGACGTCGCGGACGGAGTCGGCACCATCCGCCTCGACCGCCCTCCGATGAACGCGCTCAACGTCACGGTGCA
>JBBSIF010000050.1:0-15858 GCA_038232255.1 Propionibacteriales bacterium
GAAGGTGCCGACCGTTGCCGACGAACGTACGACGTTGGACGGCTGGCTCGACTTCCACCGCCGTACCTTGACCTGGAAGTGCGAAGGCCTCACGGACCAGCAGCTGAGGTCGAGGCCGGTGCCGCCCTCGTCCCTGTCGCTGATCGGGCTGGTGCGCCACATGGCCGAGGTGGAGCGGGGGTGGTTTGCCTCTCACTTCGGGATCGACGCCACTGCGCTCTACTGCCCCGAGGCGGACCCGGACGGCGACTTCGACAACGTCGACACCGCCGACGTGGCTGCCGACCTCCAGACGTTCGCGCGTGAGGTGGCGCGATACCGCGAGGGGGCCAAGGAGTTCGACCTCGACCACGTCGAGCATGCGTACGGGGGGCGCACCTTCAGCCTCCGATTGATCTACACGCACATGATCGAGGAGTACGCCCGGCACAACGGCCACGCCGACCTGCTCCGAGAGGCCATCGACGGAGCGACCGGCGACTGAGACTCGCCACCTAGGATCTGCCCATGATCTTCAAGGGCGTCCGGGACTCGCGGCCATACCCTGACCACGGCTTGCGGTCCGCGGACTGGGCGCAGCTCCCGCCCCAGCAGATCCGCCTCGACTCCCTCATCACGACCAAGGTCACCCTCGACCTCGCCACACTCCTGGACGACGACTCCACGTTCTACGGCGACCTCTTCGCGCACGTGGTCCAGTGGCACGGAGAGCTGTACCTAGAAGACGGACTCCACCGCGCGTTGCGCGCCGCACTGCAGCAACGGCCGATGGTCCACGGCCGGGTGCACGTGATGCACTCGTGACAGCCAGATGATCCGCGCTGCCCGAGGGGCGACGCACTAGGGTGTGCGAGAACGTACCGCACGCAGACATACCGCACGCAGACATACCGCACTAGGGAAACGTGGGGGCAGGGTTGTGCAGTGGCGCACGCCGATCACGCTCGCTGTGCTGCTCGTCATCTTGCTGGGCGCCGCCTTCTATGGCTGGCGCACCGTGGTGGACCCGTCGACGTCCGGCACCGCGCAAACCCCGGCCACGCCGCGACCTCCGGTGACCACTCGGGTGTGCACCGAGCGCAAGACCTATCCCAAAGGCAGCCAGGTGCGCGCAGCGTCGTTCAAAGTGAACGTCTACAACGCCGGCGGGGTCAGCGGCCAGGCGGGCGACGTCCTCGCTGCCTTGCAGAGCAGAGGATTCCGCCAGGGAGTAGCCGACAACCCACCGGCGGGCGTCACCGCGAGCAACGTCACGATCCTCACGTGGGCTCCCAACCAACCGCAGGTGCGCCTCGCGCAGGAGCAGTTCCGCGGCCCGGTCAGGCTCGCGCGCGGGCCGAACCTGGCGCCCGGGGTCGACATCGTCGTGGGGTCCGGCTTCCAGGGCCTGGCCACGGGTGCTCCCACCAGTATCACGATCACCAAGCCGACGACCGTGTGCGTCGCCTTCACCACGAAGCGCGTGCAGCCGCGCTGACCCCCGTCAGGGCGGTGCCTCTCTGCGCACCCAGCCAGCGAGGCGACCGTCCCTGCTGACGGCCTGCAGACGCCGTTCGGTGGCGTCCCTGTCCGCTCGCCGAGTCACCACCAGGAGATCATCGCCGCGCCTGATCGCCGTCTGCAACGTCGGAGTGAAACTGTCGTCACCGCGTACGACGAGCGAGACGCTGGTTCCTCGCGGCAGCCGCAGCTCGGCGATCTCGACGCCGTGCAGCCTCGACTTCGCCGTCACGTGGACCTGCAGCAGGTCCGCCGACAGCCTGTCCAGCGGTGCCGCCTCGACGTCGAGGTCACGTGGTCTGTCGACGCTGACGCCCAGCCGGTCCGCCAGCGTGGGCAGTGCGGGTGCCTGAACCAGCGTCAGCACCACCACCAGGACGAACACCAGGTCGAAGATCTCCGTTGCATGCGGTGTGCCGGCGGCGAGGGGAATCGTCGCCAGCACGATCGGCACCGCGCCCGTAGCCCCGCCACGGAGAGGAACACCTGCTCAGGCCACGGGATCCTCAGCGGCAGCGCGCACACCACCACACTGAGTGGTCGCGCGACGAGCGTGAGGACGCCACCGACGACGACGCCTTCGACGATGTGGTCGAGACGGAAGTGCGCGGGCGAGGCCAGCAGGCCGAGCATGATGAACAGGCCGATCTGGGCGAGCCAGCCGAAGCCTTCGGCGAAGGACCGCGTCGACGTACGGTGCGAGAGGTCTGAGTTGCCGAGCACCAGGGCGGTCACGTAGACCGCGGCGAAACCGCTGGCGCTCACGGCCACGGCTCCGCCGTACGACAGCACAGCGATCGTCATGACGGAGACCGGATAGTGCCCGGACGACGGCAGAGCCACTCTGCGCAGCAGCCATGCGCCACCGATCCCGACGAGACAGCCGAAGACGAGCCCGGCCAGCAGCTCGTACGCCGCAACGCCGACGAAGCCGACTGGCCCGTGCTCCATGCCGCCGGGTTCCGTCAGCAGCACGACGAGAAGAACCGTGGCAGCGTCGTTGAGGCCTGACTCCACCTCGAGAGCGCCCGACAGGTGGTTTCGCAGCGGCACCCGGCGCAGGACCGCGAAGACGGCGGCCGCGTCGGTCGGTGATGAGACGGCCCCCACGAGCCAGGCAAGCTGCCATGACATGCCGAGGAGGAGATGGGCGAGAACAGCGACGATGCTGACGCTGACGCCGACAGCGACGGTTGCGAGGAGGAGCCCGATCCTCATCGACGGTCTGACCTCGGACCACTTGGTGCTGAGCCCGCCTTCGATCAGGATCACGACGAGGGCCGCAAACCCGAGCGCCTGCGCGAGCGCCGCATCGTCGAAGCGGACGCCGAGTCCCGCGTCGCCCAGCGCGAGACCCATGCCGAGGTAGATCAGCAGGCTGGGCAGACCCGCGGCGAGGCTCACCCGGACCGCCAGGATCGCCAGCAGGAGCACGACCGACCCGACCAAGAGCATTCTGTCAAGCGTGTCGGCGTCCATGCCCAAACCTAAAGGGCGCGTGAACGACCGGCCCTCGAATCATGTGGCAGCCGGTCAGGACTGGCGCAGTCCGATTGTCCGGTTGCTTGTCCCTACTGAGGGCAGTATCGCTCAGCGAACCACGAGGCAGAACGGGTGACCTGCCGGGTCGTGGTAGACCCGCCACGGGATGCGCTCACCGTTGGTTCCCGGGCGCCGGGAGATGTGCTCGCGCTGGTAGACGCCGCCGGCCGCGACGACTCGCTCGTGCGCGGTGCCGAGGTCGTCGACCAGGATGTCGAAGTGGACCAAGCCCGGGCCGCGCGGTATCGGAGCTGCATCCGGGGGACTGTCGTTGGACTGGAAGGACAACCGCTGACCGTGCGGTGGTGGTTCAAGCGTCACCCACCCCGGATGCCACTCGACGGGATCGCCGCCCAGCAACTCCGCCCAGAAGGAGGCCAGCTCCGCAGGCTTGGAGCAGTTCAGCACGACCTCACGGATCCAGCCGATGGGCAGGTTCCCAGCATCGCTCACCGGCCCATGATGGCTCACCGCGTGGAACGGGCGTGACTGGGTAGTGAAGAGTGTGCAGGCGGGGCGAGCTGTCGCCATCAGCCCCGCTCCGGGTCCTTCAGCAGTCAGGACTACTCGCCTTGAAGCGACTTACCTTCGGTCCTCTGCTCGTGCTCGGCGGGCTCGTATGCATCCAGTCCTCGGCGGCGATCTCTCAGCCACTCCTTGCCCCCTTGGGCGTGGCCGGAGTCGCAGGCGCCCGCTTTCTGGTCGGTGCCAGTGCGCTGGCCCTGCTCACCCGACCACGCCTTCAAGGTCGATCCCGCACGGAGTGGCTGGGGATCATCGTCTACGGCGTTGCGATGTGCGCCATGACCACCGCCTTCTACAACGCAGTCGCCCGACTGCCGCTGGGCACGGCTGCAACCGTGGTGTATCTCGGTCCGTTTTGTGTAGCCGTCGCCTTCATCCGGCGGCGGTGGGAGCTTGTGCTACCCATCATCGCGCTGGCCGGTGTCGCGTTGATCAGCCGTCCCAGCAGCCATGTCAGCGTTGCCGGCATCATGTTCGGGCTGGTAGCCGCTGCTGCCGCCGCGTCGTACATGCTCTTCGCGCAGCGGGTGGGCCACACCTCACCGGGCCTCGATGGCTTGTGTCTCTCGATGGCCATCGCGGCGATGCTGCTGCTTCCCTTCTCGGTGCGCACCCTCGCGACGGTCGACGTGCACCAGGCAGTGCTGATAGCAGTCGCCGGACTGGTCGGCGTGACCCTTGGCTTCAGTCTCGACTTCTCGGGCATCCGGCGCAGCACGGCGCGTGTCACCGCGACCCTGTACTCGCTCGAACCCGCGGTAGCTGCCGTCACGGGCGCGATCTTGTTGAGCCAAGGGCTCGACTTGCCCACGCTGGTGGGCCTGGTGCTTGTGGTCAGCGCCGGAGTCGCCGCAGCAAGCACCGCGCCGGCAGCTCCGGTTCGCCATGGACCCGCTGACTCTCAGCTCGCACCGGCTCCCCGGTACTTGAGATGAGGCGCAGTCCACGATCCCGTCATCCGTCAGGTGCCTCGCTCCGTTCTCAAAGGGGACCTGGCGTCGGGGACCTGGCGCCCGTGGGGGTTGACCAGCCCGTAGCACGCCGGGGTAGTCTCCCCGTTGCATCCGATGTGCAAGAGGAGCTGCTCATGGCTGTGCCCGAACGCGGCCCCGAGGGCCGGCACGCCAGTACGGCTGGAGTCGCCCCTGGCAGTCAGCACGGTCACCTGTGGACGCTTCTCGACGGCACCGCCGCACAAGCACCGCTGGGCGAGCTGACCCGCAACAGCGACGGCGAGCTCGTCTGCCATCTGTGTGGGCGCTGGTTCCATCACCTCGGAGCACATCTACGAAGCCACGGATGGACCGTGGCGCAGTACCGGGAAGCCGTGGGGCTCACGCTCCACGTCGCTCTGTGCAGCGAGAGCGTGTCTGCAGATATCACAGAGCGTCAGAGAGGCAGATGGAAGAACGACCCCTCGGTCAAGGAGCGCCTCGCAGTAGGTCAGGGTCTGGCACACACCGGAGAGCTCGCGCAGCGGGCCGCGGACGCCGGCCGGGATCGAGAAACCAGCGGACGTGTCTCCGGAGCTGTTCGTGCCGCCCGTGCACGGAGGCTGGCGGAGGGAAGGCGGACAATGCGCAGACGCCGCGAAGCTCGGTTGTCGGAGGTCATCGCTGCTGCGGGTGCGGCCGATCTCTCGGACCTCTTGCGGACCGCCTACGGCAACGGAGCCACCCTGGCGTCGCTGGCACGGCTTACCGGACTGGGCCGCGAGCAGCTCAGAGTCGAGCTTGAGAATGCCGGCGTCGCCGTTCGCAAAACCGGACACAACCTGCCGGAAAGCAAACAGGGACGAGCCGGCCGCGTCGACGCTGCTGTCGCCGATCGCGTGGGCACCGATGACATCCGTCGATGGCTCCTCGAGCAGTCGAACAACGGGCACACCGCAGCCGCGCTTGCCGCCCTGACGGGCCGTAGCATCCCCTGGGTCCGGTCGCGGCTCCGTGGCACCACGACCGCCTTCACCAGCATGGCCGCAGGGACAACCCCGGGGTGCATCAGCGCAAACGACAACCGGCGCGACTCCTGTTGACAATCCGCTGTCCCACGACGCCCAGGCGTGCTGAGCGTCCCACTCCGCATTGCCCGCGAGGGCGCGGCGTCGTCATGTCGAGTCGCCTTCTCGCACCGGATGCCCTTGGTACTTGGCGAGATCGACCCCCCATGAGGGGGCTCTGTCCAAGCACACAAGGGCATCCGTGAGTCACTGCCTGCGCATCAGCTCGAACCAACGATCAATCCGGTTGAAGCAGGCGTGTGACGCGAGTCTTAGCCGGCGATGGCGTTCGCCGCGTCGGACCGAGGCGCATCCAGCGAGACGGCCTTCGATGACGACACACCGGCCGAGAACTGGCTCCCCAGCCGTAGCCGGCGGGGCCTGACCAACATCCAGCACATTCTGGTCATGGCGAGTGCCATGATCAGCCAGGCAAGCACTTCGTGCATGACTCCTCCTGGCATGAGAACTGTTGCTTGTCGGCAGCAGCTCCAGCTCGCGCTGTTGACGCGCTCTCTCAGCGACCGCTCTGGTTGATCGACCCGTTGACGCCGTCCGGGAAGAAGCCGCCCTTGGTCGCCCTGTCGGGGGTCAGGTAGACCACGTTCAAGACTCGAGCGGGAGTCCGGCCGAAGGCGAGGCCATACGCGTCCCGGGGGACGATGTTGGAGAAAGCCGGCGTTCCGATACCGCGGTCATCGTCACCGGGGCCGTCCAGCATGTCTCGGGCGACGGAGATCGCCCGAGCAGCATCCTGCAGACCCTTGCCATACAGACTGGTACGGATGAGCCCCGCATGGTACGCCTCGACTGCGAGGATCCCAGCGGCGGCGTCCAGGTACGTCTTGTTGTCGATCAGTGGAGCGGCACCCTTGTACGCCGTGACCCCGACGTCTTCAAAGATGAAGGCCGCGAGAAGGAAGTTGTTCTCGTTGGCGTACGGGTCGAACGTCTGGCCGGGGCCGATGAGACCGGCCGCGCGGGCTGCGGCCGTGAAGCTGGACTGAATGTCGATGCTGGGCTGCGCGACCTTGGCACTTCCCAGAGCGTCCCTCAGGAACCTGACGTGGAGGATCTCGTCGCGAGCGATCTCGTTGGCGTAGTTGCGGACGGCGCGCGTCTGGAAGTTCACCATGCGCCCACCGGTAACGCCGCCGCGGGTGCCGCCGCCTGTGGTCAGATCGTAGTTGAGGGGTTCTCCGAAGGCGGCGTAACTGTAGAACTCTGCCTCGAGATACTCGAGGTTCAGTGCAAAGTTCAAGATGGCACTGTCGCTGATTCCGTTGGGGCTGACACTCGCGCCTAGCGGTGCGGTCGCCGCGGATCCGGTGGTAGCCGCGGCCGCTGTGTCGAGGCCGGACAGCGCGGTGGCGCCGACAACCCCGAGTCCGGCCACCCCAGCCGCCTTGAGGAAATTGCGACGGTCTGTCGCATTCTCAGCACTGCGGCTGATCATGTCTGTTATAACGTGCTTGCCGAACATTTCTCCTCCAAAGGTGCATGCTGCCGCACATACCGCACATGAATGGTCATGCGCGGAGGAACTTGTCTAAACTGTGAAACTTTGGGTGCAAACCCAAACGGAGACCCGGAGACACGTTCCAAATGTGGGCCCAGTCGCATACGTGCGACATCTGACCCGACCTCGGGAAGGTCGATCACCTACGTGAAGGCTAGGTCGGGAACGCGGTCGTGTCACTAGCCACCTCTCGAAAAGTTCGGCGATCTTGACGGCTCCCTGACGGGGATCAGGACTAACTGGGGTCACCAGGAGCGCTCCGCCGTACGCCCGAGTCAGAAGTCGCTGTCCGATCCAATCCATTATCGCTTCGCCGACGAACCATCACGTGGTGATCCACGACTCGACGGTGCGATAAGACGCGCGACCACTGGTCTGCTCTGTGCTGCCGCCCAGGCCTCACGGTGCGCGTCCTTTCGCAACCCGCTCCGTCGTGGTCCTCGCCCGAGGCGCGTTGGCCGGTCCCAAGGTCACGGAGACCGGGACCGGCCAACGTGCGAGACGACCAGAGGTCCGAGATCATGTGCCTAAGAACGTGAAGCCGATGAGGACGACGTTCAAGACGATGATCACGGCAGCCACGATGGATGCAGTCGCGGTCGTGATCCAGCGGTTGACGAGGCCGCCCATGATGCTGCGGCGCCGGGTGAACATCACCAACGGGATCAGTGCGAACGGGATACCGAACGACAAGATGACCTGCGAGAGCACCAGGGCGCGAGTCGGATCAACGTTGACTGCAAGCACGACCAAAGCAGGAGTCAGGGTGATCAGGCGCCGTACGGGAAGCGAGATCTGGCGCCGCAAGAAACCGCCCATGATCACCTGCCCGGCTAGTGTCCCGACGCTCGAGGCTGCGAAACCGGAAGCCAACAAGGCAAGCGCGAAGAGGAGTGCTGCCGCGGGCCCCACTCTCTCGCCGAGCTGTCCGTGCGCGGCCTCGATCGTGTCAGCCGGCGACACCTGACCGGCGAACAGCCGGGCGGCGATGACGAGCAGCGCTAGGTTCATCAGGCCCGCCAACGTCATCGCCACGATCACGTCAAGGCGCTGGCTCCTGAGCAGAGCGCTGCGGTTGTCCTCGGTGTCAGAGACATACCGGTCGTGCGTGAGCGCCCCGTGTACGTAGATGGCGTGAGGCATGACGGTGGCGCCCAGCATGCCTGTTGCCAGCAGAATGCTCTCCTGACCCTGGAAGCGCGGCACCGCTCCCGTCAGGATCGCCAGCGGCTGCACTCCCCCGGCCACCAGGTCGTAGAGGAACCCCACGAAGATGACCGCCAGCAGGCCCACTATCGCGAGCTCGTAGGGGCGGTGGCCGCGGCTCTGGAAGCCCAGCAGGGCGAAAAGCGACGACCGCGGTGATGATCCCGCCCACGACAAGGGGAAGGTCGAAGAGCAGCTTCAAGGCGATGGCCCCGCCGACGACTTCGGCGAGGTCAGTGGCGATCGCGACCCCTTCGGCCTGAACCCACAGCGCGCGGACCACGGCCTTCGGGAAGTGCCTGCGACAGAGGGCGGGCAGGCTCTCGCCCGTCGCGATACCCGCTTTCGCCGACAGGTACTGGATCAGCATCGCCATCAGGTTGCTGACGACAACCACCCAGACCAGAAGGTAGCCGAACGTCGAGCCGGCGCTGATGTTGGTGGCGAAGTTGCCGGGGTCGACGTAGGCGATCGCTGTGACGAATGCGGGACCCAGCAGAGGGACCGGGCCGCGCACCTTCGCACGTGTCCTCGGTCGAGGATGACTGGGCGCGAGGGCGTCTCGCATCAGAGCTCCCTCCCATCGACGCGTGCTCCATAAGCCGGCCCGGCGGAAGCGCGTCGCGTGAACTATTTCTTCCGTGCTAACAGAGCTTCGATGCGGCAACGGCTTAGGTTTGGCGGCAACGCTCCGGGTGCCCGTGCCGAGGAGGCCTGGGCACGATCTCCTCGGCCGGCAGAACGACCCGGCTCTGCCAGCATCTCGAACTCCGCGAACGCGGCGTGACCACCCGCGACCAGAACGACGTAAGGCGCGCCCAGCGACACCCTCGCAGGCCGGTGACCTGGGTGGATGTCGCTGGGGGTTGGCGGTGGCGGTGGGATTTGAACCCACGGTGGGGATTAGCCCACACACGCTTTCGAGGCGTGCTCCTTAGGCCGCTCGGACACGCCACCGCCGAGAAGGATATCGGAGGCCGACCAGGGCCACGCACTCAACGCCGGTCGGCGAAGAAGCTGCGCAGCGCCTCGCCGGTCTCCGCCGCGAGGACGCCGCCGATGACGTGCGGGCGATGGTTGAGACGCCGGTCCCGGACCACGTCCCACAGCGATCCCACCGCCCCTGCCTTGTCGTCGTACGCCCCGAAGACCAGCCGTTCGAGCCGGGCCAGGACGATGGCCCCGGCACACATCGTGCATGGCTCCAGCGTCACGACCAACGTGCAACCGTCCAGCCGCCAGGAGCGCAGGAGCTCGGCAGCCGCTCGGATCGCGACGACCTCCGCGTGTCCTGTCGGGTCGTTGTCGCGCTCGCGGATATTCGTTCCACTGCCGACGACCGTGCCCCCAGAATCGAGGACCACCGCGCCGACAGGTACGTCGACCTGCCGCCCGCCGGGACCGGCCAGCCGCTCCGGGCTGGCCAACGCAAGCTCCAGCGCCGCTCGCATCGCGTCGGCGTACCGCTCGCCGCCGGACGCGGCTGACGCCATCTAGGCGGTGCCGCGCTCGAGGGTGTCCTCGAACTCGCGGCCGAAACCCAGTCGATGCGCGATGTCGCTCAGCACCTCGTCGGGATAGAGGTCGGTGGCGTCGCAGAGCGCACCGAGCTCCATCGCGGGAAGACCGAGGTCGGCGACCACCGACAGGTCACCGGCCGGCTGGATCTGGTCGTCGTCGTCATCGGGGTGCGGCAGCTGGAGATGGTCGACAACCGCAAGCGCCAGCGGCGACTCCGTCGCAGCACCGACGTCGGACAACATCAGGCGAACAGAGCCGCCCGTCACCCGCGCGAGCAGGAAGAAGTCCTCGTCGACACTAACCATACCCAAGGTCCCCGACTCCGCGGGCAGCTGGCCCAGCGCCTGCAGCAGCAGCGGCAGCGCGGTGGCTGCACGCGGTGGGAGCGCCGAGACCTGCCACGCCCCGTCCTCGCGGTACGCGGCGAACGCGAAGTCGATCGCGTCTGCGGACTCCGAATCCATGGCGCTCATGCCCTGATCGTGACAGATCCCAGCGGGCGCGGCTATCTCTCCCAACCGCTGAGGGATGCCCGGACCGACCGCCACCGCGCACGGCGCTGCACCCTATCCTGCAGGCCAGACGAACACCGGCCTTCCCTTTGGGCCGGCCGGGTCACGGAGGAGGCGGAGTGCGAGCGGCCACCAAGCTGGTGAAGGCAGTGTTCGGCGCGCCCGATCCCGGAGCTCCGTTTCTTCCGGGGCCGGTGTTCGCGTCGGTCTACCAGCACGCCGGCGACCCCACGGGGGCGCCGTTCACCTACGGCCGCACCTCGAACCCGACCTGGTCGGGCTACGAGGGAGCCCTTGCCGAGCTGGAAGGCGGACCGTGCCTGGTCTTCGCGTCCGGGATGGCCGCGGTCTCCGCGGTGCTCTGCTCCGACGTACGCCGCGGAGACGTCGTGGTCCTCCCGTCAGATGGCTACCACGGCGCGCGCAGCCTCACCGAGACCTACCTGCGTGAGCTCGGGGCCGAGGTCCGGCTGCTCGCCACCGCCGGCGGCGACGCCGATGCGGCGTTGCACGGAGCCAGCCTGGTGCTCCTCGAGTCACCGGCCAACCCGAGCCTCGACGTCTGCGACATCAGGTCGCTGTGCCGGGCCGCGCACGCCGCGGGCGCACGGGTCGCCGTCGACAACAGCACGGCGACCGTGCTCGGGCAGCAGCCCCTTGCCCTCGGCGCGGACTACTCGCTCGGCAGCGACAGCAAGGCACTGACGGGCCACTCCGACCTGCTGCTCGGGCACGTCGCCGTGCGCGACGCCGACCTGCTGCCCGCGCTCGCGGCCTGGCGCAGCCAGATCGGCGCCGTCGCCGGGCCGATGGAGACGTGGCTGGCTCACCGCTCGCTCGCCACGCTCGACGTCCGCCTGCAGCGACAGTGCAGTACGGCGTTGGCGGTCGCCTCGGCGCTGCGCGACCATCCCGCCGTGCTGCGATGTCGGTATCCGGGTATGCCGGGCGACCCGGCGCACGGCGTCGCGAGCCAGCAGATGACGCTGTTCGGCCCCGTGCTGGGGTTCACGCTGGCGGGTCAGGCCGAGGCTGAGCGCTGGCTGTCCGACGTCGGTCTCGTGCTCCCGGCGACGAGCTTCGGTGGCGTGCACACCACTGCGGAGCGGCGGGCCCGGTGGGGCAGCGACGACGTTCCGCCGGGGTTCATCCGGCTCAGCATCGGGCTCGAGGACCCGGTCGACCTCGTGGCGGACATCCTGCAAGCCCTCCCATGACCATCCGAGAGTTCCCGCGACACCATCCGAGAGTTCCCGCGACACCGGACCTCGGATGGTCGGTCCGGGAGTCTCGGATGGTCGGTCCGGGAGTCTCGGATGGTCGGAATCACTGGGCTTTGACGGCGGCGAGCAGCTTGCTCATCGTGTCCTTGGCGTCGCCGAAAAGCAGCGTCGTCTTCGGGTCGAAGAGCAGCTCGTTGTCGATGCCCGCGAACCCCGGGCGCATAGAGCGCTTCATGAAGACCACCTGCTGGGCCTCATTCGCGTTCAGGATCGGCATGCCGTAGATCGGCGCACCGGGCGAGGTCTTGGCGGCTGGGTTGACCACGTCGTTGGCTCCGACGACGAGCACGACGTCGGCCTGCTTGAACTCGCCGTTGATCTCGTCCATCTCCTTGAGCTGCTCGTACGGCACCTGGGCCTCCGCGAGCAGCACGTTCATGTGCCCGGGCATCCGGCCGGCGACCGGGTGGATCGCGTAGTCCACCTCGATCCCCTTCTCGCCGAGCACGTCGACCAGCTCACGCAGGCTGTGCTGAGCCTGCGCCACCGCAAGCCCGTAGCCCGGTACGACGATCACCCGGTGTGCATACGCCAGCAGGATCGCCACGTCTTCCGGGGTCGCCGAACGGACCGGGCGGTCGGACACCTCGCCGCCGCCGAGCGTCGAGCCCCCTTTGAGCGCGCCGAAGAGGATGTGCGGCAGCGACCGCCCCATCGCCGACGCCATCATCTTCGTCAGGAACGTTCCGGACGCCCCGACAAGGGTGCCGCCGACGAGCAGCACGATGTTTCCGAGGACGTAGCCCTCAGCGGCCACACTCAGACCCGTGAACGCGTTCAGCAGCGAGATCACGATCGGCACATCGGCGCCACCGACCGGAAGAACCAGCAGCGCCCCGAGCAGCAGCCCCACGACCGCCAGCAGGACACCGATCCAGACAGATGGGTGCAGGACCAGCACCACGGCAAGCGCCACACCCGCGAGCAACGAGCCGCCGAACGCGATCGCGAGCCCAGGAAACGTCACGGGGCGACCGGTCATCAGCTCCTGGAGCTTCGCGAACGTGACGAGCGACCCCGAGAAGCTGACCGCCCCGACCAGGAGGGTGAAGGCGGTGGCGACCAGATCGAACGTCGCGATGTCGGAGACGCCGTCCGCCACCAGGTGCTGCAGCTCGAGCAGCGCGACGAGCGCCGCCGCTCCACCGCCGACGCCGTTGAAGAGCGCCACGAGCTGCGGCATCTGCGTCATCTGCACCCGGCGAGCGCCGACGACGCCCAGCACCGACCCGACCACGATCGCGCCGAGGATCAGCGGCACGTGGTGCAGATCCAGCGCGAAGAAGACCACGACACACGCGAGCAGCGCGCCCGCCGCACCGACCAGGTTGCCGTTGCGGGCGCGGCGCGGTGACGACAACCCCTTCAGGGCGAGGATGAAGCACACCGCGGCCGCGAGATAGGCCACCTGCGCCCACGTGGGCGTCATCCGCGCGGACCCGGCCGTCGCCGACCAGTGAACATCTGCAGCATCCGGTCGGTGACGACGAAACCGCCGACCAGGTTGAGAGTTGCGAGGACGATGGCAACCAGGCCGACGACGAGGACCGCATCGGAGTCGCTCGTTCCGGTGACCAGGATGGCGCCGAGCAAGATGATGCCGTGGATGGCGTTGGCGCCGGACATCAGTGGCGTGTGCAGCGTCGAGGACACCTTGGAGATCACCTCGACGCCGACGAACACGCTCAGCGCGAAGATCGTGAGCCAGCCGACCGCGTCGCTCATGCTGTGTCCTCCCTGTTCGTCATCCCGCTCGGGCCTCCAGCAGCTCGCGTGTCGGCGCGTGGCTGACCTCACCGGCATGTGTGACGCACGTCGACGAGACGATCTCGTCGTCGAAGTCGGGGGCGAAGCCGTCCTCGCCGGTCATCAGCGTGAGCAGGTTGACGACATTCTGCGCATAGAGACGGCTCGCGGGGCCCGGCATCTGGCTGGGGACGTTCGAGCCGCCCCACACCTGCGCTCGTCCGATCTGCACGACTGCTCCCGGGACCGAACCCTGCACGTTGCCGCCGCTGTCGGCTGCGAGGTCGATGACGACCGAGCCTGCCCGCATCTGCGCCACCATCTCGGCGGTCACCAGCATCGGCGCCGCCCGACCCGGCAGCGCGGCCGTCGTGATCAGCGCGTCAGCTGCGGCGATGTACGGCGCCAGCAGCTCGCGCTGCCGCTCAGCCCGCTCCTCGGTCATCTCGCGGGCGTAGCCGCCGGCGCCCTCGAGCGACTCCAGGTCCAGTTCGATGGCGGTCGCACCCATCGACCGGATCTCCTCCGCTGCGGCAGTGCGCACGTCGTACGCCTTGACGACAGCACCGAGCCGTCGGCAGGTCGCGATGGCCTGGAGGCCGGCGACCCCGGCGCCGAGTACGACGACCTCCGCCGGTGAGACCGTGCCGGCAGCCGTCATGTTCAGCGGGAAGAACCGCCGCAGCCGACCCGCCGCCACGACCGCGCACCGGTATCCGGCGACGAGCGCCTGCGAGCTGAGCGCGTCCATCGACTGTGCCCGGGAGATCCGTGGGACGAGCTCCATCGCGAACGACGTGAGGAGCAGGTCCCGCCGCTCGACGATGAGGTCGAGCGACTGAGCGGGCGGCAGGAAGGAGATCGTCGCGACGCCCTCACGAAGGCGGCGCGCCTGGGCGCTGGCGAGTGGCGCCACCGACAGCACCACGCTCGCGTCGCCCAACGCGTCGGTCGCCAACCGGGCACCGGCAGCGACGTACTCGTCGTCCTCACGCTGCGCGGCGTGACCGGCTCCCGGCTCGACGGCGACGTCGTAGCCGAGGCCGGTCAGCTTCGCGACGAGCTCGGGGACCAGCGCGACGCGCGTCTCCCCGGCGCTGGTCTCTCGGACGACTGCGACAAGCACCCTCCGAACCTAGGGCACGGGGGGACTCGGCTTGGACCAACCCCGCGGGACGGCCCCGACTTTCGACGCAGGACGGCGACTCAGCGGGCGAGGATGGGGCACAGGTTCTGCGCCGTGCCGTCGGGACCGAGCTTTACCGTCTCCGTGCCGTCGGCGTGCTCGAAGAGAGCGGTGCCCTGCCCGCCGAGGTAGTACACCCCCGCATCGAGGCTGCTGCCAGGTGACAGCGTGGCGCCGAAGTAGCCGCTGATCACCTCGATCGAGGCGAAGCTGCCATCGCGGTTGAACTTCTCCTTCGCGACTCCCGACTGGTCGCGGATGACCTTCGTGCCGTTCTTCACGTTGGTGTACTGGATGATCAACGCCCCGCGGAAGAGCTGCACGCGAACGGTGCCGTTGTCGTACTCGACAGGTTGCGGTAGAACTCCCGGTCGTAGAGCACCGTGCCTGTGACCTTGAAGCTGCAGCCTTCTCCGGCTGGCACGGTGAAGTCCGGCTAGTGGTAGCGTTGCCACGCCGTCGCTGGTTCCACGACGCTGGTCGAGGCCGAGGCCACGGTCGTCAGCGGGACCATCGTGGTGAGCGCCAGCACCGCCGAGCCCACGGTGCGCCCTGATCGTCTGTTCATGTGGTTCTCCTGACTGGATCGCAACGGCAACGACGAACGTCGTGGGTGAGACCATCACGGCCGAACTGAATGGCACAAGGGATAGCCCTCACGACCGGATAACGGAAGAACGACGATTCAGTCCGACAGCAGTGCATCGGAGTCGCCATGCGCGGCAAGGCGCCATCTTGGATAATCAACCCCCGTCCCGCAGACTGTCGAGCGGAACTCCTGGGCCATTCCGGGACCGCACGTCTGGATCGGACTCGACTGAGATCAAGGGGCGACATTTGTGATCCCACGGTGGTCGGCACGCTGGAGGGTCGGCACACGCCTGCTCCTCGAGCGGCTGGACCGCGGTGCTGTCGTCCCAGGAACTGCCGGGACGGGCGATGTCACCGCTCCAGGGGAGACCGCCGGGACCCGACCAGCCGATGCCAGCGGCCTGGAGGAGAGCATAGGCACGGAACCAGCCGCCGACCCGGAGTCCGGCCTCGGTGAAGAGGTCGCTGTTCAGGTGGAACGCTCCGCCCGCGAGACGGAGCGCCTGGTCGAGAGGGAGGCCTCCGGTCGATCGGACCACCCTGATGCCAACCGGCCTGGTGCCCCGATCAACCGCCGGTCTCCGTTCTATCTCGGCTTCATGGCCGTTCTCGGTGGCCTGCTGGCCTACGGGCTCGTGCATCTGGTCCTTCAGCTGACGCAGCTCCTCACATTGGTCGCCCTGTCGCTGTTCCTGGCTCTCGGTCTGGAGCCCGTCGTCGCGCGGCTC
>JBBSIF010000051.1:0-15572 GCA_038232255.1 Propionibacteriales bacterium
GCTAAGTCAAGCGCAACACACTACTCCATCGACTCGCGCTTGAAGTCCCGGCTGGCTGTCGCAGCCCTGGACAACGCCGCCGCCCGCCGCCGCGTTGACGGCAGCGAGGTCGCCGGCTGCGTGGTCCACAGCGACCGCGGCAGTCAATTTCGATCAAGAAAGATGCAACAGGCACTGACCCGACACAGCATGGTCGGCTCTATGGGCCAGGTCGGCTCCGCCGCCGACAACGCAGCCATGGAGAGCTTCTTCTCGCTGCTGCAACGCAACGTGCTCGACCGCCGACGCTGGACCACCCGAGAAGAGCTGCGCATCGCCATCGTCACCTGGATCGAACGCACCTACCACCGCCGCCGCCGACAAGCCGCCCTCGGCCGATTGACCCCCATCGAATACGAGACGATCATGACCAACACCGCCGCCCAGGCGGCATAACCGAACTGTCACCAGCTCGTGCAGCAGGCCCTCCTGCGCCTCGCAGCCAGCCACGCCAGCGTCGAGGGGCGCCCCTGTCTCCACCGCGAGCCCGCGGGCGTCCAGCTCCCCGAGCGGGGAGAGTGCGACTGTTTGCGCCTGCGCGACCAGCCGATACGCCGCATCCATCGACGCCATCACCTGCCGGCTCGACAACCGCCACCACTCCGGGGACTCCAACCCGACAGCTAGCTCAGCCGACGTACGAGCCGGCGCGGCCGCCCGTCGGGCCTTCACCGTCACCCATCCGCTGATGCATAACCCCAACACTACGGATGCCCACCGACACTTTCAGCCGAGTTCCCCTTATCCACAAGGGACTTTCGACACTAGTGGAAGTCAGCGATCAGGGACGCCTGGACCAGCGCGATGGCGAGGAAGACGGGCGTCCTATTCGACTCCGTGCTGCTCTCCAAACGCGGACACCCCTTGGACCGCGCGTCCAGGGGTGTCTCGTCGAAGCGCGATGCTAGCAGCAACTCCTCTTGTCGAACTGTACGGTGACCGTCCCGTTGGCGTTGACGGTGGCGTGCGACACCTCGTGGAAGGTCACCTTGGATCCGTCAGAGCCGGTCGCGTGGACGCTGAACGTCTGTCTCTTGGTCCGGTTCTGTTGGTTGGCGTTCTTGCCGAATGAGACGGTGAAGTGGCCCGAGTAGGTCGGCATCGCCGTATCGGTGGGGACGAACTGCACGGTGCCGTGCAGAGTGCCGGTGAAGTGCGATCCGTTCTCGTTGAAGGTGCCGTGGAAGACATCGCTGTAGACGATCGTGCGCTCTCCCAGAACTCCTTTCAGGCACGGGAAGTGCGCCGGGTCCTTGACCTCGGTGACGTTCCTTTCGTGTTGGGTGAAGGTCTGTGCGCCGTTCCCCCCGGCGAACGCGGGGGTGCTGACCGCCGCCAGCAGTCCGACGGTGCCGGCGACTCCCGCTACACGTGCAAGCCGCATGGATACTCCTCTCGCCGTGGTGGTCTCCCCTTGAACTGGTCAAGGCGGCGCCACTCTGGAAGCGTTCAGGCGGGGCCGCTACCCATCCGTCACGTCGGACTCGCGCAGCGTCGAGGTGCGAGTAGAGGGTTGCTGACCGCTATCGAAGCGTCCGCGGCAGGTCTCCTGGCGCGCTGATCCAGGAACGGATGACGAGGAACCCCGCCGTGCCCCAGGCCGTTCCGAACGCCCAGCCGCCCAGCACGTCAGTCGGCCAGTGCACTCCCAGGTAGACCCGGGTGAGACCGATAGCGACCGCCCAGGAGCCCGCGACTACCCACAGCAGAGCCTGAGTCCTCCGCCGGTTCGGTACGGCGGTCACCATGACCCAGGCGACGAGGACGGCGGCGATCGTCGCCGTACTGGCGTGCCCGGATGGGAACGCGAAACCTGAGGCGTCTGTCGCCCAGTCGACCCTTGGCGGCCGCTGGCGCCTGATCAGCTCAGCGACGGCCAGTCGTACGACTAAACCGAGCACATGGACGAGGACCAGCAGGGCGGCAGCGAGAAGGCGTCTCCTCCATGAGCGCGACGGACCAGCCGCTACTCCCACGACGGCCAGCGCGACAAGGGCGACGCTCGACGCGACCCGCGTCAGGGCTCGGGCTACGTCGGTGAGTCCGCCCACGCGGTGGGCGACCATCCAGCTGTGGACCGAGGAGTCGAAACCGTCAGTCCATCCCACCCCCGACACGATCGCGAGCAGGAGGAAGACGCCGAGCGCCCCGAGCGCTGTCCCCAGCAGCCGGCGCGACGAACCCCAGACGGTGGATCCACTGGTCACAGCTATCGTCCCCTTACGGCGCACGGAGCGAGTCGTGCACTCCACAGGTTGGTGATCCGGGGCCGCGCGAGACGTCGCCGGCGGCTGCCTCCATGTGTAGCCGACGGGCGAAGCGAGTAAGGGATCTGGGGCTTCAGGCGGTCTTTCGGCCGACGTGTTTGCGCGCTCTCATCATGGTCTCATCAGCCGTGAAGCATGCTCGCTCCATGAGCTACCAACGAACTGCGCACCAGACCAGACTGGCGGTCATCCCGACCGTGTGTCTCATCCTTCTGACGCTGGCCGCCTGTAGCGGCCCGGGAACCAGCTCCGCGTCAGCGGGGGGCACCAGCACCGATCCGACTGCTCCGTCTTCTCCGACTTCGACGTCTCAGCCCACCTCGAGCCCCCCCGGCACCGCGGCGCCTAGTCGCAGCCCAACCCGGTCGGCTCCTCCGGCCACGACGGTGGCGCCCGTTCCGGTGGAGAGCAACCCGCCGGGGGACATCCCGGACAACCTGGCTTTCGTGAAGTACGTGAACCGGGTTGGGAGCTACTCGTTCACCCATCCTGAGGGTTGGGCTCGGACGGGAAGGGGTTCGCAGGTGACCTTCACCGACAAGCTGAACGGCGTGACGGTGGACAGCGTGCGAGCATCGAAGGCGCCCACGGTCGCGAGCGCCAGGTCAGCCGAGGTTGCTCGGCTGCAGTCGTCGGTGCCGGCGTTCGAGCTGGGCAACATCTCGACTGTGGCGGTGCCCGGCGGGCACGGCGTGCTGATCGTCTTCCGCCGCAACTCCGCAGCAGATCCGGTTACCGGCAAGGTCTATCGGGACGAGGTCGAGGAGTACCTGGTCTACAGCGCGGGACGACTCGTCAGGATGGACCTCTACGGCCCGGTGGGCGCTGACAACGTCGACGCCTACCGAACGATGTCGCAGAGTCTGAGCATCCAGTGAGCTCCGCTGTTCTCGAAGCACGAGGTCTGCATCGATTCTTCCGCCGAAGCGGCGAGGAGGTCGCCGCGCTGCGGGATGTCTCGCTCACCCTGCTCCCGGGTGAGATGGTCGCCGTCGTCGGCCCCTCCGGATCGGGCAAGTCGACTCTGCTGAACCTGTTGGCCGGCCTCGACAGTCCCGAGGGCGGGTCGGTCATGGTGGACGGTCAGCAGTTGAGCCACGAGTCGGCTGCTCGGCAGGCGCGGCTGCGCGCACAGCTGATCGGTGTGCTGACCCAGAGCAGTGGCCTCGTCGACCACCTCGACGTCTTCGGGAATCTCCAGCTCGCGGGGTCGTTCAGGCCGGTGAAGCCGGCCAAGGAGCACCTCGGGTCGCTCCTGGACGCGGTTCAGCTCGCCGATCGGGCGCGAGCACGTCCGTCCACCTTGTCCGGCGGCGAGACGGCTCGCGCGAACCTGGCGGTGGCACTGGTCGGTGGGCCACGACTCCTGCTGGCTGACGAGCCCACTGCAGAGGTCAGTACCGCCGAGGAGTCCCTCCTTCTCGAGCTGCTTCGCGACCTGCAGCCAAAAGACGGCGCAACCGTGCTGGTCACCCACTCCGTAGTCGTTGCGCACGCAGCCGACCGAGTCCTGCACCTGGTCGACGGGAAACACCATGAGTGACCCGGACGAGCAGCCCTTGGTGCATGCAAAGTCGTTGGGGGTCAGCTTCGGTAAGGTCGACATCCTTCACGACGTCAACCTCGTGGTCACTCCCGGAGCACACGTCGCCGTAACAGGTCGGTCAGGCAGCGGGAAGTCCACGCTGCTGCTCACCCTCGCTGGCCTGCTCACACCCACGAGCGGCACCGTCACCTGGCCAGGACTCGCTGACGACCCTCGGCTCCGGCGAGCCGAGATCGGCATGGTGTTCCAAGCGCCCTCTCTCATGCCCGAGCTGACAGCGTTGGAAAATGTCACACTTCCCTTGCGGCTTCGGGGCGTCGACCGTCGCGGCGCTCGCCTGGCCTCGCTGAGCGCTCTTGCCGACGTCGGGGGTAGCGATCTCGCCGAAGCCCTACCGGCACAGCTTTCCGGTGGCCAGCAGCAGCGGGTGGCGATCGCCCGCGCCCTCGCCGGCCGGCACCGGCTGGTGCTGGCCGACGAACCGACGGGCTCGCTGGACCGTGCCCACGCACGGCAGGTCGCCCTCGCTTTGCGGGACGGCGTGGCGATGGGCGGCGGCGCGCTCCTCATCGCCACGCATGACCGCGAGCTTGCCGACATGTTCGACCAACAAGTCGCCATTCTCGATGGCGACCTCACCCTGGCGGGTACGTCGTGAGAACAGCCCGCTGGGTGGCAGGCCTGGCCCGTCGACGCCCCCTTGAGCTGCTTGTCGCGGCGGTGACGATCGCCATCGCGATCGCCTTCGTCGCCTCCCTGGGAGCGTTCGTCACCCAGAGCCGCAGCGCATTGACCGTTCGAGCCGCCGCCTCCGTGCCGGTCGACTGGCAGGTCCAGGTCACGCCGCAAGGCAGCGTGGCCGCAGTGACCCGCGAGGTCCGGCGGCTGCCTGACGTCCGAGCCGTGGAGCAGGTCTCCTTCGCCCACGTCCGCTCCCTCCAGTCGAGCGGGACGAGCGGAGTCCGGCAGACCGGCGCGGCGTACGTCGTATCGATCTCCCCGCACTACGCCGCCACGTTCCCCGGCGAGATCCGTCACCTGTTGGGAGCCACGACAGGGTCGATGCTCTTCCAGCAGACGGCTGCCAACCTCGCCGCGGCGCCCGGCGACCGCATCACCGTCCACACAGTCGCGGGCAGCCGGCGCGTGACGGTTGACGGCGTTGTCGACATGCCCGCCGAGGACTCATTCTTCCAAGTCGTCGGGCTCGCGCCCGGGGCGGGCGTGAGTGCTCCACCGGACAACGTTCTCCTTGTTCCGCCGGCCGTCTTCGCCTCGGTGGTCGGCAGCACCACAGTGGTGCATCAGGTGCACGTCGGCTTCGACCACGGCCCACTACCCGCGGATCCTCAGAGCGCCGCACTCGTCGTCCAGGGGCAGGCCAACCACTTCCAGGCCGCCGTGGCCGGGGGCGCGCTCGTCGGTGACAACCTCGGCACTGCCCTCACCGCTGCCGGCGAGGACGCGCGCTACGCCGACCTGCTGTTCCTCCTGCTCGGGCTTCCGGGGCTGGCGCTGTCCGCCGTCGTCGCGGCGCTCGTCGTCAGCCTCCGCTCAGACCGGCGCCGGCGCGAGATTGCGCTCCTGCGCCTGAGAGGAGCGTCGGTATCCGACGTCGTACGCGTCGTGGCGGGTGAAGCGCTTGTCACTGCCGCGCTGGGCACAGCCATGGGCATACCGCTGGCCGCACTTGCCATTCACGTCGCGCTGCCACCGGGCGCGTCTCTGTCCGTCGGGTGGACGTTGGCCGCGACGGTCGGGGGCCTGCTGCTCGCACTTGCTACCCAAGCCGAGCCGATCCTCAGGCTCGCCTTCGGACGCGAGGAAGCCGGTGTCGCTGCTGAGGCCTCCCGTGGCCCGCGGACGGGAACGCCATGGCCCCTGAAGGCCGGCCTCGACGTCATCCTGCTCGCCGGTGCCGCCATCTCCTTCGCCCTGACCGCCCGGAGCGGCTATCAGGTGGTCCTCGCCCCCGAGGGCATCCCTCAGACGCAGGTCAACTACGCGGCGCTCGCCGGTCCGGCGCTGGCCTGGCCCGGTCTCGCGCTGCTGATCTGGCGTGTCACGGCGTGGGTGACCGGCAGACGCACCGGTAGATGGTCGCGCGGAGTTCCTGGCACCGCCCCCGAGCTCGAGGCAGCCTCCATCAGGCAACGACGACGCGTGATCGCACGCGGCGCCGTGGGACTGTCCGTAGCCCTCGGACTTGCCGCCTCCACCGCGATCTTCACCGCGACGTACCAGACCCAGTCCCGGGTCGACGTGGCGTTGACGGTCGGCAGTGACGTCGCCGTCGTCGAACCGCCTGGCTCCACGGTGGGACCTCAGGGTGCGCGAGACTTCGTTGGTACCGCGGGAGTTCGTGCCGTGGAGCCCCTGCAACACCGGTTCGCCT
Source organism: Propionibacteriales bacterium (assembly GCA_038232255.1). Lineage (GTDB taxonomy): Bacteria > Actinomycetota > Actinomycetes > Propionibacteriales > Nocardioidaceae > JAWWPG01. The sequence continues at coordinate 6,248 of JBBSIF010000051.1, forward strand.
ACGTCGGGCCGGATCTCCAGGACCTGTACGGCGTCCGAGCGGCCAGCTTCGGTCGTGTTGCTCCTCTGCAAGACGCGTTCGTGCCGGGAAGCACCGTGGGCAAGACCCTTGCGCTCCTTCAGAGGACGCCCGACGGCGTGCTCCTGTCCGCTGAGACGTTGCACGACTACCAGCTGCACCCCGGCGACCTCATCCGGATCCGGTTGCAGACCGGCGCGGACCACGTCTACCGGCCGGTCCCCTTCCACGTTCTGGGGCAGGTCACCGAGTGGCCAACGGCGCCCAAGGACAGCTTCATCGTGGCGAACGCCGGCTACATCGCGAGAGTCACCGGATCGGACGCTGTCGGAACGTTCCTGATCTCCTCGGGCACGCCCGCAGCCACAGCCGCCGCACTGCGCGACAAGCTCATTCGTGCAGGGTCCGGCGCCTCCGTCCAGGACATCTCCTCGGCGGGCGCCGGAGTGACGAGTGCATCGGGGCTCGCTGCCACAGATCTGTCTGGGCTGTCCCGCCTGGTGCTCGGGTTCGGCGTCGCGTTGGCCCTTGCCTGCTCGGGTCTGGCACTCCTGGGAGGCATCGTCGAGCGGAGGCGCGCGCTGGTCCTGCTGGCTGCCCTGGGCGCGACTCCTCGTCAGCGCGGCCGGTTCCTGGCCGCGGAGGCGCGCGTGATGGTGGTGTCCGGAGTCGTGGGCGGCGCGGTGATTGGAGCCACTTTGGCCTACCTCCTCGTCAAGGTGCTCACCGGCATCTTCGACCCACCGCCTGCGTCGGCGACCGTTCCGTGGACGTACGTCACGTCCCTGTTGCTCCTCGTCGGTGGAGTCACGGTCGTGGTCGTGGCGGGAGTGGGCCGGCTGGTCGGCCGGGCCGGTCCGAGCGAGCTGCGGGACCTGTGAGGAGCCCGGCCGATTAGCCTCGGACCTGGAGGCACACCATGAAGATGTTGGTCATCGAGGACGACGTCCGGATGGCTGTGCTCCTCCGCCGCGGACTGGTCCAGGAGGGCTGGGCGGTCGACGTGGCCGGTGACGCCGTCGACGCGCGCCACGCCGTCTCCAGCACGCCGTACGACGCAGTCGTCTGCGACGTCGGACTACCGGGCACTGAGTCTGGTCTGGACTGGTGCCGCTGGTTCCGCTCCGCGGGCCACTGGACGCCGGTGCTGATGCTGACGGCTCATACCGGCGTGGCTGACCGCATCGCCGGCCTCGACTGCGGCGCCGACGACTATCTCGGAAAGCCGTTCTCCTTCGGAGAGCTCGCGGCCAGGCTCCGGGCTCTGCTTCGCCGGGGAGAGACCGCCCGTCCGACTCTGCTCGTGAACGGGCACCTGGTGCTCGATCCAGCCGAGCACCAGGTGCGTTGGCACGACACCGTCGTCGACCTGTCGCCCCGTGAGTTCTCTTTGCTCGACTACTTCATGCGGCGACCAGGTGACGTGCTTCGTCGCAGCGAGATTCTCGATCACGTGTGGGACTACGCCTACGACGGCACCTCCAATGTCGTGGACGTCTACGTGCGGTACCTCCGCGTCCGCCTGTTGCAGGCAGGAGCCGACGACCTCATCGAGACGGTGCGTGGTGTCGGGTACCGGCTGACGGCCCTGTCGTGACGCTGGTCCCGTCGTCGTTGCGCAACCGGTTGGTGCTTGCGGGCGTCGCCGTCGGACTGACGTTCGCGGTCCTGTTCGGCATCGGCGCCACCTGGAGCATCCGCCATGCGGAGGACCAGGCGGTGCAGGCGGCACTGCAGAGCCGCCTCGAACTCGCGCGCGACGGGGTGACGTCAACCGGTGCGCTCCGGGGGGATGCAGGGAGCCCGAAGACCGACCTCGTGCAGGTGGTCGCACCGGACGGCACCGTCCGTTCCAGCAGCCCAGCGCTCGCCGGACTCGCTCCTCTGATCGACGTCAGCACAGTGGCGGCAGGCGGCGGCCCGGTGCATGACACCGTCGCTCTGCAACAACCCGACATCGACCTCGCGCTGCTCGGAGTCCCGATCCGACTCGACCGGAGCCAGACGGCTCCGGCTGGGACCGGACTGCTGATCGTCGCCGTCGACGCGGAAGGGTTCAACGCGGCGGCCACGAATCTGCAGAGGGTCCTGGTCGCCGGCCTTCTCACCGTTGTTGTCGCCATCGCCATCCTCTCCTGGGTCCTGACGGGCCACGCTCTGCGAAGCGTGACCCGGTTGACCGAGAGCGCCGAGGCGGTCGGACCGGACGACCTGGCCACGGGGTTGTCGGTTCCACGGCAGGACGCTGAGCTGGCGCGGCTGGTGGGCGCGCTCAACCGCATGCTGGTCCGGCTCCACCACAGCCACTCGACCGAGCTCGCGTTCGCGGCAGACGCCAGCCACAGACTGCGTACACCGGTGGCGACGTTGCGGGCGGAGGCCGAGCTCGCCGTGCGCGAGACCGATCCGGACCAGCAGCTGGCTGCACTGCAGCGGATCATCCAGGACGCCGACCAGCTCACGTTGATCGTCGACCGGATGCTCGCACGCAGCCGCGCACGCCGCCATACGCCCCAGGTCGTGGTCGCCGCGCTGGGAGAAGCGGGGAGCCGCTGGCGACGTCAGGCGGAGCTTGCGGAGGTCAACTTCGAGATCGACGTTGGCGATGACGTCGCTCCGACAGCTCAGTGTGCCGAGCTTGTCGAGATCATCGAACCGGTTGTCGACAACGCTGTCCGACACACTCCGGTAGGCGGCTGCGTGCGCATCGAGGTGCGGGCGCAGGGGAACCCGGGCCGTGCCAGCGACCGCATCGTCATCGACGTCTCGAACGCCGGCGACGGGGTGGCAGCCGACACGGCGCCGCATGTGTTCGATGCCTGGTTCAGCAGCCGGGACGCGAGCGTCGCCGGCGGGCTTGGCCTGTGGCTCGCACGCGAGACGGCGCGGGACATCGGAGGAGACGTCGCGCTGACCGACGCACGTGCGGACTCGACCACGTTCCGAATCGTCGTCCCCACCGTGGACATGGGTCCGGCAGCGCGAGGAGCCAGGAGATGACCGGTTCGACGTTCGCCGCGATGGTCAGGACTGCGCCGGAGGGACCTCGTCGGCCTTCACGGCGTCGCGCTGTCCGAGAGGCTTTTCGGGACCCTTCGTGGTGTCCTTGATCGTCTGGGCCTCGGTCTCGGCGTTGATCTCCGCGCCGAGCAGTACGACGAGGGCGGTGATCCAGAGCCACAGCAGCAGCACGACCACGCCGGCCAGCGCGCCGTACGTCTTGGCGTAGCTGCCGAACGCGTCGACGTAGACGGAGAAGCCGACCGACGCCACCACCCAGATGACGGCCGCGACGGTGGAGCCCAGCGACAGCCACTTCACGGCGGGGGCGTCCCGGTCAGGGCCGACGCGGTACAGCAGCCCCAGGGCCACGATGGCGGCAACGAGCAGGAACAGCCAGCGAGCGATCTCCAGCAAGATGCGGACGAAGACGCTGTCACCGAGCAGCGACGTGACGAAGGGGAAGACCCCGATCAGAGCGATGGCGACCGCTATGAACACGAGGAAGCCGATCGTGAGAAGGACCGCCAGACCGCGCTTGATGACGAAGCTGCGCTCCTCGTCCTCGTCGTAGGCGATGTTCAGCGCCTCCAGCAGTCCCGCCATTCCGGCCGATGCGCTCCACAACGCCAGCGCGACGCTGATGATCAGGCTGATGCTCAGCGCACCACCGGACGCGGTGGTCAGCGACTGGAGCTGGTGAGTGATCAGCGACTTGGCGTCGGACGGCAGAGCGGACGCCAGGTTGGCCACCTGGGACCGGACATCTGCCGGCGACTGGACGAGGCCGTAGATGGAGATGGCGGCGATGAGGCCCGGGAAGACGGCCATGAACCAGGAGAAGGCAACGCCCTTCGCGATCAGCGTCAGGTGGTCGTTGCCGACCTCCTTGAGGCTGCGCTTGGTGATCTGCAGCCAGCCCTTGGCAGGGATCTCGGTGGGGGACTCGGCGTTCTGGCCGAGACTCGGGTCGGTGGAATCGACATCGGTGGATGTGTCCTGCGTGGACGTGGCCCTGGCTTGGGAGGCTTCCACCGTCCCCTTGCTCGTCGACCCACCGGTGCTCTGTGTCATGCCTGCCTCACTTCGACGTCGGGTCGCGGCCGACGCCACCGCGATGTTCGGAGGGTTCTCGTGCCCCGTTGTCCGTTCAGCCTAACGTCGCTGTGCCGCCGATTTACGGTGTCAGGCCAGGCAGCGTTTCGCCCGAACCCTCATGCCGTGGTCCCCGGCTCCAGGCGCGAACCACGGGGTACGACGGTCCCCGCTGCGACGCGACTGTCCCGGCCGACGAGCGTGATCTGCTCCGAGCTCAGCGGCCGCGACGTCGGACGTCCCCCGATCCGCGCGCCGTCCCCGACGACGGTGCCTCGGTCGACCACCGCCCCCGCGATGGAGGCGTCTCGGCACACGACCACGTCAGCGAAGAGGACGCTGTTGCTTATCCGGGCACCCGGCTCCACCACAACGCCCGGACCGAGGACGCTCTCCCGTACAGCGCCACCGACCTCGCAGCCGGGGCTGACCAGGCCGCCTGCGATCCGCGCTTCGGCGTGGATCCGGGCCGGGGAGCGCTGCGGGAGCCGCGCCAGTATCGGCCAGTCGCGGTCGTCGAAGAGGCTGGTCTCCCCGCGGACCAGGTCCTGGTGCGCGGCCAGGTAGGTCTCCGGGCGGCCGAGGTCGCGCCAGTAGCCCGTCATCGCGTGCGCGTAGACCTTGCCTCGCTCCACGAGTCGCGGCAGCAGGTGCTCGCCGAAGTCCCCGAGCCCGTTGCCGTCGGCCTCGGACGGTGCGCAGAGCTCCCGGTGCAGCTCGTCCAGCAACCCGACCAGCGTGCTGGTGTCGTAGACGAAGATCTCCGTCGCCACCACGCTTGTCCGTGGCTCGTCCGGCTTGTAGGCGAAATCCGTGACGCGCCCCTGCCGGTTGGCGACCACGGTGGCATGGTGCCCTGCATCCTCGATCGGAACCTCGCTGGTGACCACCGTGCACTCGGCCTTCTTCGAGCGGTGCGTCCGGATCGCCTCGGAGTAGTCGAAGCGGTAGACGTGGTCGGAGCTGAGTACCAGCGTGATCTCCGCCCGGCTCGCCGCTATCTCGTCGCGGATCCGGAAGAGCCCGTCCGCGTTCCCGCTTGCGAAGCCGTCCGAGTCAGGGGAGCCGCCCTGCTGGGGCATCAGCAGGCGGAAGCCACCGCGGTCACGGTCGAGGTCCCATGGCCTGCCGTTGGAGATCTGCTCGTCGAGAGAGTTCGCCTGGTACTGCACCGACAGCCACACGTCCTCGACACCGCTGTGCAGCAGATTCGACATAGGGAAGTCGACGAGCTGGTAGACACCGGCGAAGGGCAGCGCCGGTTTGGCGCGCTCCCGGGTCAGCACGTCCATCCGACTGCCCTCCCCACCGGCCTGGACGATCGCGAGTACTCCGTTGCGGGCCATGCCTCCACGCTAGGCTGCGTCGGCCCGCGGCTCACCGCCAGTGGGGGTGCTGCAAGGCCGGATGCGGCGCCGCGTGTCCTGCCGACCGGGACAGCAGCGTTTTTGTCGTAGTCTGAGACGCTGATTGACCAACCCTGGGTCTGGAACCGCTCCGCGCTGCCTCCCGCAGCCGGGCACCCCACGATGAGGAGCCAGCGTCGCCCATGACGACATCTTCGGACAGCAACACCGACGTCATCCTCCACATCGGCACGATGAAGAGCGGTACGTCGTACATCCAGGCGATCCTCCGACAGAACAAGCGACTGCTGAGCCGTGACGGGGTGCTCATCCCGCGGACCCTGGTGCCGGCCGTCGTCGACGCCCTCGGTCACCGCGGCTCCGGGAAAGAACGCCAGACCGAGGGAGCCTGGGCGCGCTTCCTGAACCTCGTGGAGGGGTGGGAGGGCTCGTCGGTGCTGGCGTCGCAGGAGTTTCTCAGCGGAGCGACGGCGAAGGAGGCGCAAGGGGTCCTCGACACCCTGCCGCCCGACCGGACGAAGGTCATCATCACCAACCGAGACCTGCTGCGGGTGATCCCGTCCCACTGGCAGACCGTCATCAAGAACGGTGGCACTTGGCCCTTCCCCGAGTACGTCCGGCTCCTCCTCGAGGGACCGGGACAGGATGGCGGCTCGGAGCACCGGTACAGCCGCGGCTTCTGGAAGCACCACGACGTGGCCCAGATCATCGACAACTGGGCTGGCGCCGTGGGCATCGAGAACATCAGGCTGGTGACCGTGCCGCCCTCGGGCGCCGCGACCGACGAGCTCTGGCGCCGCTTCTCGGAGGCGGTCGGAATCGACGCGTCACGGTACGACGCCGAGCCGAGCGCCAAGAGCAACATCTCGCTCACCTACGCCGAGACCGAGATGCTGCGCGAGGTGAACATGCGCGTGCGCAAACCGCTCAACCCGCTCGAGTACCGCCTGCTGGTCAACAAGTATCTCGCGAACAGGTTGCTGCGTCAGGCCCCCGACACCGTCTCCGAGCCCGACCGGCCGACTCTCGGCGCCATCTCGCACGAGAAGATCCGGGAGCGCGCTGACGAGATGGTCGATGCAGTCGCGGCCAGCGGGGTCCAGGTCATCGGCGACATCGAGGACCTCCGCGTCGGGCCCTACAAGGGCGAGCCCGACGCCGTCGACAGCACCGGACCGCAGCACCGGATCCCCGACTCGGTGCCGCAGGCCATCGGCAAGCTCGTGCTCCGCATCGCCCGCCTCGAACGTGACCTGGAGCGGTCGCGCAAGGTGCTCGGCGGCCCGGCGTCAAGCGGAACCGACGACGCAGAGGGGAGCGAGGAGACGCTCGCGAGCATGACGGCCGAGACACCCGCCCGCAGCGGAGGTCGCCGCAAGTCCGGCCAGGGCAAGTCCGGCCAGGGCGGGTCCGGTCCGGGCGGGTCCGGTGGTGGGTCCGGTCCGGGCGGGTCCGGTCAGGGGCATGGCAAGCGCGGTGGTGGCGGCAAGAAAGCGGCTGCCCGCAAGGCGGCCCGGAAGGCGGCGGCGGCGAGCACCGCAGCCGCCGTGACCGAGGACGAGGACGACGACTTCGACACCTTCGAGGCGACAGCGTTCGACCTCGACGACGAGCTCGGCGAGATCTGAATCAGGCCACGCCGCCACGAGGCTGACTCAGTTCTCGTAGCCGGTTCTCTCGCTCCAGGTCCGAACCCCGACCCGGGGCTGCCAGTCGTCGTACGCCGTGGACAGCTCAGCCAGCGCTGTCGGGTTCGCAGCCGCGAGGTTGGTGGTCTCCGTCCGGTCGGCGGCCAGGTCGAAGAGCTCCCATCCCCCGATCGGCTGCTCGGAGACGATCTTGAGGTCGCCCTTGCGCGCGGCCCGGTGCCCCATGTGCTCCCAGAACAGCAGGCCGTCGCGCGACCACTGTGCCTGGTCGGGGGCGTTGGCCAGCACCGGTGCGAAGCTCTGTCCCTCGACCGGGGTGAGCGGAACTCCGTTGCGGGACTCCGGATAGCTGGCGCCGGCGAGCTCGAGAAACGTCGGCATGAGGTCCATGACGTGCAGCAGGCGATGGTCGAGGCCGCCCTTCGGCAGCGTTCCCGGCCAGGACGCCACCATAGGCGCGGAGATGCCGCCTTCCTCGGTGTAGCGCTTGTACATCCGGAAGGGGGTGTTGCTCGTGTTGGCCCAGTCGATCCCGTAGCTCTGGAACGTGTTGCTCGGCCCCGGCATGACGGCGGCGATGTTGCCTGCCTGCATCGGCCTTCCGTTGCGGGTGATCGCCTGGGCGTGCTTGTTGTTCGGTCGCGTCGACTCGGCGCATGCCCCGTTGTCGCTGAGGAAGATGACAAGGGTGTTGTCGGCGATCCCCAGCTGCTCCAGCGTGTCCACGATCTTCCCCACGCCCTGGTCCATGATCGTGACCTGGGCCGCGTACACCTCCATCCGCCGCTGCTCCCACGCCGGTGCCACCGCCTTCGCGTACGGCGTCGTACCCGGCCCTGGGGGTGGCAGCGTCCACGACGGGTCGATCACCCCCGCGGCGATGCCACGCTCGTAGCGCTGCTGGCGCAGGGCGTCCCACCCCATGGCGTACCTGCCCTGGTACTTCGCGATGTCGGCCTCGGGAGCCTGCAGAGGGAAGTGCGGAGCCGTGTATGCGGCGTACACGAAGAACGGGTCCCCGCTGGAGGCGAAGTCCTTGATGCTGCTGACGCAGAAGCCGGTGACGGAGTCCGTGAAGTAGTAGTCCGGGTCCTTGGACCGCCCGATGACCTTGCCGTTGAGATATCTGATCGTGTCGAAGTAGGACAACGCCTCCCCGCCGACGTCGCAGAGCGACCGCTCGAAGCCGCGGTCGGCCGGCAGCGCTCCAGTGGGTCGCCCCCATGGCGCCACGTGCCACTTGCCGCCGATCGCTGTGCGGTAGCCGGCATCGCCCAGCGCCTCCCCGAGGGTCAGGCAGGACTCCTTGAGGTACCCCTGGTAGGCAGGCGTTCCGTAGTCACCGGTGTTGAAACCCAGACCCGCCTGGGTCGGGTAGAGCCCCGTCAGCAGCGAGGCGCGGGTCACAGTGCATCGCGGGTTGTTGTGCATCTGCGTGAACCGCCAGCCACCGGCGGCGAGCTTGTCGATGTTGGGGGTCGCGATCTCCGACCCCCAACATCCCAGGTCGGCGTACCCCATGTCGTCGGCGAGCACGACGACGATGTTCGGTCGCTTGGCGAGCGGTCCGGGTGTCGTCGTCGTACCGGAGGGTGTCGGCCCCCTGCCGGGTACCTCGGCTGCCTGTTCCGCCGCGCCGTTGCTGCATGCTCCGAGGGCGAGCGTCGCCGCGACGGCACCTGATCCTTGCAGGATCCGGCGTCGGGTGATGTCCGTCATGAAGGGCGCTCCGAGCTGCGGTTTGGAAGGGGGGCGGTTTGGAAGGGGATGGACTCGTCAGGGTATGCCAAGGCCGCGATGATCCCTTCCTCGTCGAGACCCTCACCGGTCTTTCTTGGGCACTTCACAGCGACCCCTCAGCGCCGTCTGAGGTTCGGCGGCCGGTTGCGCCGTCCGGGGCTCCTCCCGAGCTCTGCCGTACATTCGCGGGCATGGGAGATCGCCGGAAGGCGGCAGCTTTCGCGGCCACCCTCTACCGTCAGCGCAGCGACGTCCTGGTAGCAGGATACCTTCGCCGTGATCCGATGGCGCTGCTCCAACTGCGTCCCGGGCGCGACGACCCATACGCGATCTACGCGGCAATGAGGTCGCAGGGGACGGTCCTGCCGACCAGGTTGGGCAACTGGGTGACAACCAGCCACCACGTGTGCAACGCCGTGCTCCGAGACCGTCGGTTCGGCGTTCGACCACTGGTGA
>JBBSIF010000052.1:0-15550 GCA_038232255.1 Propionibacteriales bacterium
TCAGATCCACGTGTCGGCCGTCCTTCGGCTGGTGAGTCGGGAGAAGACATTGCGGAGCCTAACGCGATTTCCGTGTCCGGCAGACTTGGGGGCTCGCTACCCGGAAGGCAGCACCGTGGCGTTCGACAGGCACGTCGGAGGAGTTCGCCGACTCATCGACGGCGACGGGCTCTCGCTCTCTGTCGTCGACATGGGCGAGCACGCCACGCCAGGCGGCGCCGAGAGTCCCAGGATCGTCTTCGTCCACGGCTTTCCGGACACCCACGCGGTCTGGCTGCCGGTCATGGCTCGGCTCTCGGGCCGGTTCCGCTGCGTGGCGTACGACGTCCGCGGCGCCGGACAGTCGGGAGTGCCGCCGTCGCGGGAGGGCTACCGGATGGTGCACCTGGTCAACGACCTGGCAACGGTGCTGGACGCCGTCTCGCCCGAGCGGCCCGTCCACCTCGTCGGGCACGACTGGGGCTCGGTGCAGTCCTGGGAGGCGGTGCTGTCGGCGGAGTCCGATCCGCGTCTGCACGGCCGCATCGCGTCGTACACCACGATCAGCGGGCCGAGCATCGGGCACGTCGGCGCCTGGATGCGCACCGCACGGCACGGCAGCGCCGACCGGCGCCGCAAGGTGGCCGTCCAGGCGATGCACTCGTGGTACGTGCTCGCCTTCCAGGTCCCGCTGCTCCCCGAGCTCGCGCTGCGCCGCCTGCTGCGCACTCCGTCGGCTGCTCGGAGGTTCCTTGGGTCAGGGCACGCGGCCGGCACCGTCGCGCGCGACGCGGTGCACGGCGTCGGGCTCTACCGGGCCAACCTCGGGGGAGTGGCAGGAGATCAGGTGAGGCTGCACACCGACCTGCCCGTGCAGCTCGTCGTGCCGCTGCAGGACGCCGTCCTGACGCCCGCCGTGTACGACGACCTGCCGCGGTACTGCTCGCGCCTGACCCGCCGCGACGTCGACGCCGGCCACTGGGTGCAGCGCAGCCATCCCGACGAGGTGGCCGCCCTCGTCGCGGACTTCGTGACGGCCTCCGACTCACCGAACACCCCGTAGCCCGCGTATCGGCGCCGCACAGCCGGATAACGCTGGCTACGCGGTGTTCGGTGGGGAAGGGGGAAGCGTCAGCGCGGAGTGCACCCAGTCGACGACGTCCTGGGTCTTCGCGCCGGGGGTGAAGATCTTGGCGACCCCCGCCTCCTCGAGCAGCGGGATGTCTCCCTCCGGGATGATGCCGCCGCCGAAGACCAGGATGTCGCCGGCCTCCCGCTCCTTCAGCAGCGCCAGCACGCGGGTGAACAGCGTCATGTGTGCGCCTGACAGCACCGACAGGCCGACGAGGTCGGCGTCCTCCTGGATGGCGGTGTCCACGATCTGCTCGGGGGTCTGGTGCAGGCCGGTGTAGATGACCTCCATCCCGGCGTCGCGCAGCGCCCGGGCGATCACCTTCGCGCCGCGGTCGTGCCCGTCGAGCCCCGGCTTGGCCACCACGACGCGAATCGGAGCCACCGCCGCTCACCGCCTGTTCGTGTCTTCTGCTGCGCTGCACGGGGGCGCGCGCGCCGCCGTCGTACGACGTCCGCAGACTAGCCCGTCGGACGCAGGTCATCCCAACCCCAGCCGGGTGACGACCTCGGCCGCCACCTCGGCTGGTGCGCCGAGGATCCCGACGGTGACGGACCGCTCGTCCGGGCCGGGCGGCTCGAGGTCGCCCAGCTGGGAGTCGAGCAGCGAGTCGGGCATGAAGTGCCGATGCCGGTCGCTCAGCCTGTCGGCGAGCTGCTCCCGAGTGCCGGCCAGGAAGACGAACACCACGTGCTCGCCGCGGAGCATGTCACGGTAGGCCCGCTTCAGGGCGGAGCAGGTGATCACCCCAGGCACCCCGGCTTCGGTGTGCGCCCTGGTCCACGCGGCGACGCGGGCGAGCCACGGCTCGCGGTCCTCGTCGTCGAGCGGCTGGCCGGCGGCCATCTTCGCCTTGTTGGACTCCGGGTGCAGATCGTCGCCCTCGGCGAACTCCCAACCCAGGCGCTTCGCGAGCAGCTCCGCCACCGTCGACTTACCGGACCCGGCCGCGCCCATCACCACCAGGACGGGCAGCTGCGTGGGAGTCTGCACCTCCTCATCTTGCGCTAGTTCGGAACAGGGCGCGCCGTGCTGTCGCGCCGGGCACGCGCGTCTTGTTCCGAACTACCCGCGGAGGGGCGGACGGAGCGAGCCTACGAGAGCGGTGACCACCCGGGGAGTGACCAGCCCTCGACCCAGGCCCACCTCGACCAGGTCGTCGAAGACCTCCTGGCGCCGGGCAGCGGCCCGGATGCCCGCCGTGACGACCGCCCGCCTGGACACCAGCCGCGACGTCACCGCCGTGTGCTTGACGTGCCGTCCCAGCAGCGTGCGGACCGCGCGACGATAGGCGGCGCCCGCGCCGACGCCGGCAGCAGCGCCGGCGCCCGCGTCGAGCGCGGCTGCCACCGCGCGTCCCGCGAGCACGCCGGTCGCCACCGCGTAGTAGATGCCCTCCCCCGTCATCGGGTTGACCAGGCCGGCGGCGTCACCCGCGAGCAGCACGGGGCCGTCCGGCTGCCGCAACGTCCACGCCGACAGCGGCAGGTGGTGGCCCCGCCAGGCAGTCCCGTCGTCGGTCGAGCCGGGCAGCAGCTCCCCAAGCCGGTCGAGGAGCAGCTGCCGCGTCGGCGCCTGACCGCCGCGCCTCAGCAGCTCGCCGTACCCGACGTTCGCCAGGCCGTCCCCCCGGTCGAAGGACCAGGCGTACGACGGCTGGCGGGTGTCGCCGAAGACGATGACCTGCTGCCCGGCCCGGCCCGGAGGCGTCGGCGCATAGCCGCGCAGCGCGAAGGCCTGACGCCGCGGCTCGTCCACCCCTCCCAGCGACCGAACCAGGGAGTGCGCGCCGTCGGCGCCCACCACCGCCCGAGCCCGGATTTCACCGTCGAGCAGCACGTTGCCACCGTCCCGGGTGAGGGCTCTGACCCGGTGCTGCCGCAGCTCAGCGCCAGCGGAGACCGCCGCCGCCACCAGCCGGGCGTCGAACACCGCGCGCGGGACCACCCACGCCGGCCGCGCCATCGTGCGCGCCACCTCGCTGGTTCCCTGCTGGAGCCGCAGCCGTCGAACGGGCGTCCAGTCGTCGAGCAGACCCGCCACCCCGACGCTCTCAAGAACGTCTAGGACGTGCGGCGCGATGCCGTCTCCGCAGGCCTTGTCGCGGGGGAACTCCGAGCGGTCGAGCAGCAGGACCCTGGAGCCCGGCTGCGCCGTCAGGGCGCCCAAGGCCGCCGCGGACCCGGCGGGGCCGGCGCCCACGACCACGAGGTCCCAGCTATCGGTCATCGGGTGATCAGCAGCGCGACGTCCACGGCGGCGATCGCCACGGTGGCCCGGAAGGCCACCGCGCCGGACCAGCGCAGACCGACGCCCGCCAGCACCGCCGTCACGGCGAGCGCTGCCCAGGACCAGAGTGGCGGCCAGCCTCCCGGGCCGAGTACGACGACGGTCGAGGCGGCGAGCAGGACGGCGGTGGCGAGCACCTGCGAGACCCGCTGCCCGAGCCGGTGCGGCAGGCCGCGGACCCCGGTCGCCGCGTCGTCGGCGAGGTCGGGCAGGGCATTGACCAAGTGTGCCGCTATTCCCAGCAAGGCTCCGCCCGCCATCAACCACCCCGGGGGAAGGCGGCCGGGCTGTCCGGCGAGCTGCACCACGGCAGGCAGGGTGCCGAACGCCGCCGCATAGGGCAGCCAGGACACCGCCGTCCGCTTGAGCCCGAGGTTGTACGACCACCCGGACCCCACCCCCAGCACCAGATGCGTGAGGCCCGAGCGCCATCCGCACAACAGGGACAGCACGACGCAGGCAGCCACGGCGGCGGCGAGCGCTGCCCGCACCGTCCGCGCGGACAGGTCGCCGGCCGCCAGGGGCTTGTCCGCTCGCCGGACCCGGCGGTCGCGCGGCTCGTCGATGAGGTCGTTGGACCAGCCGATCGACAGCTGGCCCGTGAAGACAGCGGCCGTGACGAGGGCAGCACGACCGGCAGGCAGGCCCGCAGCGACGGCGAGCAGCGCGGTCAGCGTCGTGACGGCGGCCGTCGGCTCGGGATGGCAGGCCCGTACCAGCAGAGGGATCGACGCCGCCGACCCCTGGCTCTGCACGGGTCGAGAGTAGACCGACCTAGGCTTAGCCGATGACGCAGATCCGCGCCGTGCGAGGTGCGCTGCCCGAGCACCGATACGCCCAGGCGGACGTCACCGCCGCGTTCGCCGACGTGATGCTCGCGGAGGGCTCCGGCCGCGTCCTGCTCAACCGCCTGCACGCCAACGCGGGCGTGAGCTTCCGGCACCTGGCGCTTCCGCTGGAGGCCTACGGCGCTCTTGCCTCCTTCGGCGCGGCCAACGACGCGTTCATCGACGCCGGCGTGGAGCTCGGCGCCCGGGCCGTCGTGGACACGCTCAAGGCGGCCGACCTCACGCCGTACGACGTGGATCTCATCGTCTCCGCGACCGTCACCGGCCTCGCCGTGCCGTCGCTGGACGCCCGGGTCGGCGCCCGCATCGGCCTGCGCCCGGACGTGAAGCGGGTGCCGATCGTCGGGCTCGGCTGTGTCGCCGGAGCCGCGGGGATCGCGAGACTGCACGACTACCTGGTGGGCCACCCGGACGAGGTAGCCCTGCTGATGTCCGTCGAGCTGTGCTCGCTGACCGTCCAGCGCGACGACGCGTCGGTGGCCAACCTGGTCGCGAGCGGGCTCTTCGGCGACGGCGCGGCAGCCGTCGTGGCTGTGGGTGCCGACCGCGCGACCGACGCCCCGGACGCGTCTGCCGGCGCCGACGACAAGACCGCGTGCCCGACGGTGCTCGCCACCCGGAGCCGGATGTACGCCGACACGGAGCGCGCCATGGGCTGGGACGTCGGCGCCAGCGGGTTCCGGATCGTGCTCGGTGTCGAGGTCCCCGACCTGGTGCGCACGCACGTCCGGGACGACGTCGACGGCTTCCTGACCGACCACGGGCTCACCCGCGACGACATCGAGTGGTGGGTGTGCCATCCTGGCGGGCCCAAGGTGCTCGAGGCGATGCAGGCGACACTCGGCCTGGGACCCGAGGCGCTCTCGCTCACCTGGGACTCGCTCGACCGCATCGGCAACCTCTCCTCAGCCTCCGTCCTGCACGTCTTCGAGGACACCCTCCGGCTGCGCCCGCCGCGTCCGGGGTCCTACGGCATCGCGCTGGCCATGGGGCCGGGGTTCTGCCTCGAGCTCGTCCTGCTCCGTGGGTAGCCTCGCGCTCTTCACCGTTCTGGTGGCCCTCGTCGGTCTCGAGCGGCTAGCCGAGCTGGTCGTCTCCAAGCGCAACGCCGCCTGGAGCCTGCAGCGCGGCGGGGTCGAGACCGGGCAGCGGCACTACGTCGCGATGGTGATCCTGCACTCCGGACTGCTGGTGGGCGCCCTCGTGGAGGCTTGGGTGCGGCGCCCGGATTTCCTGCCCGCGTTGGGCTGGCCGATGCTCGCGCTCGTCCTTGCCTCGCAGGGCCTGCGCTGGTGGTGCATCGCGACGTTGGGGCACCGCTGGAACACCCGCGTGATCGTCGTACCCGGTCTGCCGTTGGTGCGCGGCGGGCCGTACCGATGGCTCAGCCACCCGAACTACGTGGCGGTCGTCGTCGAGGGCGCCGCCCTCCCCCTCGTCCACACCGCCTGGATCACCGCCGCCGTCTTCACCGTCCTCGACGCTGTCCTGCTGAGTGTCCGGCTTCGGGTCGAGAACGCTGCCCTGCAAGGGCTTCCCTCGGAGCCTCGTGCGACGGAGGTGCCGGCCTGATGCTCGACGTGGTGGTCGCCGGCGGCGGACCAGTGGGGTTGGCGACCGCGCTGTACGCCGCGCGGTCGGGTCTGCAGGTCAGCGTCCACGAGCCCCGCGCCGGCAGCATCGACAAGGCCTGCGGTGAGGGCCTGATGCCCGGAGCCGTTGCGGCGCTGGCCGATCTCGGCATCGACCCGGAGGGGCAGCCGCTGCGGGGCATCCGCTACCTCGCGGGCGGCGCGTGCGCCGAGGCGGGCTTCCGGCACGGCTCGGGCCGCGGTGTGCGCCGTACGACGCTGCACACCGATCTCCTGGCGGCGGTCCGACGGGCCGGGATCCCGGTCGTGCAACGCGCCGTGCGGGAGGTGGAGCAGCGCAGCAGCGACGTGCTGGTCGACGGAACGCCTGCGCGGTACCTCGTCGCCGCCGACGGCCTGCACTCCCCGCTTCGCCGGCGGCTCGGCATGGACTCTCCCGTCTCGCCGCTTCGGCGGCGCTTCGGCCTGCGGTGCCACGCCGACGTCGCGCCGTGGACCGACCATGTGGAGGTCCACTGGGCGGGCTCCGCCGAGGCCTACGTGACCCCGGTCGGCCGCGACCTGGTCGGCGTGGCGATGCTGACGAGCGAGCCGGCGTCGTACGACGAGATGCTGCTGCACTTCCCCGACATCCGTGACCGGCTGGCCGGCGCGGCGCTGTCCAAGGTCCGCGGCGCCGGCCCGCTCCGGCAGCGGTCGGTACGGCGGGTGGCGGGGCGGGTGCTGCTGGTCGGCGACGCGAGCGGGTACGTCGACGCGCTCACGGGGGAAGGGATCGCTCTCGGCCTGGCGCAGGCCCGCTCGGCCGTGGCCGCGATCTGCGCCGACCGGGCCTCGCTCTACGAGGCGTCGTGGCGCCGGATCACCTGGCGGTACCGGCTGCTCACGGCGTCGCTGCTCGGCGCGTCACGGCTGTCGGTCGTGCGCAGCGGGATCGTCCCGGCGGCCGTCGCCCTCCCCCGGGTGTTCTCGGCCGCCGTCAACGAGCTGGCGCGGCCGGTGTGAGGCCGTCGTACCCCGGCTCGGCAGCCCCCAGCCGGATCACCGCCGAGCGGGTCGTGCTGCTGGACGAGGCCGGCCGGGCCGTCGGCGAGCAGGACAAGCAGGCAGCGCACTCCACGAGCACGCCCTTGCACCTGGCGTTCTCCGGCTACGTCTTCGACTCCGAGCGTCGGCTGCTGGTGACGCGGCGGGCACTCGACAAGGCGACGTTCCCCGGCGCCTGGACGAACACCGCCTGCGGTCACCCGGGACCCGGTGAGCGCCTGCTCGACGCCGTGACGCGGCGCGTCGGTGAGGAGCTCGGGATCGGGCTGCGCGACCTGCGGATCGTGCTGCCGCGCTTTCGCTACCGCGCGGTCATGGCGAACGGCATCGTCGAGAACGAGATGTGTCCCGTCTCGACGGCGCACACCGAGGACGAGCCCGTCCTGGACCCCGACGAGGTGGCGGCGACGACGTGGGTGCCGTGGGACGACTTCTCGAGCGACGTACTGGACGGTCGCCGCGAGGTGTCGCCATGGTGTCTGGAGCAGGTCCGGGAGCTTGCCCTGCTCGCCGCGGACCCGCTCGAGTGGGCGGCTGCCTCCTCCGCCGCGCTGCCGCCAGCCGCTCGGCTGGGGTGAGGTTGGCCATCGCCGCGTGCTCGTGCAGCCGCGTCCCCAGAGTCAACGGAGGTGTCACACCCCGCACGTACGATGTCAGTCGACATGTCACTGCTGTTTCCGCTGCCGCGCCTGGGTGACCCGCAGCCGATCGACGCTGCCGACGCGGCGGCCAACGCCGCCGTCGACCAGGCCCTCGATCCAGGAGTGTTCGGCGACGAGGAGCGACCGGGCCGCCGTCGGGGACCCTCGGCGGAGGAGCTGCTGGCCGGCCTCAACGAGTCCCAGCGCCGCGCCGTCACCTACGAGGGTCCGGCTCTTCTCGTGGTGGCCGGCGCCGGCTCCGGCAAGACGAGGGTGCTGACGCGTCGGATCGCCTGGCTGATCGGGCAGCGCGACGTACACCCCGGCTCCGTGCTGGCGATCACGTTCACCAACAAGGCAGCCGCCGAGATGCGCGAGCGGGTCACCGAGCTGGTCGGCGGACGCGCGAGGATCATGTGGGTCTCGACGTTCCACTCCTCGTGCGGGCGCATCCTGCGCCGCGAGATCGCCCGGCTCGGCTACGGGTCCAACTTCTCGATCTACGACGACGCGGACTCCCGTCGGCTGATGACCCTGGTGTGCCGTGACCTCGACCTCGACACCAAGCGCTACAACCCGCGCGCGGCGCTCAACTGGGTGAGCAACCGCAAGAACGAGCTCGAGGGACCGGAGGCCGCGACGCAGCAGGCCGAGAACCACCTGGAGCGCACCTTCGCCGAGTGCTACGTCGCCTACCAGGCGCGCCTGCGCGCCGCCAACGCGCTGGACTTCGACGACCTGATCATGACCGCCGTGCACCTGTTCCAGACGTTCCCCGAGGTGCGGGAGACCTACCGGCGGCGCTTCCGCCAGGTCCTCGTTGACGAATACCAGGACACCAACCACGCGCAGTACATGCTGGTCCGGGAGCTCTGCGCTCCAGGGGCGACCCGTCGTACGGCGGAGGGGGAGCTGGTGGGATCGCAGCCGGTGCCCGACGACGACGTCGCAGCGGTGCCGCCGGCCGAGCTGATGGTGGTCGGGGACGCCGACCAGTCCATCTACGCGTTCCGGGGCGCCAACATCCGCAACATCCTGCAGTTCGAGCAGGACTTCCCGAACGCCCAGACGGTGCTGCTGGAGCAGAACTACCGCTCGACGCAGACGATCCTGAACGCCGCGAACTCCGTCATCTCGCGCAACCCGGGCCGCAAGCCGAAGACGCTGTGGTCGGACGCCGGCGACGGCGAGCGCATCGTCGGGTACGTCGCCGACAGCGAGCGAGACGAGGCGCAGTTCGTCGCGGAGGAGATCGACCGGCTCAGCGACCTCCGCGCCGCCACGCCCGGGCAGGTCGCGGTCTTCTATCGCACCAACGCGCAGAGCCGTGTCTTCGAGGAGGTCTTCATCCGCGTCGGCCTGCCCTACAAGGTCGTGGGCGGTGTTCGCTTCTACGAGCGGCGGGAGGTCCGCGACGCGCTGGCCTACCTCCGGCTGCTCGACAACCCCGACGACGCCGTCTCGCTGCGCCGGATCCTCAACGTTCCGAAGCGCGGCATCGGCGACCGGGCCGAGGCCTGCGTCGACGTGCTGGCGCAGCGGGCCGGCATCTCCTACTGGGAGGCGCTGCGGCGAGCGCCGGAGGCTCCCGGGATCGTCCAGCGGTCCCTCAACGCGATCCAGGCGTTCGTCGCGATGGTGTCTGAGCTGCAGGAGATGCTGGCACAGGGCGCCCGGCCCGACCAGGTCCTCGAGGCCGCGCTGGAGAAGTCCGGCTACCTGTCGGAGCTCGAGGCCTCCACGGATCCTCAGGACGAGGGCAGGGTGGAGAACCTCGGCGAGCTGCTCGCCGTGGCGCGGGAGTTCGCCGACGAGCGCGACGAGGCCACCGTCGGGGAGTTCCTGGAGCGCGTCGCCCTGGTCGCCGACTCCGACCAGATCCCCGACGAGGACGAAGCCGGCGGCGTGGTCACGCTGATGACGCTGCACACGGCGAAGGGGCTCGAGTTCCCGGTCGTCTTCCTGACCGGCCTCGAGGACGGCGTCTTCCCGCACGCCCGGGCCGTCGGAGACCTCACCGAGCTCGAGGAGGAGCGCCGGCTCGCCTACGTCGGGCTGACGCGGGCACGGGAGCGGCTCTACCTGTCGCGGGCGACAGTGCGCTCGGCGTGGGGCGCCCCGCAGCACAACCCGGCGTCGCGGTTCCTCGCCGAGCTGCCCGACGGTCTCGTCGACTGGCGCCGTACCGAGGACGCCCAGACCTCCTGGGGCAGCTCGTCGGCGACGAGCCGCTACATCGCCGCCGGTGGGGCGGTGTCGCCCAGCGCCTTCGACGCCGGGGTACGTCGGCGTACGTCGCTGCCCCCTCCCAAGCCCACCGCCGGCACCCGGCCGGTCCCCTCGCTCAAGCCAGGCGACCGCGTCATGCACGACTCGTTCGGGATGGGCACCGTGGTCAACGTCCAGGGCTCGGCCGACAAGGCGGTGGCCAGCATCGACTTCGGCTCGTCGGGTGTGAAACGCCTGCTGCTGCGCTACTCCCCCGTCCAGAAACTCTGACGATCCGAGACTTATCAGCCGACCATCCGAGACTTCCGGGTCGACCATCCGACATCCTCCAAGCGCGTTGAGCCACTGATCACCACCGGCGAGGCAGCGGAGAGACTCCGATCCAGCTCCCGATCTCCCGCGCGAAGGATGGATCGTCACCGCCGCTGCCAGGCGTCCCCCGGTGACTCTGTCAGAGGCTCCAGCCATCCCGCGAGCGACCGAGCTTGACGATGCCGGAGTATCGCCTTCAGACGGGAGGCGTAAGCCACCATCCCCATCCGCGTCACCAGCTCGGCGCGCTGCCATCGCGTCCGCCGCAGCAAGCGCGTGCGGCCGTCACAGCGATCGGAGCACGTCACAGGTCGAACGGACGGCATTCGTGACGACCAAGCCCTCGACCTCCATGAGTCCGCCCCGGGAGATACCCCTCTCGACAGCGCACGGTCGGCTGCTCGCGGCGGCTTGTGTGGAGCGGTACGACGCACTCGGGCCGGAGCGAGAAACGATCCTTCGGTGGGAAGACGTCAACTGCCAGAAGTAGGGCCACGGTCGCCCGAAGAAGACCGCACCCGAAGGCTTCACCAGATGGAGGGCCAGCCCTCGACGCGAGAAACGGGAGGCCGTCGTTGATCAGAGCGGTGCCCTGCCATTGAGCCTGATTGGGCGAAAGGACGTCGTACGTCGTCCACAGGCGGTGGGCGACCTTGGGGATAACACAAGCGGTGCAGGCTTGGTGAGCGGCTCAGGGGCAGTCGACCGCAACTTTCTCGGATTGTCGACCGATAAGTCTCGGATGGTCGGGCGATAAGTCTCGGATCGTCGGGGTTACCAGAGGACGGCGATCGTGACGTTGGCGACGGTGAGCAGCAGGATCGCGTAGTAGATGCCGGCGGGCACAGCGTCGCGGCGGCGGTTCGCCCAGCACAGCACCGCGACGAGCAGAGCTACGGCCAGCTTCACGGCCGTCTTCGGGTGGTTCACCGGCTCGTCCTGACCCTCGAGGACTCCGACGAGCAGCAGCCCGGTGACCACCTGCGTCCCGATGCCGTAGAGCATCGCCGAGTTCACGACGCGCTCGGAGTCGCGGAACTGGACGAGTGCGCCGCCGAAGAGGGCGCTCATCCCGAGCAGGTGCAGCACGAGTAGCAGGTCGCGGACGACGTCCACTCAGGACACTCCCTCTGCTCCCGATGGACGGTCCGTCGGGCTGGCGACCAGATCGGCGTACTGCGGGTGCTGGTCGACGTAGTGGGCGACGAAGGAGCACTCCGGCACGAGTCGCAGGCCGGTGGTGCGTACGTGGTCGAGAACCCGCTCGACCAGCTCGCCGCCGAGGCCGCGTCCCCCGTAGGCAGGGTCGATCTCGGTGTGCAGGGCGATGAACGCGTCGTCGCGCACCTGGTAGTCCAGCAGGCCGACCTGGCGGCCGTCCACGCTGATCAGGAACCGACGTGCGTCCGCAGTGTGCTCGACCTCAGCCATCCGTCCATTCTCGCCGGTCGCAGCAGGCAGCGCTCGCAGGCCCACCGGACGGGGCGGCCTGCCGAGTCCACCGAGGCTAATCCGGTGGCGCCGCATCGACGTGGCTCTCTACCGTGGTTGGTGCCATGCGCTCCCTTCCGCTCGACGACCCCGGGGTTCCGGACGCCCGATCGCCGGCTCGATATCTGTGGTGGGTGGCACGGGGGCAGTGGCCGACCGTGGTCGGCGGCGTCTTCTTCGGCTCGATCTGGATGGTCGCGCAGTCGGTCATGCCGGCCATCATCGGCAAGGCCATCGACGCGGGCGTCGCCGGCAACGACCGAGGGCAGCTGTGGCTCTGGTCGATGGCGCTGCTGGGCGTCGGTCTCTTCCAGGCCGTCGCCGGCATCGTCCGGCACCGCTTCGCCGTCAGCAACTGGCTGATCGCCGCGTATCGCACCGTCCAGGTGGTGTCCAACCACGCAGTCCGGCTCGGTGCGACCCTGCCGAGGCGGATCTCCACCGGTGAGGTCGTCTCGATCGGGTCGTCCGACCTCAACCACGTCGGCAACTCGATCGAGGTCATGGGGCGCGGTGCCGGGGCAGTCGTCTCGTTCGTCGTGGTCGCACTCATCCTGCTCTCGAGCTCGACGACGCTGGGGCTGGTCGTGCTGATCGGCATGCCGGCGCTGCTGTTCCTGCTCACGCCGCTCCTGCGTCCGCTGCAGAGACGCAACATGGCGCAGCGGGAGATGATGGGGCACCTCAACTCGCTCGCCTCCGACATCGTGGGCGGGCTGCGCGTGCTGCGCGGCATCGGCGGCGAGGAGGTCTTCCACCGCCGCTACAGCGTCGAGTCGCAACGCGTGCGTGCCGCGGGGGTCGAGGTGGCCAGGCTGCAGTCGCTCCTCGACGCCTTGCAGGTCTTCCTGCCCGGCCTGTTCGTCGTGGTGGTCGTCTGGCTCGGGGCGCGGTTCGCGGTCCAGGGCGACATCACTCCCGGCGAGCTCGTCGCGTTCTACGGCTACTCGGCCTTCCTGATGCTCCCACTGCGTACGGCGACGGAGGTCGCCAACAAGGTGATCCGCGGCCTGGTGGCGGGACAGCGGATCTGCCGCGTGCTCTCGGTGGAGCCGGAGGTCCAGGACGTGGCGACCGTCGGGAGCGCATCGACGGACGAGGAGCTTGTCGACGTACGGTCCGGGCTGGTCGTGCGGCCGGGCATGATGACGGCCGTCGTCGCGGAACGCCCGGACGACTCCGCAGCGCTGGCCGACCGCCTCGGCAGGTTCGCCGAGGGCCCGGTGCTGCTCGGCGGTGTGTCGCTCTCCGACCTGAACCGTGGTTTCGTCCGGCGGTCGATCGTGGTGAGCGACGCCAACGCCACGCTCTTCAGCGGCACGCTCCGCGACGAGCTCGACCCGCGTGGCGACGCCAGCGACGAGCAGATCATGTCCGCGGTGCGCACCGCTTCGGCCGGGGACGGCCGCGGCCTCCTGGACGGCGGTCTCGCGGCCGCGGTCGAGGAGCGGGGACGGTCGTTCTCCGGTGGACAGCGGCAGCGCCTGGTGCTGACGAGAGCTTTGACCGTCGACCCCAACGTACTCGTGCTCGTCGAGCCGACCTCAGCCGTCGACGCCCACACCGAGTCGACGATCGCGCAGCGGCTGAACGCCCACCGCCGCGGACGCACCACCGTCGTGACCACCGCGAGCCCGCTGCTCCTCGACGCTGCCGACGAGGTGGCCCTGCTGTCCGACGGCCGCGTGGTGGCGAGCGGGACGCATCGTGAGCTGCTCACCGACCCCCGGTACCGCCGCGTCGTCGCCAGAGGGGAGGACTGACATGAAGCAGCTCCTCCCGGTCGCCGACGGGCCCGCAGTGCGCCGCTACGCGGTCGGTCTCGCGCGCAAGCACCCCCGCCGTCTCTCGGTCGCGGTCGCGCTGCACGTGCTCGCCGCCGTCGCCGGTCTCGCCGCGCCTTGGCTGATCGGCGACCTGGTCCAGGGCGTGGCGACGGGAACGACCGTCTCCAGCGTCGACAAGACCGTCGCCACGATCGCCTTCTTCCTCCTGCTCCAGACCGTCTTCACCCGATATGCGCGCTACCTGTCGTTCGCGCTGGGGGAGACCGTGCTCGCCGACCTCCGTGAGGACTTCGTGGAGCAGGCCCTCGCACTGCCGGTCAGCACCGTCGAGAGGGCCGGGACCGGCGAGCTGCTGACCAGGACCTCTCGCGACATCGAGGCGCTCGGGTGGTCGGTCCGGTTCGCGGTCCCGGAGACGATCATCGCCCTCGTCACGACCGTGTTCACCGTCGGCGCCTGCCTCCTCGTCGGGCTGTGGGTGTTGGCTCCGCTCGCAGTCGCCGTTCCGCTGCTGTGGGCCGCCACTCGTTGGTACCTGCGCCGCGCGAAAGCCGGCTATCTGCGGGAGTCCGCGTCCTACGCCCTCATCAACGCGAGCGTCGCGGAGACCGCCGAGGGCGCCCGGACCGTCGAGGCGCTCGGGCTGGAGAGGCGTCGGATCGAGCGCATCAAGGCCGACATCTCCGAGTCGTACGCGGCCGAGCGCTACACGCTGATGCTCCGCACGATCTTCTTCCCCGCCGCCGAGATCGGCTACCTGCTGCCGACGGTCGCGACGTTGCTGTTCGGCGGATGGCTCTACTCCCGTGGACAGGTGTCCCTCGGCGACGTCACGGCGGCGACGCTCTACGTCCAGGCCCTGATCGACCCTGTCGACAGGCTGCTGTCGTGGCTCGACGAGCTGCAGGTCGGCGGCGCGTCGCTAGCTCGCCTGCTCGGGATCGCGGCGGTTCCTGACGACCGTACGGCGACCGGCCGCACGCCGGTCGACGAGCATATCGAGGCGTCCGACGTGCGCTTCGCCTACGCGGACAAGGACGTGCTGGACGGCATCGACCTGCGGGTGGACCCGGGAGAGCGGATCGCCATGGTGGGTCCGTCGGGAGCCGGCAAGTCGACGCTCGGCCGGCTGCTGGCCGGCATCCATCCGCCCCGACGCGGCAGCGTGACCGTTGGCAACGTCGAGATGACAGAGCTGCCACTCGACGACCTTCGAGGACATGTCGCCCTGGTGACGCAGGAGCACCACGTCTTCGTCGGCACGATCCGCGAGAACCTCGCGCTGGTGCTGGACGACGTCGGCTCGGACGAGCGGCTGCGCGCGGCTCTCGCCGCGGTCGATGCGCTGGAGTGGGTCGACGCCCTTCCGGACGGCCTCGACACCGTCGTGGGCTCGGCCGGCCACCAGCTGACGCCGGCCCACTCGCAGCAGCTCGCGCTGGCGCGTCTCGTGCTCGCTGACCCGCACACCCTCGTCCTCGACGAGGCCACGTCACTGATGGACCCCCGCCAGGCCCGGCATCTCGAGCGTTCCCTGGCCGCGGTGCTGCACGGCCGCACGGTCGTCGCCATCGCCCACCGCCTCTTCACTGCTCACGATGCGGACCGGGTGGCTGTCGTGGAGAACGGCCGGATCGCCGAGATCGGCTCGCACGACGAGCTGATCGCGTCGGACGGGTCCTACGCCGCGCTCTGGCGGTCCTGGCACGGGGAGAGCGATCCCACCGACGACCCGTACGCTCCCGACGACCTGGCCCCTGCTCGGCGGTAGCGGCTGAGCGGCTGTCCGGACGGATAGTTCGCCTGATGCATCTGCGGTCAAGAAACCCCTCATCCGGGGCATGGCGCGTCGACTCGCCACGGGTGATGATGACCGGGGCCGTCTGGCCCGCCGAGATCACGAAAGGTCAACTCTGGATGACAAGACGTCTGTTTCCCGCTGGGTTCCGCGATCGATCCCCAGGCCGGGGTCGACGTAGCCGGTGGGGCACCTGGTGCCTACACCGGGGAGAACGAGGATGCCGCTCCGACGAGCTGGCCCTCCACGCCCGGAACCGACATCACGAGCCTGCAAATCACCGGGCACCGAGCGCGGATCGACGTGCTCACCCTTCCGCGAACCCCCGCCGTCAAGAACCCGAGGCTCGAAGCCCCCCGAGCCCACGCGGTGAAGGAGGTCGAAGGGGCCACGACGGCGCCGGCA
>JBBSIF010000053.1:0-15416 GCA_038232255.1 Propionibacteriales bacterium
CCCCTCCGCCGCCGCCGCCCCCTCCGCCGCCGCCGCCCCCTCCTCCTCCTCCGCCGCCAGCCGGGAACGCGTCGGCAGCCATCGCGTTCGCGTACGCGCAGCTCGGCGAGCCCTACGTGTGGGGGGCCGCAGGCCCGGACTCATGGGACTGCTCCGGGCTGACCATGGGCTCCTGGGCGGCCGCCGGTGTCTATCTGCCGCACTACTCAGTGGCGCAGTACCAGGCGGTCCAGCACATCACGTTCAGCGAGCTTCGGCCCGGTGACCTGGTGTTCTGGGGAAGCTCATCCAGCCCGTACTCCATCTACCACGTCGCCCTCTACATCGGGAACGGCAAGATCATCCAGGCTCCGCGCACCGGCGAGGTCGTCAAGGTGTCGGGAATCTACGACTGGATCCTGCCGAACTTCTACGGTCGCGTCTGAGGCAGGTCGCTGGCGCGCTGCCGGGAGGCACTGATCTCCCGCTCGGCTGCTGCGCGGCCCACCCAGGTGGCGCCTTCCACTGACTTGCCGGGCTCGAGGTCCTTGTAGACCTCGAAGAAGTGCTGGATCTCGAGGCGGTAGAACTCCGGCAGGTGGTGGATGTCGCGCAGGTGCTCCTGGCGCGGGTCGCTGGCGGGGACGCACAGCACCTTGTCGTCTGGTCCCTTCTCGTCGGTCATCCGGAACATCCCGATCGCGCGAGCGAGGATGAGGCAGCCCGGGAACGTCGGCTCCGCCAGGATCACCATCGCGTCCAGCGGGTCGCCGTCCTGGCCGAGGGTGTCGTCGATGAACCCGTAGTCGGCGGGGTACTGCGTCGCGGTGAAGAGTGTCCGGTCGAGCCGGATACGGCCGCTCGCATGGTCCACCTCGTACTTGTTCCGCTGGCCCTTCGGGATCTCTATCGTGACGTCGAACTCCACGGGGCGACTTCCTTCTGGCGGATGCGGAGCGACCGGGCTCGAGCCCGGTCGCGATCTCAAGGGATGCGGTCTCAGGGGTTAGTGTCCCTCATGGCATCCGGCATCTCGCTGCGGCACAAAGCGGGCGCGTTTGCGCTCGTGGTGCTGCTGGCCGCGGGAGGCGTCTTCGCCGCCGGCGAGCTCGGGCTCGGTCCCAGCCTCGGCCGCCATGACTCGGCTCCGGCGACTCCGACCGCCGTACCCCCGCCCCCCGGTCCGGGGCTGATCCTCCGACAGCCGCCCCCGGCACCGGCTGTGCTGGCGGCGGCCGGCGGCGGACCACCCTTCTCCTCCCCCCGGCTCCGCAGACACCTGGCGGCGGAGCTCGAGCTGCCCGGTCTCGCCGGCTCTCTCGGGGTGGCGGTGGCCCAGCTGGGGACTCCCGGCGAGGACTGGCACGCCGGAGCATCGACGGTGACACCCGCGTCGACGATGAAGCTGCTTACGACGACGGCCGCCCTGGCGACCCTCGGCCCGGAGCACCGGTTCACGACGACGGTCGTCCGGGGCCGGACCCCTGGAGCGCTCGTGCTGGTCGGCGGCGGCGATCCGTTGCTCGTCGACGACATCGCGAGATCCCGCCAGCCGGACAGCCCCTATCCCGAGCCCGCGAGCCTGCAGCAGCTCGCTGCTGACACGGCGGCCCGGCTGCTCCGGCAGGGCGTCCGCCGCGTGAGCCTCGACTACGACGCCTCGCTCTTCACCGGGCCGGCGGTCAACCCGCGCTGGCCTATGACGTACGTCGCGGACAACGTCGTGAGCCCGATCACCGCCCTCTGGGTCGACGAGGGTCGTACGACACCGACGCTCGAGGAGCGCAGCGCGGACCCGGCGCGGGACGCCGCGCTGGCCTTCCGGGCGCAGCTGACGCGGGCCGGGATCACGGTGACCGGTGCGACCCGGTCGCGGTCGGCTCCGACAACAGGCCGCTCCGAGGTGGCCGCCGTCGAGTCGGCTCCGCTGGACGAGATCGTCGAGCACATCATCGAGTCCAGCGACAACGAAGGCGCTGAGGTGCTCCTGCGGCAGGTCGCCGTCACGACGGGCGGCACGGGATCGAGCGCCGCAGGGGTGGCAGCGCTGCGCCGGGCGCTGGCCGGACTGGGTCTGGACCTCGCGGGCGCCGACTTCTACGACGGGAGCGGGCTGTCCCGCCAGGACGTGCTGCCCGTCCGGCTCCTGCTCGACGTGCTCGAGACGGCCGCATCGCCGGACGCGCCGGCCCTGCGCGCCGTCATCACCGGGCTGCCGGTGGCCGGCTTCTCCGGCAGCCTGGCCTACCGGTTCGACCAGGGCGAAGGCGCCTCCGACGGGCTTGGCTACGTGCGGGCCAAGACCGGCACCCTGACGGGTGTCCACGGCCTCGCGGGTCTCGTGCTCACGCGGAGCGGCCAGGTGCTGGTGTTCGCCGCCGTGGCGGACGAGGTGCCCGTCTCGAAGGCCCTCGAGGCGCGCGAGGACCTGGACGAGCTCGCCGCGGCGCTGTCGACCTGCGGCTGCTGACGACCCCGTACCGTGGGCTCATGGCAGCCAGCTCCGCGGACATGGTCGACTGGGAGCTGGCGGTCAGCACCGCCCAGAGGCTGATGCGGCCCGGCCCCGAGGTCATCCGCGACGAGGCGGCGGGCGTGGTCGCCGACCTGCGGCGCTACGCAGCAGAGGCGGAGACCCACGTCCGAGCCTTCACGCTGCTCCGGGCGCAGTCCGCCACCGCACCGGTGATGGTCGTGGACCGGCCCGCCTGGGTGCAGGCCAACGTGGACGGGCTCCGCTTCGTCGTCGATCCGCTCGTGACGAGGCTGAGGGCCGCTCACGACGCCCCCGGACCCGTCGCCACCGCCATCGGGTCCCGGGTGACCGGAGCCGAGGCGGGTGCGCTCTTCGCGTTCCTGTCGAGCAAGGTGCTCGGCCAGTTCGACCCCTTCTACACCGGAGCGCCTCCAGGCGCGGGTGCGGCACCGGGACCCGATGCCGTGCACGGTGGTCGACTGCTCCTCGTCGCGCCGAACATCGTGCACGTGGAGCGGGAGCTGCGGGTGCGCGCCGCCGACTTCCGGCTCTGGGTGTGCCTGCACGAGGAGACCCATCGCGTCCAGTTCACCGCCGTACCGTGGCTGCGCACCCACCTGCTCGCCGAGATGGCCGAGCTCCTTGACAGCACCAACGTGGACCCCAGCCGGCTGGCGCAGACGGCTCGCGACGCCATCGGGACGGTCGGGAGGATCGTCCGCGGCGACCGGAGCGTGTCGCTGCTCGACGTCGTGCAGACACCGGAGCAGAAGGTGGTCATCGAGCGGCTCACTGCCGTGATGTCGCTGCTCGAGGGCCATGCGGACGTGGTCATGGACGGCGTCGGGTCCGACGTCGTCCCGACCGTGCGGGAGATCCGCGCCAAGTTCGAGGCCCGTCGCGCCGGTAAGGGGCCGGTCGACCAGCTGGTCAGACGGCTGTTGGGCTTCGACGCCAAGCTGCGGCAGTACCGCGACGGCGCCGTCTTCGTCCGTGGCGTCCTCGACAAGGTGGGCATGGCGGGCTTCAATGCCGTCTGGGAGGAGCCGGCATTCCTGCCGACCAAGGAGGAGATCGCCGACCCCGCGCGTTGGGTCACGCGCGTCCACTCCTGAGCGGCTCGTGAAGGAGGCAGGCCGGTGACAGCACCGCCCGGGCGCCTCGATCCGGCGGTCGCGGCGGTACGCCGAGCGGTGCGGTCGTGCGGCGCGGACCTCGACCCTGGGCGGCGCGTCGTCGTCGGCTGCTCCGGAGGCGCGGACTCGATGGCGTTGGCAGCGGCAGCCGCCTTCGAGGGCGCACGTGCGGGCTGGCTGGTGGGAGGCGTCGTCGTCGACCACGGTCTTAGGCCCGACTCGGCGCAGGTGGCGGCGGCCGTCGCGAACCATCTCACGTCGCACCCGGCGCTGCGGCTTCCCGTCGACAGGGTCGAGGTCGTCCGGGTCCGGGTCGGATCGAGCGGCGGCCCGGAGGCCGCGGCGCGAACGGCACGCCTCGCGGCATTCGCGGACGTCGCCGCCCGTGAGGAGGCGGTCGTGCTGCTGGGACACACCCGCGACGACCAGGCCGAGACCGTGCTGCTGGGGCTCGCGCGCGGAAGCGGGACGCGTTCGCTTGCTGGCATGCGGTCCTCGACCGGCCCCTACCGTCGCCCGCTGCTCGGGCTGACGCGCGCGCAGACCACGCAGGCCTGCGTCGCTCTCGGGCTTCCCGTGTGGTCCGACCCGGACAACGACGACCCCCGTTTCGCCCGGGTCCGGGTACGTCGGACGGTGCTGCCCGTCCTGGAGGAGCAGCTCGGCCCGGGGGTGGCAGCCGCGCTCGCGCGAACGGCGGACCTTGCGTCCGCGGACGCCGACGCCCTGGACGCGCTGGCGGCCGAGCTTGCGGCCGTCGCCCTCCTGCCCGCGGCACCCGGGGAGGGGGAGGTGGTGTCGCTTGCCGTGGGCCCGGTGTCGAGAGCCCCGCAGGCGGTGCGCCGGCGGGTGCTGCGCCGAGCCGCACTGGCCGCCGGAAGTCCGGCGGGCGACCTGGCCGCGGTCCACCTCGAGCTTCTCGATGCCCTCGTCGTCGACTGGCACGGACAGGGCGCGGCGGACCTCCCAGGCTGCGTGAGGGCGCACCGGCACGACGGCCGGCTCACGTTCCGGCCGCATCGGGCAGACTGAGATCCACCAGCCGGCCAGCCGACCCATCCGGGAGACCCAGTGGACGTCAGCCACGTCGAGTCAGATCTCGCCGCCACGCTGGTCACCGAGGAGCAGATCCAGCAGCGGCTGCTCGAGCTGGCAGCCCGGATCGACGCCGACTACGCGGGCATCGACCTGCTGCTGGTGGGCGTGCTCAAAGGCGCCGTGATGGTGATGGCGGACCTCGCGCGAAGTCTCGACCGCCACATCGAGATGGACTGGATGGCCGTCTCGTCGTACGGCTCAGGAACCTCGTCGTCGGGTGTCGTGCGCATCCTGAAGGACCTGGACGCCGACATCACCGGACGGCACGTCCTTGTCGTCGAGGACATCATCGACACCGGCCTCACACTCTCGTGGCTGGTGGCCAACCTGGAGTCCCGCGGACCGGCGTCGGTGCAGATCTGCACCCTGCTGCGCAAACCCGACGCGATGCAGATGACGCTCGACGTCCGGTACGTGGGATTCGACATCCCCAACGAGTTCGTCGTCGGCTACGGCCTCGACTACGCGGAGCACTACCGGAACCTGCGCTCGGTCTCCACCCTGGCCCCGCACGTCTACACCTGAGGTCCGCCGCGCGCGCCCTGAAATGTGCCGGGAGTTCCCCGGCGCTCCCATGCGTTGTCTATTTTGCGCATACGCGACAATGGAGGCTCGGAATGGTCGATCGGCAGGAGGCACGGGGCGGGAGCCCCGGTTGATGAACGTGAAACGTTGGATCCGCGGACCCTGGCTGTGGGTTGTCCTCTTCGCCATCGTGGTGCTCGTCGTGCTCGACGTCGTGTCGAGCCGCAGCGGCTACTCCGACGTCGACACGTCAGAGATGGTGCGCGACATCAACACCGGGAACGTGACGTCGGTGACGTTCATCGACGGTGACCAGGAGATCCAGGCCACGTTGAAGGACGGGTCGAAGATCTCCGCGCAGTTCCTCGACGGCCAGGGCGTCCAGCTGCTCGACAGGGTTCAGCAGCAGGTCGCTGCAGGCAAGATCGCCGACTCGTACGACGTCCAGGTCCCGAAGCCCAGCCTGTTGTGGAGCTTCCTGTCCGGCATCTTCCCGATCCTGCTCATCGTGCTCTTCTTCCTGTTCATGATGAACAGCCTGCAGGGCGGCGGCGGACGGGTGATGCAGTTCGCGAAGTCGAAGGCGAAGCTCGTCACCAAGGACACCCCGAAGACGACGTTCGCCGACGTGGCCGGGACCGACGAGGCGATCGAGGAGCTCGGCGAGATCAAGGAGTTCCTCCAGCAGCCTGCCAAGTTCCAGGCCGTCGGCGCGAAGATCCCCAAGGGTGTGCTGCTCTACGGGCCGCCCGGCACCGGCAAGACGCTGCTCGCGAGGGCTGTCGCCGGTGAGGCAAGCGTGCCGTTCTACTCGATCTCCGGCTCCGACTTCGTCGAGATGTTCGTCGGCGTCGGCGCCTCCCGGGTCCGCGACCTCTTCGAGCAGGCCAAGGAGAACGCCCCCGCGATCGTCTTCATCGACGAGATCGACGCCGTCGGCCGCCATCGGGGCGCCGGCATGGGCGGCGGGCACGACGAGCGTGAGCAGACCCTCAACCAGCTGCTCGTCGAGATGGACGGCTTCGACGTCCGAGGCGGCGTCATCCTGATCGCTGCCACCAACCGGCCCGACGTCCTCGACCCGGCGCTGCTGCGGCCCGGCCGGTTCGACCGGATGATCGGCGTCGACGCTCCCAACATGATTGGTCGGCACAAGATCCTCCAGGTGCACTCGCGCGGCAAGCCGATCGCCGGCGATGTCGACCTGCTCGCCGTGGCACGTCGTACTCCCGGCTTCACCGGCGCCGACCTCGCGAACGTGCTCAACGAGGCAGCACTGCTGACCGCCCGGCAGGACCGCAAGCTCATCGACGGCAGGTCGCTCGACGAGGCGATCGACCGCGTGAGCATGGGCCCGCAGCGGCACTCGCACATCATGAGCGAGCAGGAGAAGCTCATGACCGCCTACCACGAAGGGGGCCACGCGCTGGTCGCCGCGGCGCTGCCCGGCACCGACCCCGTGGCGAAGATCACAATCCTGCCGAGAGGCCGGGCCCTCGGGTTCACCCAGGTGCTGCCGGAGAGCGACAAGTCGTCCCTGTCGCGCAACGAACTGCTCAACCAGCTCGCCTACGCGCTCGGGGGTCTGGCCGCCGAGCAGCTGATCTTCCACGACCCGACGACGGGTTCCTCCAGCGACATCGAGAAGGCTACCGCCGTGGCGCGCAGGATGGTCACGAGCTTCGGCATGAGCGAGCGGATCGGCGCGGTCAAGCTGGGGGAGGACAACAGCGAACCCTTCCTCGGCAGAGACTTCGGCCACACCCGCAACTACTCGGAGGAGATCGCGGCGATCATCGACGAGGAGATCAGCACGCTGATGACGAACGCCCACCAGGAGGCGTTCGACATCCTAGTCCAGAACCGCGACGTGCTCGACGACCTCGTGCAGCAGCTGCTCGAGCGGGAGACCATCGACAGGGCCGGACTCAGCGAGATCTTCGCAGCCGTGCAGATGCGGCCGCTCCGGCCGGCCTGGACGGGGTCGGACGCCCGCGAGCCGTCGGCGATCCCACCCGTCCACGTGCCCGCGCACGTCCCGACCGCCCCCGAGCCGACGCCGGAGATCACCATCGGTCCCGGCAGCGAGAGCGGCTCCACGTCCTTGCCGCCGATGGCACCACCCTCCGGCCCCCCGACTCCCGGTCCCGTGCCGCCGATGTCCGGGGGCACGGCCCGGACCGACGACAACGCCGACTAGCCGGTGGCGATCGAGCGCGTCAGCGACCTTCCGGAGCGAGCGGTCGGGGCCTTCGACCACCGCCGCGCCGAGGCAGCCGTTCGTGAGCTGCTGATCGCGATCGGTGAGGACCCGGACCGCGACGGGCTCCGTGACACCCCAGGACGTGTCGCGAGCGCGTACGCCGAGACCTGCAGCGGCCTGCGGATGCAGGCAGCGGACGTCCTGGCCACGACGTTCGACGCCGGCCACGGCGAGATGGTGCTCGTCAAGGACATCGAGGTCTGGTCGCTGTGCGAGCACCACCTCCTGCCGTTCACCGGCGTCGCCCACATCGGCTACATCCCGGGTGAGGACGGCCGCATCACCGGCCTGTCGAAGCTGGCGCGCCTCGTCGACGTGTTCGCGCGGCGCCCGCAGCTCCAGGAGCGGCTGACCGCCCAGGTCGCTGACTCGATGATGGCGATCCTGCAGCCCCGAGGCGCGATCGCCGTCTTCGAGTGCGAGCACCTGTGCATGACGATGCGCGGCGTCCGAAAGCCCGGATCGAGGACCGTCACCAGCGCAGTTCGCGGCCAGCTCCGCAACCCTGCCACCCGGGCCGAGGCCATGAGCCTCATCGTCGGCTGACCGCCGCGAGTGGAAGCCGACGAGCCGGCAGGCGGCAGTGCCGCTGGATGCCTGCGGGTCACCGGACGGCCGAGCCGCTACGTCGACGGCCTGCCCACGCCATCCCGCTGCCTGGTGATGGGCGTCGTCAACGTGACACCTGACTCCTTCTCCGACGGCGGCAGCTGGCTCGAGTCGCAGGCGGCTGTCAAGCACGGCCGCTCCCTCGTCGCCGCAGGTGCCGACATCGTCGATGTCGGAGGAGAGTCGACCCGGCCCGGAGCCGAGCGCCCCAGTGCCGCCGAGGAGCTGGACCGGGTGCTTCCGGTCGTCTCCGACCTGGCCGCCGGCGGCGCCGTGGTCAGCATCGACACCATGCGCGCGCAGGTCGCCCGGGAGGCCGTCCGGGCGGGCGCGCGCCTGGTCAACGACGTCTCGGGGGGTCTCGCCGACGAGGCGATGCTCGAGACCGTTGCCGGCCTTGGTGTCGGCTATGTGGCGATGCACTGGCGCGGCCACTCCGCTTCCATGCAGGAGCGAGCGGCGTACGACGACCCGCTCGCGGAGGTCACCGCGCAGCTGGCCGGGCGGGTGGCGGCCGCCACGGGTGCCGGAATCGCCGCCGACAGGATCGCCCTCGACCCCGGCATCGGGTTCGCGAAGACCGCAGCCCACAACTGGGCGCTGCTGCGCAACCTCAGCGCTCTCGACCGGCTCGGTCTGCCGCTGCTGGTGGGGTCCTCACGCAAGGCCTTCCTCGGAGAGCTGCTGAGCGGCCCCGACGACGAGCCTCGTCCGGTGCTGCGCCGAGACGACGCGTCGGCAGCGCTGTCCACGCTGGCAGCGGCCTCGGGAGCCTGGTGCGTGCGGGTTCACGACGTGGCGCGGTCGTCGGACGCCGTCCGCGTCGCGGCCCGGTTCGGTGTCGAGGCCGGGCGGTGACAACGCCAGTCGACGAGGTGCTCGCCGTCCACGCGGCCTTCTACGCGGCGTTCGAGCGGGCCGACTACGACGCGATGGCAGAGCTGTGGGCCGATGACGACGCGGTTGTCTGCGTCCACCCGGGCTCCACCCCGATCCGAGGCAGGGCGGCGGTGATGCGGTCGTGGCTGGCGCTGATGGCCAGTGCGCCGTACATCCAGTTCTTCCTGACGGACGTGCAGGCGACGGTGACGGGCGACCTCGCAAGCGTGTCCTGCATGGAGAATGTCCTCTCCGCCGCATCGGATACGCCTGTCGGCGTGTTCGCGGGCGGCACCGCCGCTGCCACCAACGTCTTCCGGCGGACGTCGAAGGGCTGGCTGTTGTGGGTGCATCACGCCTCCCCGGTACTGTCGGGCACTGATCGGCAGGAGGAGGAGGAGGTCCCATGAGCAGCGTCGTCGATGCGTCGCCGCGCCACGACCGGCTGGCGCTGACGGGCCTGCGCGCGGTCGGACGTCACGGCCTCCTGGACTCCGAGCGGCGCGACGGGCAGGAGTTCGTTGTGGACGTGGAGATGGGGCTGGACACGCGCCCGGCGGCCGGCGGTGACGACCTCTCACGCACCGTGCACTACGGCCATCTCGCCGAGCGTCTGCACGAGGCGATCACCTCCGAACCGGTGAACCTGATCGAGACACTGGCCCAGCGACTGGCGGATGTGTGTCTTGCCGAGCCACCCGTCGACTGGGTCGACGTGACGGTTCACAAACCCCACGCACCCATCCAAGTGACGTTCGAGGACGTCCGCCTGACCATCCATCGGAGCCGAGATGACCGAGACGCCTAACCCGCACATCATCGACCCCGACACCCTGACCGGCGAGATGCGTCCGATCCGCCTCGCGGTCCTCTCGCTCGGCAGCAACACTGGCGACCGCCTCGCCAACCTGCAGGGTGCTCTCAACTCGTTCGCCGACACTCCCGAGGTGAACCTGGTGACGGTCTCGTCGGTCTACGAGACCGTCCCGGTCGACGCTCCCGACGGCTCTCCCGCCTTCCTCAACGCCGTGGTGCTGGCCGATACGACGTTGTCCGTGGCGGTGCTGATCGACCGGGCGATGGCCGTCGAGGACGCGTACGGGCGGGAGCGGCTCGACGCGCACGGTCCCCGCACCCTCGACGTCGACCTGATCGTCGTCGGCGACCGGCAGTCCGACACCGAGGAGCTGCGGCTGCCCCACCCCCGGGCTCACGAGCGCGCCTTCGTGCTCGTGCCGTGGCTCGAGGTCGACGGGGAGGCCTGGATCCCCGGACACGGCAAGGTGGCAGACCTCGTGGCGGACCTCGACACGAGCGGGGTCGTTCGCAGGCCCGACCTCCAGCTCGAGACCTAGCAGTTGGCCGACCAGCAGAGGCGCGACGAGGGGACGGTCAGGCCCACCCGCATCCGCTCCCTGGTGGCGCTCTTCGTCGTCGGCGGGCTGCTGGGCTACGCCTTCGCCCACCTGTCCACGTCGCTGACCGGAACCGCTCCCCAGATCCAGTGGACCTCGGTCATCGCGCTGCTGGCGGCGGCGGCCATCGTGCTGGTGCTGGCCAACTCGACGTACCGGACACTGCACCGTGACCGCAGGCGGATGGATGTCCACCGGGCGGTGCGGTTCCTCCTCGTCGCCAAGGCCAGCGCGCTCGTCGGCGCCATCGTCGCCGGTGGGTACCTCGGCTTCGCCATCGAGTTCGTCGACCAGCTCGACGTCCGGCTTCCGCAGGAGCGGGTGGTGCGGTCGGTCAGCGCCGCCGTCTCTGCCGTCCTGCTCGTCGTCGGAGGACTTCTGCTCGAGCGCGCCTGCCGGGTTCCGAAGGACCCTGACGAATAAGCTGCCGCCGTGGCAGGGAGTCGTCGTACGCAACGCAGCATCCGGGTGAGCACCGCGGCAGCCCTCCTGACGCTCGCGGCCGTCGTCGTCGCAGTCGCCGCCCTCACGTCGACGCTGCTGCCAGGCGCCGCTGGACTCGCGGTTGCCGCGGGTGCGGTCGCCGCCAGGATCGTCTACAGCGAGCTGCTGCAGACCCGGCGCGACAGCGCCCGGATCTGCGCGGAGCAGGCGCGGTCATTCCAGCAGGCGATCGCGGGCAGCCACCGCGAGCACATGGCGTTCAGCGAGCTGATGACCGGCCGGGTGCTCGAGCGCGACCTTGCGGTGAGCCGACTGTCGAGCGCGCTGCGAGTCGCCGAGCGGCGGGCGAACGACGCGGAGAGCCGCGCGGAGGAGGCCGGAGCCCGCGCCCGGCAGGAGGCGCGGCGAGCAGAGCAGGCGCGCCGGCAGCTGGGCCGACTGCTCGACGAGGTGTTCGGGACGGCGATCGTCGACGAGGACGTCGACCGTGGACGGGCGAGGCTGACCTCAGTGCAGCGGGCCGGTTGACGACACCTCGAACTGCGCGAGGTCGGTCCCTTCCAGCTCCGCGCCCACCGACCGGCGAAGCGCCTCATGCAAGGTGCCGGGCGTCAGGACGCCAAGGAAACGGTCCCCGTCGAGCACCGCGACCCAGCCGGCGTCCCACTGCAGCATCGTCGACAGCGCATCCTTGAGCGACGCGTCCTTGTCGACCCAGGCGTCCATGCGCTCGGCGCGGTCCGACACGACGCCGGAGCCCGAGCTGCGATCGACCGAGACCCAGCCGCGGAGGTTCTCGCGGCTGTCGACGACGACGGCCCACAGGGCCTCCTGGGCCGCCATCGCCCCGTGAGCATCGGCGAGTGAGTCGGTCTCGTGGACGAGGGGGGGCCGCTCCAGGTCGATCTCCGCGATGGGGGTCACGGCAAGGCGCCGCAGGCCTCGGTCCGCGCCTACGAACTCGGCCACGAATGCGTCCGCGGGATCGCCCAGCACGCGCGCCGGGGTGTCGAACTGGGCCAGCCGCCCGCCGCGCTCGAAGACGGCGACGCGGTCACCGAGCCGGACGGCCTCCTCGATGTCGTGAGTCACGAACACGACGGTCTTGGCCAGCTCCTGCTGGATCCCGAGGAACTGGTCCTGCAGCCGGGTGCGGACGATCGGGTCCACGGCGCCGAAGGGCTCGTCCATCAGCAGGACGGCCGGGTCGGCTGCCAGGGCCCGTGCCACCCCGACCCGCTGCCGCTGACCGCCGCTCAGCTGGCTCGGATAGCGGTTCGCGAACTCGTCGGGCTCCAGACCCATGGTGGAGAGCAGCTCGTCCACTCGCTCGTTGGTGCGCCTGCGGTCCCAGCCCAGCAGCCGTGGCAGCGTCGCGACGTTTGCCCGCACCGTCTGGTGAGGGAACAGCCCGATCTGCTGGATGACGTAGCCGATCCGCAGGCGCAGCTTCACGGGGTTGATGTCCGTGACGTCCTCGCCGTCGACCTCGATCCGCCCGGTCGTCGGCTCGATGAGCCGGTTGATCATCTTCAGCGTCGTCGACTTCCCGCACCCGGACGGTCCGACGAGCGTCACGATCTCCCCGCGTGCGACGTCAAGGTCGAGCTGGTGGACCGCGACCGTACCGTCCGGGTACGTCTTGCCCACCCCAATCAGCCGGATCATCAGATCTTCGCTACCGTCCATGGCGTGACCCTACCCGCGGCCGATACCGCCGGCTCGTGCTACAGCCTGTACGTCAACCACTGGTTCTGCCCCTCCTATCTGCGTGACTACCAGGACGAGCTCACGGCGGCCACCAAGGAGCACGCGCAGATCACCATCATCTCGGTGCTCATCGGTCTGCTCGTCGCGGTCCCCCTCGCCGTGGCGGCACGAGAGATCCCTCGGCTGGAGACGTCGATCCTGGGCGTCTCGACGATCGTCTACACGATCCCGTCGCTCGCGCTGTTCCCCCTGCTGGTGCCGTTCACGGGAATCTCGAAGACGACGGTCATCATCGGGCTGGCGCTGTACTCCCTGACGATCTTGGTGCGCAACACCCTCGCCGGACTGCGCAGCGTGCCCGACGAGGTCCGGGAGTCCGCACGGGGGATGGGATACGGGCCGATGCGCATGCTCGTCACCGTGGAGATCCCCCTGGCTCTTCCCGTCATCATGGCCGGCCTGCGGGTGGCCACGGTCTCGACCGTCGCGCTGACCACGATCGGGTCGATCGTCGCGTACGGCGGGCTCGGCAACCTCTTGGCGCAGGGCGTGCAGGACAGCTTCAAGGCACAGATCCTCGCCGCCAGTGTGCTGTGCGTGCTGCTCGCGTTCGGGCTCGACATCGTGCTGCTGCTGGTTCAGCGTGTCCTCACGCCATGGACCTGGAAGGCGAGGGTCGGCTGATGATCGGTGACGCGTTGGCCTACCTGCTGGACGGCTCCCACTGGTCGGGCTCGGAGGGGATGCTGGGCCAGCTCGGCCAGCAGCTGCTGCTGACCGTGACCGCGTTGGTGCTGACGATGGCTCTCGCTCTTCCCGTTGCTCTGCTGCTCGGCCACCTCGGCCGCGGCGGGTTCCTGGCCATCAACATCTCGAACGTGGGGCGGGCCGTGCCCACCTTCGCTGTGCTGATCCTGCTCTCGGTCGGCCCGCTCGGAACCGCCGTCCTGGGCCCCTACGGCCGGGCCGGCCTCGCGACCCTGGTAGCGCTCACGTTGTTCGCGCTGCCCCCGATCATCACGAACGCGTACGTCGGGATGCGGGAGGTGGACAGGGACACCGTGGAGGCGGCCCGCGGGATGGGCATGGACGGTCGCCAGCTGTTCTTCTCCGTCGAGCTCCCGCTGGCCATGCCGCTGATCCTGACGGGACTGCGACTCGCCCTCGTCCAGGTGTGGGCCACCGCCACGATCGCGGCGCTGGTGGCGGGGCCGGGCCTCGGCAACGTCATCACCGCCGGCTTCTACCGCAGCGACTACGGGAAGGGGCTCGCCGGTGCCATCGTCGTCGCAGCCGTCGCTCTCGTCCTCGAGGCACTGGCCGCGCTGGCCGAGAGGTACGCCGACCCGCTCGCCACGGTGCAGCGCCGTCAACGCGCCATGATCGCGGTTGCATAACGGCTCGTCATTGTGTCGGACCCGAGTGAGACACTATGTCGAGACTCGGGTGCCACCCGGTGCCCGACCGGACACGCGGAGCCGTCGTAACGGCTGCGGGACACAGAAGGCGGTACTCGGGATGCATGTTCGACGCGTGATGGGCGGCGGCCTCGCGATGGCGGGGCTTCTGCTGGGGGCTGCGTGCAGCAACGACAGCACGTCCACCGCCCCGGGGAGTTCGTCACCGGGCGGGGGCGGTGACAAGGGGACGATCTCGCTGTCGGGGCAGAACTTCACCGAGATGCAGATCATGGCGGAGATGTACAAGCAGGTGCTGGAGAACGCGGGGTACACCGTCGACGTGAAGCTGGTCGACACTCGCGACGTCTACCTGCCACAGCTCAAGTCCGGGGCCGTCGATGTCGTCCCCGACTATCTCGCGGGGATCGCCGACAACCTCAACGCGAAGGCCAACGGCGTGAACGCACCGTCCATCACGAAGAACAGCGCCGAGGAGACTCTCACGGCGCTCAAGCCGCTCGCCGACGCGGCGGGCATCACGATGCTCGACCCGGCGAAGGCCACCGATCAGAACGCCTTCGCCGTGACGAAGACGTTCGCCGAGGACAACAACCTCACGACGCTGTCCGACCTCGCGGCGCTGGGTCAGCCGGTCGTGCTGGCGGCCGCCGACGACTGCAAGGGCCGCACCGACTGCGAAGGCGGCCTTTCGGGCACCTACGGGCTCAACATCACGAGGATCCTGCCCCTCGGCTACGACACGCCGCAGGTCAAGGACTCCGTGACGAGTGGTGAGTCCCAGCTCGGTGAGGTCGCCACGACAGACGGAGCGCTCGACCAGGAGGGGCTGGTCATCCTGGATGACGACAAGGGGATCCAGCCCGCGCAGAACCTGATCCCCGCCGTCAACAGCGACTTCCTCGACGCCAACCCCGATGTCGCGACCGTGCTCAACAAGCTGTCGGCGACCCTCACCACCGAGGACCTCGCGGCGCTGAACGTCAAAGCGTCCGTGCAGCGGGAGAAGCCTGCCGACGTCGCCAGCCAGTACCTGAGCGACAAGGGCCTGATCTCCTGACCTGAGTGGCCCGGCTCGAGCAGCACCACTCCGCAGGCTGTCCCGCCTGTTGACGAGGGCGAGGAAGCTGCTGAAGATTGCCATCCGGCTCGACCCACTGCTGCTGACCGCGCCGAGCGCTCTTGACGAGCTCGCGGCGGACGTGGATCACCGTCCCGTCCGCGGCGTACGAATTTCCTTGAAGAAGCCTCGGTAGAGGGTGTCGGATCGGGCCGGAGGCGTTCGTAGCAGGGGTGAGAGGCGGGCCGGACAGGCCCACGACACCTAAGGAGACACAGATGACGCGGTACCTGATGTCGGTCTACGGGCCGGCCGAGTACAACGAGTACGGCAACTACCCCTCCGAGGAGGCGATGGAGGAGGCGTATGCCGACACGGGCGCCTTCAACCAGCGCCTGCGGGAG
>JBBSIF010000054.1:0-15135 GCA_038232255.1 Propionibacteriales bacterium
CCAGGTGGCTGCCGCACTCGCCGCGGCCGTCGAGCACCAGGACGTCCGGGCCGTCGAACGGCGCCGCCAGCCCCGCGGAGGCGGCATGCGCCACGTGGTGCCGGACGAAGCGCACCGAGTCGGCGGGCAGGCCCTTCAGCGACTCGGCGATGAAGTCGGGCGCCGAGCGGGCGTACGTCAGCCGCAGGTGGTCCCATGGGTCGTGCAGGCCCATGTCGGCCGCTGGTCGAGCGAGGCGGGGGTCGAACGAGTAGCCCACCGCGTCGAGGTCCTCCGGTCGCAGGCCGGCCGCCGCGAGGCACCAGGCGGCCGCCTGCTCGGGCAGCTCCCACGCCGAGAACGGCACGGGGCGCTTTCCGTGCTTGCGCCGGGAGAAGCGCTCCTCCTCCGCGGCCGCCACCGTCTCGCCGTCGACGACGAGGGCCGCCGCTGGGTCGTGGAACAGGGCGTTGATGCCGAGAACCTTCACCGTGGAGCCTCTCCTCGTGTCCGGTGTCCGCGACGGGGTGGTACGTCGGCGCCGCGACCCGTGCCGGCTTCCAGCAGCCGCAGCCGCGCCTCGAGCGACGGCGGAACGCAGGATCGCGCCCGCAGCGCCAAGCGCAGCCGCGGAACCGTCTGCAGCACGCCCAGCGAACCGCTGGGACGAGCCGCCACCTCGCTCGCGGCGTAGCGCACCACGGACGACCAGGGCCGGCGCATGACGCGTGTGAGCAGTGCGTTGCGGACGCCGCGGCGGTACTGGACGGCCGCAGGGACGCGGCGCGTCGACGGGTGGTGATGGACCACGATGTCCGGGACGTACTGGATCAGCCAGCCGGCGGCGGCGAGGTCGATGGCGAGCTTGGCCTCCTCGCCGCCGAAGTGGATGAGCTCGTCGAAGCCACCGACGTCCAGGAACGCCTGCCTGCGGACGACGGCCGCACAGGCCATGAAGCCCAGGACCGGGACACCTGGCACTGCGGGAACCCGTGGCAGCGGCGACGCGGTCAACACGTCGTTGAAGCTGTCCGGCTCCGACTCGGGGCCGACCAACACCTTCCCGACGAGCACGGCCAGCCGCGGGAAGCGGTCCAGCAGAGCCGCCGCCCGGCGCGTCGCCCCTGGAGCCCACCACGAGTCGTCGTCGGCGAAGGCGACGTAGGGCGTGGCCGCGGCCTCGACGCCGAGGTTTCGCCCGGCAGCGCCGAGGTTCGCACCGGCCCGGATCAGCTGCACCCGCGGGAACTGCCGGGCGACGGCGTCTGCCGTCCCGTCAGCAGAGTCGTTGTCGACGACGACGACCGGGTCGTCGGCGTGCGCGAGCGAACGCAGCAGCTCGCAACGGCGGTTGTGCGTGATGACGACTGTCGTCACCGCGGGGCTGGAGGTCACCCGTCCGACGTACCCAGCGGGCCTGCCGGTCAACCGCCCGCACGTTCCGCGGCGGACATGACCTCCGCCACGGTGATGCGCAGCAGGGCCGCGTCGGGGCGGTCCGCGTGCGGGTCCCCGTCGCCGCTGCCGTGCCACAGCACCTGGTGCCGGGCATCAGAGGGTGGACCCCACACGGCCGGTGACACGGGGCCGAACAGCACCACGGAGGGGGTCGCGTAGTTGGAGGCGACGTGGGCGACACCGGTGTCGCCGCTGACGACGAGCCGGGCACCCGCGATGAGGACCAGCAGCTCCAGCAGGCTCAGGCGGTACGCCGCTTCGACGCCCGCGTCCTGCGCCACCGCCGCCACGGTCCGCGCCTCGTCGGCGCCCCCGGTGATGACGACGTCGTGGCCCTGCGCGGTCAGCTGGCGAGCCACCTGAGCGAAGCGCTCCGGCGGCCAGCGTCGAGCCGCGGCCTTGGCTCCGCAGTGCACGACTGTCCGCCTTGCGGGCACCGGCAGCCGATCGGGAACCGGAAGGCAGCCCACGACAGAGGGCGGCCTGCGCAGTGCCACCGGCAGCCCCTCGGAGAGCAGCCGGCACCACCGCGGCACCTCGTGCTCGTCGGGGATCCACGCCGGGCCCTCGTCGCCGAACGCGACAAGACGCCGGGGTGAGCAGCTGGCAAGCAGCCGCCGGCTCTCGGGCCCGTTGCCGTGCAGGTCGATCGCCAGGTCAGGCCGCTGCGGAGGGTCGACCAGCGGGTCCAGCTCATGCCCCTGCACCACGGAGTCGACGGTCCCGGACAGCCGGGCGAGGGGCCACAGGGATCGGGGCAGCGCAAGGACGATGTGACCATCGGGCCGCGCCTGTCGGAGCACCTGCAGGGCGGGCAGGCCGGTGAAGAAGTCCCCGAGGCCGAGCGCCCGCAGCACCAGGATCGTCGGGCTGTCCGTCACCGACGGGCGAGGTCCATCAGCTCGGAGGTCGACCGGCCACGCAGGTAGGGCACGGTCACGACCTCACCGCCCCACTCCTCGAGGACACCTGCCTCGGGAAGCCGGGCGCCGGCGTAGTCACCGCCCTTGACCCAGATGTCAGGTCGGATCGCTCGCAACGCGTCGGCCGGCGTGTCCTCGTCGAAGATCGTGACGGCGTCGACGCAGCGCAGCGCAGCGAGGATCGCAGCGCGGTCCACGGCAGGCTGAAGCGGGCGCGATCCGCCTTTGAGGCGCCGGACGGACTCGTCCGAGTTCAGGCACACCACGAGGCAGTCGCCGAGCGAGCGAGCAGCCACGAGGGTCTCGACGTGGCCGGCGTGCAGGAGGTCGAAGCACCCCCCGGTGGCGACCACGGTTCCGCCCCGGGCGTGCACCGCCTCGACGACCTGGACTGCCGAGTCCTCGACCACCGCGAGGCCGTCCTCCTCGGGAAGGTCGAGGCCGGAGGCGGCTCCTCGTGCCACGAACGACGTGGCAGCAGCCACGGCGGCGGCGACCGCCTCGCTCGGCAGGTCCCCTGCGGCGAGCGACGTGAGCGCCGCCGCCGCGAAGCAGTCCCCAGCCCCGCAGGTGTCACCGTGGGCGGAGATCCGTGCCGGCACCAGGCGGGAGCCTCCGCTGCTCAGCGACAGCAAGGCTCCGCGGGAGCCCAGCGTCACCGCGACGGCACGCGCTCCCCAGCGCCGGAGCAGGTCGTCGGCGCGTCGCCGGACGGCCGCCGGACCCTGCCCGGCGCCCCCGGTGGCTGCCAGCGCCTCGGCCTCGTTGGGGGTGACGAGCGTGACGCCTGGGACGGGCGGGCCGCCCCGCGGATGCGGATCCCACACAACGGGCATGGCAGCAGCGCACGCCGCCAGCAGCGCACGGACCGGCTCGTCCGTCGTCACCCCGCCTCCGTAGTCGCTCACGAGGACAGCGGTCGCCTCCGAAAGCGTCCGCACGGCCTCGGGTGACAACGCGTCCAGGGTCAGTGGGCCGGACCCCTGGTCGAGCCTGGCGACCGTCGAGCCACGGGCCCGCAGCCTCGTCTTGACCGGCGTCGCCCCGCTGCAGGCGAGCGGCACCACCTCCACCCGGCCCGCGAGCAGCTCCAGCAGTCGGCGGGCGCCCGCGTCGTCGGGAAGCGGCGCCATCAGCACGACCCGCCGGCGCGGGTCCCGAGCCGCCAGCAGCGCCGCGAGCGCCGCGCCACCCGGCCGGTCGTTCCGGCTGACCTCGTCCAGCACCGGGACGGGAGCGTCGGGGGTCAGGCGCGCGGCCGACGCGTGCACGTCCACGTCCAGAATCGCGTCACCGATGACGACGACGTACCCCGTCATCGCAGCTCCATCTCCAGCGCAAAGCCGGGCTCGGCGTCGGCGTCGAGCGCGAGGTCGAACTG
The DNA here is from genome assembly GCA_038232255.1 of Propionibacteriales bacterium. Taxonomy (GTDB): domain Bacteria; phylum Actinomycetota; class Actinomycetes; order Propionibacteriales; family Nocardioidaceae; genus JAWWPG01. The sequence continues at coordinate 3,742 of JBBSIF010000054.1, forward strand.
GTCGCATACCATGTGGACCGCGACCAGATGGACCTCCTGCACCGCTGCCCCGTCCTCGGCCGTGACGGCCAGCACCTCGTCGCTCAGGTCGGCCAGCGGGTTCGGCGCTGCCCCGGTCATCGCCCACACCTCGAGCCCGCACTCGCGCGCCCGCCGCGCGGCCCGCAACAGGTTGCGGCTGCGGCCGGACGTGGACATCAGCAGGCAGATGTCGCCTGCTCTGCCGTGTGCCTCCACCTGACGGGCGAACACCTCGTCGGCGCCGTAGTCGTTCGCGATGGCGGTGAACGACGAGGTCTCGGCATGGAGCGCGAGAGCCGAGAAGGCCCGCCGGTCCTCTCGGTAGCGCCCCACCAGCTCTGCCGTCAGGTGCTGCGCCTCAGCCGCGCTGCCGCCGTTGCCCGCGACGAGCAGGCGCGCGCCGCCGGACAGCACCTCGGCCAGCCGGGTCCCCCAGCTCAGCGCCCGGTCCAGCTCCGCCGCGGAGGACTCCAGGGCCCGCGTGAGTCGGGCGACGTGCTCGTGGCGCGGAACAGTCATCTCGCCGTCTCCGTCATCGCGAGCGAGTCTCGGTCGGCCGCCGTCACGGCTCGCTGGTAGCTGAGCTCGGTCAGCTCGGCGATGCGGTCCCAGCTGTACAGGTTCGAGCGGTCGCTGCCGGCCCGCCCATAGCGACGTCGCCGCGAGTCGTTGTCGAGAAGCGACCGGATCGCTCGAGCGGCCGCCTTGGGCTGGTGCGGCGGCAGCAGCACCCCGGTCACCCCTGGGACGACGGTGTCCAGCAGGCCACCGACGGCGCTGCCGACCACCGGGACGCCACACGCCATCGCCTCCAACGGCACGATGCCGAACGGCTCGTACCACGGCAGGCACACGACGACGTCGGCCGAACGGATCAGTGCCGGCAGGTCGGTGTGCGCCACCCGGCCGTGGAATCGGACACGGTCACCGACCTGCGTCGCCTCGGCCAGTTTGCGAAGCCGCCGCGCCTCCGGGTCCGCTGCCAGCGCGGCAGCGTCCGGGCCACCGACGACGACCAGCTCGGTGTCGGGCAGCCAGCGGAGCGCCCGGATGGCGTCGTCGACGCCCTTGCGCGGCACGAGCCGGCCGATGACGACGAGGCGGTGCATCGCCGAGCGGGACGCCACTGGCCCTTCGGGCCGGAATCGCGTCCGGTCCACGCCGGAGGGGACGACGTCGATGCGCTCGCGGCGGGCTCCCATCCTGACCAGCTCGTGCACCTCGTCGGAGCACGATGCCAGGATCCGCTCGACCCGCTGAGCCACCTCGCCCTCGAGGCGCAGCCGACGAGCGGGGCTGGTGTCCGACGCCCCCTGCAGGCGTCGCTTGACCGAGCCCAAGGCGTGGAACGTCTGGACGACGGGGACCGAGAGTCGGCTCGCCGCCTCGACGGCGGCCAGCCCGCTCATCCAGAAGTGCGCGTGTACGACCTCCGGCAGGAAGTCGCGAAGGCGGCGGTCGAGGTCGGCGGTGAGCTGTGGGACGTGCGGCAGCAGGGCGTCCTTCGGAACGGGCCGCGGTGGTCCGGCATCCAGGTGCTCGACGGTGACCCCGTCGTCCAGCAGCACGCGCTCGGGCAGATCGGGAGAGTCGCGGCGCGTGTACACGACGACATCGTGCCCGCGCTCGGCGAGGGCGCCCGCGAGAGCAGCCACGTGGACGTTCTGGCCGCCTGCGTCAACGCCCCCGAGAGCCGCGAGTGGGCTGGCGTGCTCGGAGACCATCCCGACCCTCATGCATCCCTCCTCTGCCCCGCGCCGATGGCGACGGTCGTCCGCTCGGGAGCCCCGACCAGCGCCTCGACCGCCGCGACCACCTGCTCCGCGGAGACCGAGGCGAGGCACGGATGACCCGCGACCGGGCAGGTCCGGGCGCGAGTGCCCCGGCAGGGCGCCGACTGGTCCCCCAGCAGCACCGTCGGCACGCCGTACGGTGCCCACCGCGTCGCCGGGACGACCGGCGCGAACAATGACACCACAGGCGTTCCGACGGCGGCAGCCAGGTGGGCCGGGCCGGTGTTCGCGACCACGACGGCTCGGCTGTGCTGGAGGAGGCTCGCGAGCTCGGGCAGGTCGTAGCCGCCGCCATGGTCGCGCACTCGGGCCGACGCTGCACCGGTGGCCACCGCCCCAGTGAGCGCCCGCTCGCCGCTGGACCCGGTGACGACGACGTCCCAGCCGCGGTCGGCCAGCGCGTCGGCGACAGCCGGCCAGCACTCCTGCGGATAGGCGCGTGCCGGCGCCGACGTGCCCGGGTGTACGACGACGTACGGCACTGCGGGAAGCGCGGCCGGACGCGGGGGCAGCCCGTGGACGCGGAGCCGTCCGTCGTCGCCGGCCGGAAGCTCGAATCCCGCCGCTCGGCAGATCGCAAGCATCCGCTCGGCCTCGGGCCCCTCCGGAGGTGAGCAGACCCGCACGTCGAGAAGGCTGCCCGGATAGTCGTCGCTGACGGCACTCACCCGGTCGACGCCGGCGAGCCTGAGCACGAGGGCGGTCGGCAGGGCCGACTGGTGGAAGGAGGTCAAGATCACGGCCTCGTCGATCTCCAGCGCAGCCAGCCGACGGACCAGCCCGGCGAGGTCGGCCTCGTCGACCGCCGGCGGCGGGGCCGCTATCCAGGGGCAGGACCAGACGAGCACCTCGTTCACACCGGGGAGCAGCCGGGCGGCTTCGGCTCCATCGGGACCTGCGAGCAGCGTGACCCGCGCGGCACCCGATCGGACGGCGCGGACCGCGGGCCCGGAGAGCAGGACGTCGCCCATGCTGTCGAGGCGGACGACAAGCACGTGTCGCCCGCTCATCAGGGGCGCCCGTGCCCGTAGACCCGCTCGGAGGTCGAGGTCACGAGCCGGGAGTACCCGCGACACCCGGCGCTAAACGGCTGCCGGAGGCGAGCGGCTCTCGCTGCAGTCGGTCGGCGAACCACCGCAGAGTGGCGTCGAGGCCCTCTTCCCACGACACCCGGGGCTCCCATCCCAGCGCCTTCCGCGCTCGCCGGATATCGGGGCAGCGCCGCTGCGGATCGTCCGGGCGGCCGTCGACGTACTCGATCATCGAGTCGCTGCCGGTGCGCGCGACGATGCTGGCGGCGACCTCCGACACCGTCGTCTCAGCGGGATTGCCGATGTTCACGGGGCCGGGCTCCGTGGCGCCGGCCATCGCCACGAGCCCGTCGATCGTGTCGCTGACGAAGCACAGCGACCGGGTCTGGCTCCCGTCGCCGGTCACCGTCAGCGGCAGACCTCGCAGCGCCTGGCTGATGAACATGGGGATCATCCGACCGTCGTCGACGGCCATCCGGGGCCCGTAGGTGTTGAAGATGCGCACGATCGCGGTGTCCACTCCGGAGCTCCTGCGGAACGCCATCGTGAGCGCCTCGGAGAACCGCTTCGCCTCGTCGTACATGCTGCGCTCGCCGACCGGGTTGACGTTGCCCCAGTAGGTCTCCGTCTGCGGGTGCTCGAGCGGGTCGCCGTAGACCTCCGACGTCGACGACAGCACGAGGCGCGCGCCGGTGCGGCGCGCGAGCTCGAGGGCGTTCAGCGTTCCGGAGCTGCCGACGAGAAGCGTCTCGACAGGCAGCCGCTGGTAGTGGACGGGCGACGCCAGCGAGGCGAGGTGGTAGACGACATCCACCTGCGCGTCGTCGACGGGAAGCTCGCGGGTGACGTCGGCTCCCCGGTAGTCGAAGCGGGGGTTCGCCAGCAGGTGGGCGACGTTGCTCCGCGACCCGGTCACCAGGTTGTCGAGGCACGAGACCCGCCACCCCAGGTCCAGCAGCCGTTCGCACAGCCACGACCCGAGGAACCCGGCGCCGCCGGTCACCACCGCGTGCTCGGGGGTCGTCGCGCCGGCGTTCATCCAGTGCCGGTCCGGTGCTCGGGTCGGGCGGCGTCCGTGGTGACGGCACCGAGGACGGCGTCCCACTCGTGCAGGAAGCGCGTCAGGCCGTACCGCGCCAAAGCCGCCTCGCGGGCACTCATCCCCGTCTGGCGGGCCAGGGCCGGCTCGTGGACGAGCAGCCGAAGCGCCGCGGAGAGGTCGTCCGGGTCGCACGAGACGAAGCCGGCGTCCGGCGGGACCGCGCGGTGCACCTCCGTGGTGCCGAGCGCCACCACCGGCAGACCCAGCATCATCGCCTCGATCAGCGAGAGCCCCAGGGACGTCCAGCGGGTGGTGTGGAGATAGACGCGCCGGCGGGAGAGCTCGATGTGCAGCTGGTGCTGCGGGAGGTCCTCGAACGTGCGGACAGCGAGCGGTACGTCGTCTGGGCCGGCCAGGCCCGTGACGCGCATCCCGAAGACATCGAGCGGGACCGACCGCGACAGCGCCGCCAGCAGATCCGTGCCCACGAACCGGCCGCGCCGGATCGGGTCGTTGACCGCCACGGCTGCGCGCGGGACGGTCCCCGAGTACCGGTAACCGGGGTCGACCACGCCGTGCTCCACCACCTGCGTAGGTGCCGACCCGCAGTCCCACATCAGCCGGTTGAAGTGGGTCACGTGGACGACCGGGATGGCGCCCTGGTCCGCCATCGGGTGGACCGTCCGCGGCACCTCACCCTCCGGGGTGTTGTGCTCGAGGTACACGGCGGGCAGGTCCCCGCCCGGCACCCGCCCGGCCCACGACCTCACCAGGTCGAGCTCGTGCGGTCGCTGCAGGACGACCGCGTCGAGGTCCATCCCGCGCAGCGCCTCCGGTGCCACCTCGACGACGTTCGCGGGCCACGTCCAGGTGCGTGCTCGCCCCAGCCCGTCCGCGTCCCGGGCGGGCGTGACCGGGACGACGTACTCGTGACCGCCCTGGACGAACGCCGTGGTCCACGAGCCGTGCACGTGCCACAGCAGGATCCTCACGCGCCCGCCGATCCGCGCCCGAGCCCGTGGAACGCCCAGCCAGCAGCGCGCCACTTGTCGGGGTCGAGCGCCAGCCGGGCGTCGACCACCTCCCGGCAGGCCACCACCTCGGCCAGCGCCACGGGGTCCAGCGCGCGGAACTCCTCCCACTCGGTGAGCACCAGGGTGAGGTCGGCGCCGCGGCAGGCTAACTCGGCGTCGTCGGCACGCTCGAGCTCCGGGCTGACCCGGGCGGTGGACTCACCGGCCTTCGGGTCGTAGTACCGAACCCGTGCTCCGAGCGCCTGCAGCCGGCTCGCCACGTCGACGGCCGGCGAGTCGCGGACGTCGTCGGATCCTGGCTTGAAAGCTGTCCCGAGCACCGCCACCGTGCCGCGGCCCTCCCGTCGCGCGAGCAGGCGGGCGGCGAGGTCGACCAGCCGCGACCGCTGGTGGAGGTTCACCGCGTCGACCTCGGCCAGCAGCCGCGTCGGCTCGACGACACCCAGCTCGGCGGCCCGCGCGGAGAAGGCCCGGAGGTCCTTGGGCAGGCACCCGCCGCCGAAGCCGAGGCCGGGCGTCAGGAAGTCCCGCCCGATCCGGTCGTCGTGGGCCAGCACGGTGATGAGGTCGCCGACGTCGGCCTTGGCCACCTCGCACACCTCGGCCAGCACGTTCATCACCGACAGCCGGGCAGCGAGCATCACGTTGGCGGCCACCTTGGCGAGCTCCGCCGTCGCCAGGTCCGTGCGCACCACGGGAGTCGAGCGGGGCACGACGGACGCGTACAGCTCGCGGAGCTCGAGGTTCGACGCCTCGTCCGTGACCCCGAACACGAGCCGGTCAGGGCACAAGGTGTCCTCGACGGCGTGCCCTTCCCGGAGGAATTCGGGGTTCCACGCCAGCCGGACGCCGTTCGCCGCGGGGGCGGTCGCTCCGAGCACGTCGGCGAGCCGCGCGGCGGTCCCTACCGGGACTGTCGACTTCCCCACCACCAGGCACGGCCGGCTGAGACGGCGGGCGAGGCTGCGGACGGCCGACCAGACGTAGCTGAGGTCTGCGCCGTCGCCCGCCGGCTCCTGCGGCGTGCCGACGCACAGAAAGTGGACGTCGCGGTCGGCGGCCCGGTCGACGTCGGTCGAGAAGCTGAGGCGGCCGCTGTCGATGCCGGTCCGGAGCAGGTCGTCCAGGCCGGGCTCGTGGAACGGCGCACGTCCGCCCGCAAGCGCCGACACCCGGGAGGCGTCGGTGTCGATGCCGACGACGCGATGGCCCGCGGCGGCGAGGCAGGCGGCGTGCACGGCTCCGAGGTAGCCGGTGCCGATGACGGAGACGCGGAACGAGCGACCGCCAGCCTGCGGGCGGCTCGTCGACGAAGGCGCCGGTCTGCTCACCGTGCACCTGTGCCCTTGTCGGGCTTGCTGGAAACCTCCGGCGCCTCCACCCGGCGTACGTCGTCGACGTCCTTGTCGGGCCGCAGCCCGCGCCACGACGGGTGCCGCAGCCGACCGTCTGTCGTCCACTGCGTGAAAGCCACCTCGCCGACGAGGCGCGGCGTGCACCAGACGGCGTCCTTGGCGTCCTTGCCGGGTACGTCGACGAAGGGGCACTCCTTCTGGACGAGCCCAGCCAGCTGGGCGGCCAGCTGGCGGAGGACGGCGTCGCTGAACCCGGTGCCGACCTTGCCGGCGTAGTCCAGCCCGGCGGCGGACGGGATGCCGACCAGCAGCGCACCGATCGTGTCGCTGCGTCGACCTTTGCCGGGGTGCCAGCCGCCGATGGCGACCTCCTGGTCGCGGACGTTCTTGATCTTGAGCCAGTCGGGCGACCGTCTGCCGGGCTGGTAGGTGCTCACGCGGCGCTTGCCGACCACTCCCTCGAGACCCTGCGCCTTCGTGACGTCGAGCACTGCCGCTCCGTCCTCACCCAGGGTCGGCGGGGTCTGCCAGGACCTGCCCGACAGCCCGAGGCCCTCCAGGAGCTCCCGCCGCTCGACGTACGGCAGTCCCAGCGTCGAGCGACCGTCGAGGTGCAGCAGGTCGAAGATGACGTAGACCACCGGGTAGCTCGCGACGAGCCTGCGGGCCTGCGCGTCGGACGTCACCCCCATCCGTTGCTGCAGGCGGGCGAAACTCGGCCGAAGGCCGTCGTCGAAGGCGACAAGCTCTCCGTCGAGGACGGCCTGCGTGCTCCCGAGCTGCTCGCCGAGCCCGCGGATCTCGGGATAGCTGCCGCTCACGTCCCGCTCGTTGCGCGACAGCAGCCGCACCCGTCCGCCGTCGACGTACGCGATCGCCCGGATGCCGTCCCACTTCATCTCGTAGGACCAGCCCTCCTCCTCGGGCGGCCGCTGCGCCGGTGTCGCGAGCATGGCGGGGACGAGCGCCGGAAGAGGCTCCCCTCCCTCGGCGAGCGCATCCATGCGGTGGATCATCCAGCTCTTCGCGTCGGTGCGGAACAGCACGAACCTGCCCTGGGCGCGGGACCCCAACAGCCGGACCTTGACCTTGTCGTCCGTCCACTCCTCGGTGACGTAGCTGCCCCGGTCCCAGATCGTGACGCTGCCGCCGCCGTACTCGCGGGCGGGGATGCCGCCCTCGAATGAGGCGTATTCGAGGGGATGGTCCTCGGTGGGCACCGCCAGGTGGTTGCGTTTCGGGTCCGTGGGGAGCCCCTTCGGGAGAGCCCAGGACACCAGGACCCCGCCCCGCTCCAGCCGGAAGTCCCAGTGCAGCGCGCGGGCGTGGTGCTCCTGGATGACGAAAGCGTTGCCCTTCCTGTCGGACGACGTGCCCGTCGGGAGAGCCCCCGCCGCGGGTACCGGCTCAGGCGTCGCCTGGGGGTCGCGCTTGCGCCGGTACTCCGCAAGCGGGTCCGCTGCGTTCATCCCTGGTGGTCGCCGGCGGGGCGCAGCACGTCAGCCGTGTCCGTGACCGTGATGAGCGGTGCATAGAGGCGCATCGCGTCAAGCGCCCGGTCGTGGTCCTGCTGCGTCGGGGCGGCGCAGGCGTCGGCGACGACGTACACCTCGATGCCGGCGTCGGCGGCGGCCAGGGCGGTGGAGAGCACGCAGCAGTCGGTCGAGACGCCCGCCAGGACGAGGACGTCTGCCGCCGACGTCAGCTCCCGCAGGCTGCCCGGCTGGTCGTCCCACTTGCCGAAGGTTGGCCTGCTGACGATCCCGTGGCCCTGGGAGGGCAGCCCGTCGACCAGCGCATAGATCGGGTCGTCGTCCGGCACCAGCGCGAACGGCCACTGCTCGTAGTACCGCCGCCAGGCGCCGGCGGGTGAGGTCGGCGCGACGAACCGGGTGAGGACGACGCGGTCTGCGAAGACGCCCGTCAGGGCTGTGACCTTGTCGAGCGCAGCGCCGAACCCCGGCGTCGACCACGGGCTGCTCGGGCTCGCGAAGACGTTCTGCATGTCGATGACCACGAGCCAGCCGTCAGGCAGGGCTGCACTGGTCACGGGATACGTGCGCTGTCATCGCCGCGCTCCGGGACGTCGTCTCCCCGCTCCGGGACGTCGTCCCCCCGCTCCGGGACGTCACTGCGCCGCTCCTGCGCGCGTACGGCGGGGTACCCCAGGATGAGCTGTCCGACGAAGCCGATGCCGAGGGCGACGAGGACGCCGAGGTTGGCGTAGGCCCACGCGCCGTTCCGGCCGCCGAGGCCGACCGGCCCGAGCAGGTAGCCCTGCCAGTCGAGCCAGTCCGCGAACGTGTTGGTAACCAGCCCCCACCCGACCGCCGTGGCGACGTACAGGATGTGCACGGGAACGAGTCGTCCGGCCCCGTAGCGTCCGTGAGGGTCGTAGAAGTCGCCTTCCGCGTAGCCGCGGCGGCGCAGGGCGAGGTCCGCGAGGAACATGCCGCACCAGGCGGCGATGGGCACGCCGAGCGTGATGAGGAACCCCGTGAACACCCCGAGGAAGCTCCCGGAGTGGAAGACGATGTAGATCGTGCCGGCGGTCATGATGAGGCCGTCGACGAGCGCCGCTGACCACCGTGGGATCGGCACGCCGAGCGTCAGCAGCGCCAGCCCGGAGGAGTAGATGTCCAGCACCGCACCGCCCACGAGCCCGAGCACGGCGACGATCACGAACGGCACCAGGAACCAGGTGGGGAGGACCGTCGTGAGGGCACCGATCGGGTCGCGGTTGATGGCGCCGTTGAGGCTCGTGGACGAGCCCGCGAGCAGCAGGCCGAAGATCACCAGGCCCACCGGGGCCACCGCCGCACCGACCGTGGTCCATCCGACGACCCCACCGCTGCTCGCCGACCGGGGCAGGTAGCGCGAGTAGTCGGCAGCGACGTTGACCCAGCCGAGGCCGAACCCGGTCATCATGAAGACGAGCCCGCCGAGAACCTGCTGGTTCGAGCCGGACGGCAGCGCGCTGACGTTGCTCCAGTGGATCTCGTCGAGCACGAGCACGATGTAGAAGACGGTCAGCACGGCGGTGACGACCGTGATCACCGCCTGGATACGCATGATCACGTCGAAGCCGGCGACTCCGGCGGCCACGATCAAGGCAGCGACCACGACGAGGGCGATGACCTTGGTCTCTGTGCCGCCGCCCCAGCCGAGCCGGTCGAAGACCGTTGCGGTCGCGAGAGTGGCGATGGTGGTGAGAAAGACCTCCCACCCGACGGTCAGCACCCAGGAGACCGCGGTCGGAACCCTGTTCCCGGTCACCCCGAAGATCGCCCGGCTGACCACCAGCGTCGGGGCGGACGCCCGCTTGCCGGCGAGCGCGACCAGGCCGCAGAGCAGGAAGGAGAAGACGATGCCGATGGTGCCGAAGATCACCGCCTGCCAGAACGAGATCGAGAAGCCGAGGAGGAACGACCCGTAGGAGACCGCCAGGATCGAGATGTTGGAGGCGAACCACGGCCAGAACAGCGCGCGTGGCGTGCCTTTGCGCTCGCTCTCCGAGATCACGTTGATGCCGTTGAGCTCGACCTTCGCCGCCGTCCCCCCGGCGGCCTGCTCCGTCCGAGTCGCCATGACGCCTACTCAGCCCAGCCCTCAGGCCGCAGCCTGAGCAGGGCTTCCTGACTGGGCGCCCCGTGTCACCACCAGCGTCGAGATCGCTGCCCCAGCCGCAAGTGCGCCGAGTGCCCAGGCAGCGCCGTGCTTGTCCCAACCCAGCGCCGCGTCGACCGACAGGTCACCCGGGCCGTCGTCGACGATCGCCAGCAGCGCCGCGATCAGCACGAGGTTGTACTCATAGCCGCCCTTGGCCGCCCAGGGCCCGTTCGGGAGGTGCACCTTGCGAATCGCGGTGATCATGACGCCCATGAGCCCGGCGGCGGCCAACGGCGTGGCCGCTCCGAGAGTGACCAGCGCTCCACCCGCTGTCTCGGTCACACCGGCGGCGAGGCTGTTGCGACGGGCCGGCCGCATGTTCAGGCTCTCCATCATCTCGTCGGTGCCGGCGAGACCTGGACCGTCGAACCAGCCCATCAGCTTCTGCGTGCCGTGCCCCACGAACAGCGAACCCACGATGGCCCTCGCTACCATCCGACCAACGTTCATCAGTACTTCCTCCCTGGCGTCGCCTGTCAGGCCAGCATGCCATCTCCACGTCATCCCGTGTCAGCGTGCTCAGAGTGCGGCGGTTCCCGGCGCACGGTCGCGGGGCTCGCCCGGCGAGGATGGCTGCGTGGACGAGCTGACCGACCAGCAGCGCGCCCTCGCCGCTGCGCACGGGGTCGCCACCGAGTACGACGACTCGCGGGGCACCAGGTCATTGTGCCCACGGTGACGGCGCGCAAGGATCCGCAACCGCGTCAATCGCGGCTACGGGATGACGCACCTTCGCGGTCAACGGATCGCAGCAGTTGCGGCCGAGCGTAGCCGTGTTGCTAACGTCCGCGGACATGGAGTCGCGGACGGTTCAGGTTGAGGGCGTCGCGTTGCTCGTGGGGCTGTGACCTGGCGCTCCGCTACGCGATCGGATATCCGCAGGCGGTAACGGCGGTGGTCGGCATCGCCGGTCGGGGTTCCAGCGCGATCGCACATGGTCCGAGGCCTACGAAGCCGGCAAAGCCGCGGAGCCCGTCGTCCACATCGATTGGGTGCCCGAGGGGCATGCGTCGCTCAGCGCCCGTCCTGGCCACTGGCACAGCTTGCCGCGCTGGTTCCGCGAGGCACGTTCTCAACGGTGCCTGACGTCCCGCATGACTCTTGGTTCACACACCCGAGGTGTGGAGCACCACCGTCACTGACGCCTGCGAAGCCTTCTAGTCCTCGCCCGCTGGTACCCGCACCTCGGCATGAGCGCGGATCGCGGGGGATCTGGGCGGGCGTAGCCCCCTCACGGCGGCAGTGACTACTCCGCAGCGAGCTAGCAGGCTGTCGCGCTCACAGGCCGGTGATGGTGATGTCCGCCTCGTTCGCGGCGGCTAGGACCAACTCGAGCCCGTTCCCGGCGGCCAGCGTAAGCGGGATGTGGTCCTCGACCACCGCTAGATCACCATCACTGACCCGGTCCCCGAACAGCACCAGTGACTGGCTCATGTCGTGCTGCCGGGA
>JBBSIF010000055.1:0-14993 GCA_038232255.1 Propionibacteriales bacterium
ACCCATCGCCTCCAGGGTCAGCGCGGTGTCCTTGAGGCTCTCGCCCTTGGACACGCTGGAGCCCTTGGCGGAGAAGTTGATCACGTCGGCGGAGAGCCGCTTGGCGGCCGCCTCGAACGAGATCCGGGTGCGCGTCGAGTCCTCGAAGAAGAGGTTCACCACCGTCCGGCCACGCAGCGTCGGCAGCTTCTTGATCGGCCGGTCGGCGAGGGAGCGGAGCTCCGCCGCCGTGTCGAGCACGAGCAGTGCGTCGTCGCGGGTGAGGTCTGCGGCTGAGAGGAGGTGCTGCTTCATGGTGTGGCTCCGTCCGGCCCGCTGATCGCGACGCCGTCGCGACCGTCGTACTCCTCGAGGAGGACCTTGACGGTCTCGGACATGCTGGTCGGGAGGTTCTTGCCGGCGAAGTCGGCGCGAATCGGCAGCTCGCGGTGCCCGCGGTCCACCAACACCGCCAGCTGCACGGTCCTCGGGCGGCCGAGGTCGTTGAGCGCGTCCAGCGCGGCCCGGATCGTGCGGCCGGAGAAGAGCACGTCGTCGACAAGGACGACGATCGCGTCGTCGATCGTGTCGCCGGGGATCGCGGTGTGCTCCAGGGCGCGGGTCGGGTGCAGGCGCAGGTCGTCGCGGTACATCGTGATGTCGAGGGCGCCGTGCGGGACGGAGATGCCTTCGACCTTCGTCATCGTCTCCGCGATGCGCTCGGCCAGCGGCACGCCACGGGTGGGGATCCCGAGGAGAACGACGTTGGCCGGTCCCTTGTTGCGCTCGAGGATCTCGTGCGCGATGCGGGTGAGTGCGCGGGCGATGTCGGAGGCATCAAGCACCACGCGAGAGGTGTCGGGGCCGCTGTGGACGGCAGGCGTCACTCCGTGGACCTCCTTCTCCGCCTCACAGGACGGCTCGTTAAAGGATGTCGATCGCTTGCCACGGTACCACCAAGACGTCGTTGGACTACCGGTCGCGCGGAGCGGCGTTGCGAGCCGGGAGGGCTATCGGAGCAAGAGCCAGCTCAGCAGCGCAACGACGGCGCTCTACCCATCGGCGCCGCTTTGGCCGGCCGTTCGCCGTAACGCGGGGCTCTGGGTCGGATGAGTGGGGGGCGGTGGTGCCGGCGGCTCCTCCGCGTCAACCGCGCGCCGTCCGTGATAGACCGCGACGCGCCGTACGCCTTCTCCACCGCATCACTCGGTGACACGTAGATCTTGGCTCGCGATACCTCAGAGTTTGCCGAGTGCGGTGGTGCCGGTGCCGTCGACGAGGAAATAGTGACCGTGGGGTGCTCGCCAGATCCAGACGCCGGACCGTGGCTGCGTGACCTTCCAGCGTCCGTGGGTCTTGGCTCGATGGTTGCGTCGTCCAGTCCGGGCGAGTTTGGATCTTGCGGTCTGTCCCGGCGGGCCGCCTTCATCCATCGGCACGTAGGGGACGGTGTGCTCGCCGTCCTGGTTGCGGCTGAGGTTCGGGCTGTACGGGAAGCAGTCGGCGGGCTTCTCCATTCCGACCGCCTCGGCCATCCGGGTGGGGATCTCATAGCAGTCCACCGCCGGCATCCCGGGCAGGTCGATCACCGGCTGCAGCCTGACGTTGCGGCTCTCCAGCCAGCCCGCCACCTGGTCGAGGATCGCCGGTCCGATGTCTTCGACGCGCGCGACGCCTGCCTCGCCGTCACAGGCACCGGACGCCACGGCGGCAAGATCCTGCTGGCTCAGGTGGACGTAGAGGGTGCTGCGCCCGAATCCACACCGTCGACGGTCCCGCGCTGGGTCATGGTCGGCGTCCTGAGCCCGGTCCAGGTCCGCTTCCCGAGCCAGCTCCTGGTCGGAGAGCGGCGGCCCGGTTCGGGCGGCTCGACGGGCCGCGGCGGCGGAGGCTGCGGCCTTGCGCGCCGCCTCTGCGGACGCGACCAGGTCCAGAGCGGCTTGAGGGGAGGCGAGCACGCCCAGGGCTCGGGCTCGCCGAACGTCGGGGGCGTCGGAGTCGCCGAGGATCTTCATCGCCCGCGAGACCACGTCGAGGGACTTGTCGAAGGCCATCAGGTCGGGTGCCGCGGCTCGCGCGAACAGCGTCCCGTGGCCATGGTTGAACGCCTGGCCGATCCAGACGCCTTGCTGGGCTGCGGCAGCCTGCGCGTCGCTCACGGCCTGGGGCGGGTCGGCAGCCAGCATCGCGGCGTCCAGCACCTTCACCAACCGACCGAAGGGAAGGCTGGCCGCCACCCGTGCGACCTTGCGGTCCACCTTCGCGGCTGCCGCTGTACTGAGCCGACGGCTGCGCTGCGCGATCTTGCGCGCGACCCACACTTTGACGTTCCCGTCGAGCACCTGAGCCCAGAGCAGCGGAAGCCGGTGCCGAAGATCAAGCGCATCGCCGATCAGATGCATCGCCGAGATCGACGTCACACCGAGGATCGCGCCGAGCTCCGCGGCTGCGAACTCCGCCAGCTCAGGCGTGCCGTCTCCGCCAGGCTGGACCATCATCTCGGAGCCCGGCGCTCGGGAGGGACAGGCGACAACGTCGTGCAGGTCTGCCCAGTGCGCCGCGGCGACGAGCTGACGCACCTCGCCCGCGGTGACAGCCCGCCGGCTGGCGGCCGCCTCCGCCAGCGTCTGGTCGGCGTCCATCTCGTCGACCTCACTACGGGCGTGTGTCTGCTCGACGGCGTCGACGGCCTGCACTGCCGCCACCTCGACGGCCGGGTCGGGCGTGTCGTCATACCAGCCCTCATCGGGCTCCCCGGCGGAATCGATCCTATCGAACATGCGTTCGATCCTACCAGACAGGCAAGACAGAAGCACCGCTAGAGGCCCTTATGCACAAGGTATTCTGGCTTCGTGAGGAAGCAGAAGGCCACAACTCCTGCTCCCGCTCCGAGCTGCCAGACTCGGCCCCCGGCACAATCGCGCCGCCACTGCACTCCGGCCTCGTCCGTCAGGCCTGGGTGGGCGCCGTGGTGCGCTCGATCGCGGCGAGCACGCCGTTGACGAAGGCGGGTGACTCGTCGGTGGACAGCTGCTTGACCAGCGACACCGCCTCGCTGATCGCGACGGCAGGCGGCACCTCGTCGACGTACAGGAGCTCGAAGACACCCAGCCGCAACGCCGTCCGATCCACGGCCGGCATCCGCGCCAGCGACCAGCCGGCGGAGTACGTCGAGATGAGCTCGTCGATCTCGGCCTGGTGGGCGACCACGCCGTCGACCAGGGTGAGCGTGTAGAGGTTGAGCGGCGGGTCGGCAGCCGCCTGGCGGTCGCTCAGTGTCGAGCCGGGGGCCAGGCCACGGAGCTCGGACTCGAAGAGGATGTCGAGCGCGCGCTTGCGGGCCTTGGTGCGCGCGCCCATGGGGAAGCGCTCGTCAGCTCGAGACACGGCCGAGGTAGCTGCCGTCGCGCGTGTCGACCTTGACCTTCTCGCCGTTGGTGATGAAGAGCGGCACGGAGATCTCGTAGCCCGTCTCGAGCTTGGCCGGCTTGGTCCCCCCCGTCGACCGGTCGCCCTGCAAGCCGGGCTCCGTGTAGTCGATGGTGAGCTCCACCGACGCCGGCAGCTCGATGTACAGCGGCAGTCCCTCGTGCACGGCCACGGTCGCGTCCTGGTTCTCCAGCAGGAAGTTCGCCGCGTCGCCGACGGTGTCGGGGCTCACGTGCAGCTGCTCGTAGTCCTGCGTGTCCATGAAGACGTACGACGAGCCGTCGTTGTACAGGTACGTCATCGCCCGCTTGTCGACGTTCGCCGTGTCCACCTTGACGTCGGAGTTGAAGGTCTTGTCGACGACCTTGCCCGAGAGCACGTTCTTGAGCTTGGTGCGTACGACGGCGCCGCCCTTGCCGGGTTTGTGGTGCTGGAACCAGACCACCGTCCAGAGCTGGCCGTCCAGGTTGAGCACCATGCCGTTCTTGAGGTCGTTCGTCGTCGCCATGCGGGTATGTCGTCGCTTTCTGCAGTAAGGAGTCGGTCGAGATCGGCGGAGCCGCGGCCGACGGCCCAGTCTAACGAACCGCGACCCCGGCTCGTGCCGCCCGAAAGGCCGTGAGCGGCGACGGGCGCTAGCCTGGCCGGGTGTTCACCTACCTGCTCATCGCGGTGGCGCTGCTGGTGGCGGCGAGCCTGCTGGGCGCGGTCCGCCCCAGCTCGGGCGCTCGCTCCACAAGGAGCCGCCGACGCGATCGCGCGATGTCGCCGCCGGGTGCACCGGCCGTCTACCAGCCCGGCGACTCGCCGACCTATGTCGCTGGCAACGCCCCCTTCTACCAGCCCGGCGACGCACCCACCTACGCCGCCGGGAACGCTCCCGTCTACCAACCCGGTGACGCACCGACGTACGCCGCTGGGAACGCCCCCGTCTACCAACCCGGCGACTCGCCGACGTACGCCGCTGGGAATGCCGCCGTCTACGCCCCCGGTGACTCCGCCACCTACCTGCCGGTGAGCCCGATCGACTCGACGCCCGAGCCGGCGCCCCCGGCGCCGACGCCGGCGCCGACGCCCTCGTCCCGCGAGGACGCGCCGCCCGCGCGGAGCGAGACGGTCGTGGTGGCGGTGCAGCCCTCGCTGCCGCGGCGACGGAGATATCAGGGCAGCGCCGCGATCTCGTCCACGGCTCTCGACACCACCCTCGTCACGCCGTACCAGCCGTCGTCGCTGACGTCCTCGCTGTCGTCGTCCCTGTCGAGCTCGCTCCTCAGCCCCTGACGAATGTGAAAGGCGGAGTCGGGCGTGCTGCGGGTCTTGCCGTCAGCCGCACAGCCACCGAACACTCGCTAGCCCGCAAAACCGGCGCTCAGGCACCCCGATTCGAGGGTCAACGGGTGTTCGGTCGCGTGCGAGGCACCACATACGCGGCCACCTCCCTGCTGTCGACTGAGTCGCGGAGCCGGTCGTCAGGTCCGGCCGGCCGCCGACGGTGGCGGAAGGTCGCGCAGCGCAGGCAGGGCAGACAGCGCCAACCGGTAGGAGTCGACCCCGAAGCCGGCGATGGTGCCGGTGGCGACACCGGAGATGACGCTCGTATGCCGGAACTCCTCCCGCGCAGCGGGATTCGTGAGATGCACCTCGATGAGCGGCGCGCGCAGCTGCGCGCAGGCGTCCCTCAACGCGTAGGAGTAGTGCGTGAACGCAGCCGGGTTGAGCACCACCGGCACGCGGTCGTCGGCGGCGGCGTGCAGCCAGTGCATGAGCTCCGACTCGTCGTCGCTCTGCCGCACGTCGACCGTCAGCCCGAGCTCGTCGCCCCACCGCCCGCAGAGGGTCACGAGCTCGTCGTGCGACGTGGCGCCGTACACCTCGGGCTCGCGCGAGCCGAGGCGCCCGAGGTTGGGGCCGTTCAACACCCATACCAGCACGCCTGCACCCTAACCGCCCGCTCTGGTCGATGAAGGCATACAGTCCGAACATGACCGTGACAGGGATCGCGACCCGGGCGCTCGTCGGCGGCGCCGTCCTCTGCCTCGCAGCAGGCGCTGCCAGCGCCTCGGACGAGCGCACACCGGCGACGCCCGCCCCGGTCGGCGTCGTGGCCGCGGGGCTGCAGGGCTCCTGGGGACCTCATGTGATCCGCGACGCCATGGCCGTCGAGGGATCCGACACCATCCTCGTCGCGACCGCGGACACCGCACTCTTGCACGCCTCGTCGCCGCAGCGCTTCCTGGGCACGCCGTATCCCGTTGTGCTGCTCAACGTCGCAACGGCAAGGCCTAGGGCCGCGATGTTCGAGGACTCCTGCGGGGGCTCGATGCGAGACTCGAGCGCCGGCTCCCGGCACTGAACCTGGACCGCGACGTCGGCCGTCACTCAGCGGGGCGGGACGCACCCGTGACGGCGGCGTAGGCGGCGCTCAACAGGTGCTCGTCAGGCCCTTCCAGAATCGCTGGCTGCCCGACCGCCTCGAGGATGACGAACCGCAGCCGGTCCCCGCGGGCCTTCTTGTCGACTGCCATGGCATCGCGCAGCTGGGGCCAGCGGCCAGCGGGGTACGACGTGGGCAAGCCCACCCTCCGCAGGAGGTCGCCGTGGAGCGCAGCGGTGCCGGGGTCGAGCCGACCGGCCAACCGGGCGAGCTCCGCGACGTACACCAGCCCGATCGCAACGGCGTCCCCGTGGCGCAGCGAGTACCCCTCTACGCGCTCGATGGCGTGGCCGAGCGTGTGACCGTAGTTGAGAGCCTCCCGGCCGACCTGGTTGCCCGAGGAGGTGGCTTCGCGCAGGTCGGCTGCCACGACGCGAGCCTTCACCGCGACCGCCCGCTCCACGAGCTCGCGAAGGACAGGCCCGTCGGGGTCCCGCGCCGCCTCGGCGGATGCTGCCACGAGGTCCAGGATCACCGGATCAGCGATCAGCCCGCATTTGACCACCTCCGACAGCCCGCTGACCAGGTCGGGCGCCGGCAGTGACCGCAGGATCGTGAGGTCGCAGACGACGCCGGCCGGCTCGTGGAACGACCCGACGAGGTTCTTCCCCTCCACCGTGTTGATCCCGGTCTTGCCGCCGACGGCCGCGTCGACCATCGCCAGCAGCGTCGTCGGAATGTGCACCACCGCGATCCCGCGCAGGAACGTGGCGGCGACGAAACCCGCCAGGTCCGTCGTCGCTCCACCCCCGACGCTGACGACGGCGTCTGACCTGGTGAACTGATGGGCTCCGAGGAGCTGCCAGCACTGCGCGGCGACCTCGGCGGTCTTGGCTCTCTCGGCGTCGGGCACCTCGATCGGGAATGCGTCGTAGCCCTGCGCCACCAGCTCGTCGCGCATCCTGCGGCCGAGGGCGCCGAGCGCGCGTGGATGCACGACGGCAACCCGTCGCACCTGCGGCCCGAGCAGACCCGCCACCTCGCCCTGGAGGCCCGAGCCGACCAGCACGTCGTACGGCGACTCGCCGGCCACCCGGCTCCGGGTGGTGCCGCCGCTCACGAGAGCTGCCGCTCGACCTCGTCGGCGACCTGCTCGACGCTCAGGTGATCGGTGTCGACACTGAACGCCGACACCTGCTCATAGAGGGGCCGGCGGGCGTCGAGCAGCGCCCGCAGCTGGCCCCGCACGTTGCCGAGCAGGAGCGGGCGGTTCGCACCGAGCCCGACTCGCGCGCTGGAGACCGGCAGCCCGACGTCGAGGAAGGTGACGGACAGCCCGACCAGCCGCTCCCGGGTGACCTCGGACAGCACCGCACCACCCCCCAGTGCCACCACGCCGGTGCACGACGACAACGCCTCGGCCACTGCCTGCTCCTCCAGGGCGCGAAACGTGGCCTCCCCCTCGTCGACGAAGATGTCGGCGACGGTCCGTCCCCGAGCAGCCTCGACCACCTGGTCGGTGTCACAGAGCTGCACGCCCCACCGGCGGGCCAGCTCGGTCCCGACGGTGGTCTTGCCGGCCCCCGGTGCTCCGACGAGAACGAGTCGGGGACGGCCGGCCGCGGCGTTTGCGGCCGCAGCGTTTGCGGCCGCAGGGTCGTCGCGGGCGGCGGCGTCGTCGGAGGCAGCGGTCACCGGATGCTCATCGCGGCGAGATAGCCGTCGTGGTTTCGCCGCGTCTCCGCGACGGAGTCGCCGCCGAACTTCTCCAGCGCCGCCTCGGCGACCACCAACGCCACCATGGCCTCCGCGACGACGGCTGCCGCCGGCACGGCGCACACGTCGGACCGTTGGTGGTGCGCGACGGCCGCCTCTCCAGTCGCGACGTCCACGGTTCGCAGCGCGCGGGGCACCGTCGAGATCGGCTTCATCGCCGCGCGGACCCGCAGCGGCTCCCCCGTCGACATCCCGCCTTCGGTGCCGCCCGAGTGTCCCGACGTACGACGAAGCCCGGCGGGTCCCGGCTCGATCTCGTCGTGGGCCGCAGAGCCCGGTCCGCGGGCGACCGCGAACCCGTCGCCGAGCTCGACTCCCTTGATGGCCTGGATCCCCATCAGCGCTGCGGCCAGGCGCGAGTCCAGCCGGCGGTCCCAGTGCACGTAGGAGCCGAGCCCCGGCGGAAGGCCGTAGCCCACCACTTCGACAATGCCGCCCAGGGTGTCGGCAGTGCGATGCGCCTCGTCGATGGCCGCGACCATCGCGGCGCTGGCGGCCCCGTCGAGGCACCGCACCGGGTCGGCGTCCAACGCCGGTCCATCGTCCGGCGTGGGCAGCGGTTCCGCCGGTGCGTCGACCCCCCCGATCGACACCACGTGGGACACGAAGCGGACCCCCAGTGCCTGCTCGCACAACGCCGTCGCGACCGCGCCCAGCGCCACGCGCGCCGCCGTCTCCCTGGCGCTCGCCCGCTCCAGGACGGGGCGCGCCTCGTCGAATCCGTACTTCTGCATGCCGACCAGGTCGGCGTGCCCCGGACGCGGCCTGGTCAGTGGCGCGTTCCTGGCCAGGCCGTCGAGCGTCCCGACAGCCACCGGGTCCGGTGACATCACCTGCTGCCACTTGGGCCACTCGCTGTTGGCGATCGTGACGGCCACCGGGCCGCCGATCGTCGTACCGTGCCGCACGCCGCCGACGATCGTGACCTCGTCGGCCTCGAAGCTCATCCGCGCACCACGCCCGTAGCCCTGACGACGGCGCGCCAGCACCGCTGCCAGGTCCGCTGTCGTGAGCGCGACCCCGGCCGGGACGCCCTCGATGACGCCGACGAGGGCCGACCCGTGGGACTCCCCCGCGGTGAGCCATCTCAGCATGCGCCGAGTCTGTCACGCCGCCGCGCTAGCGAAGCGCGTACCAGCGCCCCAGCGAGGAGCCGAGGACGACCCCGACGACAGCCCCCAGCATCATGAACGGGCCGAACGGGATGTGCGTCTTGCGGCTCGCTCGGCGGGCCAGCACCAGGGCGCCGCTGGTGATCCCGCCGAGCAGGAACCCGGCATAGAGCCCGGTCACCAGCTGGCTCCAGCCGAGCGGCCCGAGGCACAGGGCCAACAGCCCGGACAGCCGGACGTCGCCGTAGCCGAGGCTGCCCGGCGCCAGCTGCCACATCAGGAAGTAGAAACCCCCCATCACCAGCCATCCGAGGAGCGCCCGCTCGGGCAGGCCGAGGCTTCCGTCAGCCAGTCCCGCTGCTCCGACGAGCACGCCGATCACGGCGTACGACGGGGCGATCAGCTGGGTGGGCAGCAGCCGCGTCCGGGCGTCCACGTAGCCGAGCACCACGCACAGGGCTGTGAGGTACGCCCACGCGGCGAGCATCGGGGTCCAGCCGACGCCCCATCCGACGACCGCGCCGAGGACCGCGCCGACAGCCGCCAGCATCGGTGCGAGCCGCGGGGTGGCGGCCACCTCTTCCAGCGTTGCTCGCGGCAATGAGGCCGGCGGTGCGGGCGGCCGTGTGGCCGGCGGTGCGGGAGGCGATGCGGGAGGCGATGCGGGCGGCGGTGCGGGCGGCGGTGCGGGCGGCTCGCGGAGCCGGCCGATGACGCGCGGTGCGCTGAGACCGGCCGCGGCGCCGCTCCCTGCGACCAGCGCGGCGGCGAGCAGATCCGGCGTCACAGTCGTCGCAGCCTATCCGCCGACTCCTCCCGGGCCGAGATGTTCGCGTCGGCCTGTGGATCACCCGCCCGCCCACCCCGAAGGATCCGACGGTGAGACCGCCAGAGCCACCTGAACGTCGGACCTTTGCGCGGGACTGCCCGCAAGATCCGACGGTGAGACCGCCAGAGCCACCTGAACGTCGGATCTTTGCGCGGGACTGCCCGCAAGATCCGACGGTGAGACCGCCAGAGCGACCTCAACGTCGGATCTTTGCGCGGGACTGGCAGCAAGGGGGCAGGCGGGCCAGTCGGATCTTGCGGGCGGGAAGGTCAGCTGGGGATGGTGTACGGCGAGCTGAAGAAGCCGTGGGGGTCGTAGGCGCGCTTGACCGCCTGCAGCCGGGCGAGGTTGCCGCCGTAGTACGACGCGACCGGCCGTCGCGGCTCGAGGTAGTTGACGTACCCGCCCACCGACAGCGACGACACGGCCGCATGCGCCGTGGCGATCCAGTCGTACGCGGCGCTCAGCTGCTCCGTCGTCGGCGAGCTGGGCACGTCGAGATACCACTGGATCGAGGCGAGATGCCGCCTCCAGGGGAAGGCGCTCGCGCCGGGAGCCCGGTGCTGCACAGCCCCGGTCAAGGGGTCGAGGATCGCCACGCCGGACTGGCCGCTGGCGGCCCGGTCCGCGATGACCTGTACCAGCGCCTGCGAGGCAGGCGTCGTCATCGTCGGGAGTACGTCGCTGCCGGCCGCCCAGCCCTGCCGGGAGGAGCTGGTGCCGCCACCGAGGAACTGGACGCCGTCCAGGTACGTCTTGGTGAACAGCGAGGTGCTTGACGCGTCGACGCCCACCGCCGCCTCGAGGGCCTGCGCCTCGGCGGTCTCGGCACCGGCCGCGCAGACGCCGACGACGCGCGCCTGCGTCGACCCGTCGGAGCCGGCCTCGAGGTGCAGGTTCGCCCAGGTCGACAGCGGCATGGCCGTGATCCGGCTCGACCAGCCGCGCACCACCGCTGCCGCACCCGACCAGGGGAAGGACAGCAGGAAGAAGCCGAGGGACGCGGTGGGCTGGGTGGAGTACCGCAGCTGCGTCACGATCCCGAAGTTGGCGCCGCCACCACCCTGCAGCGCCCACAGCAGGTCGGGGTCGGTGTCGGCGTCGACGGTGCGGATCACCCCGTCGGCGGTGACGACGACCGCGCCGTCCAGCTGGTCGCAGGTGAGCCCGTACTGGCGGCTGGCGATGCCGAGTCCGCCGCCGACCGTGAGCCCCGTCGCGCCGACCGTCGGGCACGTCCCGGTGGGGATCGTCCGGCCCTGCGCGTCGAGCGCAGCGTGCACCTGGTAGAGGCGGGCGCCGGCGCCGACTGCGGCGGTGCCGGCCGGGGCGTCGTACTGGACGCCGGCCATCCGCGACGTGCTGACCACGATGCCGCCGGTGACCGCCGACGCGCCGACGTAGGAGTGCCCGCCCGACTTCGGCCGCACATCGAGCGAGTGACGCAGCGCGAAGGTGATCGCCTCGCTGACGTCCTCCGCCGTCGTCGCCTCCACGACGGCGAGTGGATGCACCGCGTCCCAGCGCGGGTTGAAGAGCTCTTTGGCCTCGCCGTAGTCGGCGTCCTCCGGCCGGACCAGGTCGCCGTCGAGGCCCGCGGCGAGGGCGCGCCAGGCCGAGTCGGTCGGCGGCGACCCGACCGGAGTACCCGTCGATCGGCTGGGCGACGGCGAGCCGACGGAAGAAGGCGTCGAGCCGCGCGGCGAGGCGCCGACATCGCGTGAGCCGGCGGTCGTGCAGCCGGCGAGCAGCGAGCCCAGCACGGCTCCCTGCAGCACGGTACGGCGGTCGACCCGAGGTGTCGTCACGCGTGCCCGGCCGATCAGCCCGGCGCTGACAGCGCCGCGAGCCCGGCTGACCGCATCGCCTCCAGCGGAGCGGGTCGCAGGCCGGTCATCAGCTCGACCTGGAGGGTTGCCTGGTGCAGCAGCATCGCGAAGCCGTCGGCGCACGGCACGCCTGCCTCGCGTGCGAGTCGCAGGAGCGGTGACTCGTCGGGCCCGTAGCCGACGTCGAACACGGCGGCGGCGCGGCCGACGAGCTCGGCCAGGCCCTCGTCGGACAGCAGGGCCGGCTGCGCCGGAAGGGGCACCGTCGAGACGAGGAGGTCGACGGTGGCCAGCGCGCGGGCCGCGGAGAGCGGGCTCACGTCTGCGGACAGCTCCAGCTCCTGCGCGAGAGACGCCACCCCGCCGGCGCGCTGCGGTGCCCGGGTGAGCACGCTGACGCGCGTCGCTCCGACCTGTGCCAGCGCCGCAACCGCGGATCGCGCGGTCGCTCCACCGCCGAGCACCGCGGCATGCTCCACCGTGCCGACACCCGCCTCCTGCCAGGCTGCGACGAGGCCCGGCACGTCGGTGTTGGAGCCTTCCAGCCGACCGTCCGGGTCCACGACGAGCGTGTTGACGGCACGCACCTGCCGCGCCTGGTCGCTCAGGCTCGCGCAGTCGGCCACCACCGCCTGCTTCAACGGCATCGTCAGGCTCAGGCCACGCCAGGGCGGGCGCCGCAGCCCGGCCAGGAACGCCGGCAGACCGGCTACGTCGACGTCATGCGCGTCGTATCCCCAGTCCAGTCCGAGCGCCTCGTACGCCGCCCGGTGCAGCACCGGCGACAGCGACGAGGAGATCGGGCTGCCCGCCACGCCGCAACACGGTCGGGCGGGGCCGGGCTGCTCAGCAGGCATCGGAGGTCTGGCAGTAGGTCTCGTAAAGGCCGACGTTGTGCAGGTGCTCGGCGTACGTCGTGGCGAACCGTGTCTCGCCGGTGCGCAGGTTGACGGTCACGAAGTAGCGCCAGCTGCCCTTCGCCGGGTGCAGCGCCGCCTCGAGAGCGAGCCGCCCGGGCGAGTCGATCGCCGTCGGCGGGAGCCCCTGGCGCAGGTAGGTGTTGTACGGGGTGTCGAGGTTGCGCAGGCTGTCGCTCGTCTGCACCACACCGCGGCTCTCGACCGCGTAGTGCAGGGCGGAGTCGAACTGCAGCGGCATCGCGATCTGCAGCCGGTTGTAGATCACCCGCGCCACCTTGGGCATGTCCTCCGGGCGGGAGGCCTCCGCCTGGACGAGGCTCGCGACGATGACGACGTCGGTCGGGCTGATGCCGAGCGCTGCGGCGCCGGCCGGCAGCCGGAGGGAGTCCGCCTCATCCGTGAACGTGGCGGTCATCGCTTTCAGCAGACCCGCGGGAGTCGTCCCCGGGGTGAGCGGATACGTCGCGGGGAACAGGTACCCCTCAGGGTCCCCCTTGGCGTACGACGGGAGGTGAAGTGCCGACGTGTCGGCGAAGGCGGCGTCCATCTGCTTGGACGTGAAGCGGGAGTGCGCCGCCACCGACGCCAGGATCTCCTTGGCTCGCATCCCCTCCGGAACCGTCACCTGGTCGCTGACCAGCGAGCTCGGGTCGAGCATCCTCTGCAACGCACCGGTGGCAGACATCTGCAGCCGCATGCGGTAGTAGCCGGCCTGGATGCCGAGCGACCTGTCGTCCTTCTTCGCGGCCTCGGTGAAGGCCGCGACGCTCTTGACCACATGGGCGTGCAGCAGCGTGCCGCCGATGTCGGCCGACGTGTCGCCGCTGTGGACCTGCACGACGACCGAACTGTGGCCGGGGCCGGGATAGTCGGCCGGGTCCGCGAGCCAGGTCTTGAGCGCGGCGACGCCCTTCACGTAGCCGAAAGCCGCGATCGCGACGATGACCGCCAGGGCGACGAGCACGGCGAGGCAGCCGCGCCAGCGACGCGGGGACGCCGTCTGATTCGACGCCTCGAGAGTGCCGATTCCGAGGTCGCTCATGAGTGCCCCCTCACTTCCGACCCGGCAGGGACTCCTGTCGTGCGCTCCACGTCGAGCGCCTGCTGCAAGAGAACGACGGCAGCGGCCTGGTCGACGACGGCCCGCTGCTTGGCGCCCTTCCTGCCGCGCTCGCGAAGAGCGCGCTCGGCACTCACCGTAGTCAGTCGCTCGTCGCTGAGACGCACCGACACGTCGACACCGCGGTCCGTGATCTCCGCGAGGACGCGGTCCGCGAAGCTGGCGGCCTTCGCCGCTGCCGGACCTGCCGACCCCGACAACGACAGCGGCAGGCCGACGACGACCTCGACGGCGCCAAGCTCCTCGGCCAGGTCGACGATGCGCACGCAGTCGCCCCGCCCGCGTCGTACGGTCTCGACGGGGGTGGCGAGCACGCCTCTGTCGTCGCTCGCCGCCACACCCACCCGGACGTCTCCCACGTCGACGCCGAGGCGCACCCCAGGGCGGATCGGCGCCGTCACGCGGCGGGAGCGCGGTCGGCGATCGCCCGCTCGACGGCGGCGAGCGCGGCCGTCGCGCCCGCTGGTTCGGTCCCACCACCCTGCGCCACGTCGTCCTTTCCGCCGCCGCTGCCGCCGAGCGGCTCCGCGGCCGTCTTGACCAGGGCGCCGGCCCGGATGCCGGCCGCCCGGGCGGAGTCGTTGACCGCGACGACGACGGACGCCTTGTCCTCCCGAGCACCGACGACCATCACGACTCCCGGCGCGTCAGACCCGAGCCGAGCGCGTACGTCGAGGGCCAGCGTGCGGACGTCACCGGCGTCGACGTCGGGCACGACCTGCCCGACGTAGCGGACTCCGCCGACGTCCGCGGCGCCCGCGGCGAGGTCCGCCGCGCCGGCGAGCAGCACGCGGGCCCTCGCGGCGGCGAGCTCCTTCTCCGCGCGACGTGTCCGGGCGACCAGCTCAGCGACCCTGGCGACCAGGGTGTCCGGCTGCGCCTTCATGACGTCGGCCAGGCTGCGCACGAGGTCGCGCTCGCGCGCCAGGGAGCGGAAGCCCTCGATGCCGACCAGCGCCTCGATCCGCCGGTTCCCCGAGCCGACCGAGAACTCCGACGTGACGACGACCGTGCCGATCTGCGAGGAGCGCGCCACATGCGTGCCGCCGCACAGCTCACGAGACCACTCGCCGCCGATCTCGACCACGCGCACGAGCTCGCCGTACGTCTCACCGAACAGCGCGAGAGCGCCGAGCTGCTGAGCCTCGGGCAGCGTCATGAGCCGCGCCGACACCGCCAGGTCCCGGCGCAGCGCCTCGTTCGCCACATCCTCCACGTCGCGGACCAGGCCCGCCGACAGCCCCGACCCCCAGCCGAAGTCCAGCCGCAGGTAACCAGGCCTGTTGTAGGAGCCGCTCTGCAGCGCGGTCGGCCCGAGCACCTGGCGCAGCGCGGCGTGGACGACGTGGGTGCCGCTGTGCGCCTGGCAGGCACCGAGCCGCCACTCGGCGTCGACGGATGCCTCGACCGCGGTGCCGTTCGCCAGGGTGCCCTCGAGGACCCGGACCTGGTGTGCCACCAGGCCTCGCACCGGGCGCTGGACGTCCAGCACCTCGGCTCGCCCGCCGTCCCACCGCAGCCGCCCCGCGTCGGCGTGCTGTCCGCCGGACTCGGCGTAGAACGCGGTCCGGTCGAGGATGACCTCGCCGATGACCCCCGCGACGAGCTCGCCCTCGGGCTGTCCC
>JBBSIF010000056.1:0-14942 GCA_038232255.1 Propionibacteriales bacterium
CCGCCGCGACCGCGGCAGCCGATGCAGCCGCTCCCAGCACCGACGCCGCGTCCCAGGTGGTGTTCGCGGGCGACTACACCGTCGTCGACGAAGGCTCGAAGTAGCCCGTCGGCAGCCGCATGGCGCCTTCCCGCGTCGATGGTGCGGCCCTTCGCGCGGGGGTCGCGTCCTCGGTTGCGGTTCCGGCAGGTGCGCGGCGCCGTACACGATCGTCGAGGACCTGCTGAGTACGCGGGCCCGCACCCGCGAGAAGGCGCCCGGCTCGTCGCCGAGGGCAGCCCCGACGCCGACACGCAGACCTTCGCCGCGCTGCTGGCAGTCGGACCGCTGCGCGGCACTCCTCGACCTCTCCCAGCTGCGGACGTGAGCCACCTCGACAGCGGCGATCGTGAGCTCCACTACTCCCGAGCGGGTGAGCCCCCGTGGCCGCGATCGCGGCGCTGCGCTGTGCGCGAACAGGGCGTCCGCTCCCGTGGCTTTGTCCTAGCCGGCCGCTAGTGTCGGTCTCGTGACAGACCACTCCTCTTTGATGATCGAGGCCGCCGGCGGCGACAGCTCAGCCGGCCTCGACGACCACATCTACCAGCGCCTTCTCAAGGAGCGCATCGTCTTCTTGGGCTCCGAGGTGAAGGACCAGAACGCGAACGCGATCTGCGCGCAGATGCTTCTCCTCAACGCCGAAGACCCGAAGCGCGACATCTTCCTCTACATCAACAGCCCCGGCGGCTCCGTCGATGCCGGCATGGCGATCTACGACACGATGCAGTACATCTCCAACGACGTGGCCACGTTCGGCATGGGGCTGGCTGCGTCCATGGGCCAGTTCCTGCTCTGTGCGGGCGAGAGGGGCAAGCGCTACGCGCTGCCGCACGCGCGCATCATGATGCACCAGCCGTCGGGCGGCCTCGGAGGATCGGCCTCCGACATCAAGATCCAGGCAGAGCAGTCGCTCTACATCAAGAAGGTCCTCTTCGACCTCATCAGCAAGCACACCGGCCAGGGTCTTGAGCAGGTCGAGCGTGACGCCGACCGCGACCGGTGGTTCACCGCCGAGCAGGCTCTGGAGTACGGCTTCATCGACCACGTCGTCGAGCAGGCCGCCGAGGTGGCGGCCGGTCAGGACGACTCGCCCACCGGACGGTTCGAATGACCTTCGCGCTGCCCACGGACAACCGGCCTTCCGAAGGATCACTCATGGGTTCGACCCCCCTGCACGAGCTGACGGCGCCCCGCGCCGAGTACTTCATCCCGCAGTGGGAGGAGCGGACGTCGTACGGCGTGCGAAGGATCGACCCGTTCGCGAAGCTCTTCGAGGACCGCATCATCTTCCTCGGCACGCCGATCAGTGACGACATCGCCAACGCCGTGATGGCCCAGCTGCTGTGCCTCGCCGGGATGGACGCCGACCGCGACATCAGCATCTACATCAACAGCCCGGGCGGGTCGTTCACTGCGCTGACCGCGATCTACGACACGCTGCGCTACATCAAGCCCGACGTGCAGACGGTCTGCCTCGGGCAGGCGGCGTCGGCCGCGGCGGTGCTCCTGGCGGCCGGCACCAAGGGCAAGCGGATGGCGCTGCCGAACAGCCGGATCCTGATCCACCAGCCGTACACCGAGGGCACCTACGGGCAGGCGAGCGACATCGAGATCCAGGCCAACGAGATCCTGCGGATGCGCACGATGCTGGAGCAGATGATCTCCGACAACACCGACCGGTCGCCCGAGGACGTCAGCCGCGACATCGAGCGCGACAAGATCCTGACCGCCGAGCAGGCGATCGAGTACGGCCTGATCGACCAGATCCTGGAGTCCACCAAGGCGACACCTGTGCCGGCCTGACCCCAGATGCCAGCGGTTGACTCTCCCGGACGGTAGCGTCAACACTGAAAATCTGACAAGGGTGCACCGCGCACCGCGATCGCGATGAAGGAGATCCCGCAGGTGGCTCGGATCGGAGACGGCGGCGACCTGCTGAAGTGCTCCTTCTGCGGGAAGAGCCAGAAGCAGGTCAAGAAGCTGATCGCCGGGCCGGGCGTCTACATCTGCGACGAGTGCATCGACCTGTGCAACGAGATCATCGAGGAGGAGCTCTCCGAGGGTGTGGAGCTGGGGCTCGAGGAGCTCCCGAAGCCCCGCGAGATCTACGAGTTCCTCAACGGGTATGTGATCGGTCAGGACGCGGCGAAGAAGTCCCTGGCGGTGGCGGTCTACAACCACTACAAGCGCGTCCAGGCGATGGCCGGCGCCGGTCCGCGGCCCGGCAAGGAAGAGATCGTCGAGCTCGCCAAGTCGAACATCCTGATGATCGGTCCCACCGGCTGCGGCAAGACCTACCTCGCGCAGACGCTGGCACGGATGCTGAACGTCCCGTTCGCCATCGCGGACGCGACGGCGCTGACCGAGGCCGGGTACGTCGGAGAGGACGTCGAGAACATCCTGCTGAAGCTCATCCAGGCCGCTGACTACGACGTCAAGAAGGCCGAGACCGGCATCATCTACATCGACGAGGTCGACAAGGTGGCCCGCAAGTCGGAGAACCCGTCGATCACCCGCGACGTGTCCGGCGAGGGCGTCCAGCAGGCGCTGCTGAAGATCCTGGAGGGGACCACGGCATCGGTCCCCCCGCAGGGCGGGCGCAAGCACCCGCACCAGGAGTTCATCCAGATCGACACCACGAACATCCTCTTCATCGTGGGTGGCGCGTTCGCCGGTCTCGAGCACATCGTCGAGCAGCGCTCCGGGAAGAAGTCGCTCGGCTTCACCTCGGAGCTGCAGATCAAGTCCGAGCACGACATCGACGCCCTGTTCGCCGACGTCCGCCCCGAGGACCTGCTCAAGTTCGGCCTCATCCCGGAGTTCGTCGGCCGGCTTCCCGTGATCGCCACGGTCGACAAGCTGCAGGAGGTCGACCTGATGCGAATCCTGACCGAGCCTCGCAACGCGCTGACCAAGCAGTACCAAAAGCTGTTCGAGCTCGACAACGTCCACCTCGAGTTCACGTCGGACTCCATCGATGCGATCGCCGAGCAGGCCATGCTGCGCGGCACCGGGGCCAGGGGGCTGCGCGCCATCCTCGAAGAGGTGCTGCTCAACGTGATGTACGACGTTCCATCGCGCGAGGACATCGCGAAGGTGGTGGTCACCCGCGAGGTCGTCGTCGACAACGTCAACCCGACCCTCGTGCCGCGCGAGGAGCCACCCAAGAAGAAGAAGTCGGCCTAACCCACACGTCTAACCCCCTTCCCTCTCGATTCGTCTGCGGATCCGACTGGGAATCACGCCTGCACCTCGCAGACGAATCGCCTAGAGGTGGGGGACGCCGATCTTGACCAGGTCCGAGATGATGTCCCACGGGTCGAGCCTCATCTCGAGGCTACTGCAGCGAAGGACTATCCGGCCCGTGATGACGATGGCCCGTTCGCGCTTCATGTCCACCCACCAGTGCTCGGTCTCCAGGTGGAACGACCCGTCGATTTCGAGCACCACCAGGCGCCGGTCGGGCAGCTCCCACTCGCAGTCGAGGTAGCGGCGCCGGCCGGTCTTGTCTCGACGCATCCGCTGCCGGTCGGGCGGCGAAAGGTCCGCCATAGCGCAGAGCCTGCCCAGGTCGATCTCGGCGAAGGACTGCGCGCCACCACAGATGTCACCGAGCGCAAGTCGCAAGATCTTGCCGTGGCGCAGCTTGCTGATCTCCCGGCTGGACGTCTCCAGCCGAGACGCTGTAGACAGGCGCTGCTGGACGACGGCGGCGAGGCGGCCCACTGCCCGCCGTACGGAGCGGTCTCGCTCCGCAGCCAGCAGCGCGGCGTGTTCGATGGTCAGTGTCGGGGGCATCCGGGTGGGATGAACCCAGGCCGCATAGTCACGACGTGTCTGGTGGAACCTGAACCCCGCGATCTCGTCGACCAGGTCACCCTTGGGCGTGAGTACGTCGATGAGCCCCGCGTCCCAGCGCTGGAGGCCGCTGGCGGAGCACGCGGTCGCGTGGCTGATCACGCCCCGTGGACGCGCATGCAGGGTGCCGAGCCACAAGCGCTGGTCGTGGACGAGCGGCGCGTTCTGGAGAGCAACGACGGTCGGGGCCGGAGCATGCCAGCGCCCGGTCACGATCTCGTGCTCGATCTGTTGGTGCGACCAGCCGAGCAGATGCAGCTGGTCGCGGCTCACCACGCGACGCTGGTCCGCTGCGAGCTGCGCCAGGCTGATCAGCCGCAGCGCTCGGCCCCGCGGATTCGTCTGCGTTCCTGACTGTCCCCGACGCAGAGGCATCGCAGACGAATCGATGGGGATGGAAGGCATGACGGGGCAAGCCTGGGCCAACTTGACCGGCGAGGCGAACGGTTGTCCACAGCCTCGATTCGTCTGCGGCATCCCTGCGCGGATCCCAGTCCGAACCGCAGACGAATCGGGAGGGGAGGGGAGGGGGCGGCGCTGGTAAGGTCGCGCAGCACCACAACACCGCGTCGCTTCCCATCGAGGAGTTTGCGTGTCCTCTTCTGTTGCTGTTGCTCAGCCCCGAGTGCTCGCCGACCTGGTGCCGGGAGCCTTGGTCCGCGACGTCACCCTGGTCGTCGGCGGCGCCGCCCTGACCGGCCTCGCTGCGCAGGTGTCGATCCTGACGCCGCTGTCTCCGGTGCCCTTCACGCTGCAGACGCTTGCCGTTCTGGTCACCGGTGCAGCGTTGGGATCGCTTCGAGGCGTGCTGTCGATGATGGTGTACGTCGTGGCCGGCATGGCGGGGGTGCCGTGGTTCGCCGGCTCCTCGCACGGCGTCGGAGGACCCGCCTTCGGCTACCTGTTGGGGTTCGTGGGAGCAGCCGGGCTGGTCGGTGCGCTTGCCCGGCGCGGCGCCGACCGGCACGTCGTCAGCGCGCTCGCGTTGATGGTCGCGGGCAGCGTCGTCATCTACGTCGTCGGAGCCTGGTGGCTGGCCGCCGACCTGAACCTCGGGGTTCGTGCCGCGTTCGACCTGGGCGTGCGGCCCTTCCTCGCCACCGACGCCGTCAAGCTGGGCGTCGCGGCTCTGGCGTTCCCGGCGGCCTGGAAGGTCGCCAACCACCACTGATCCGACACCGCGGCCAGCCGGTGGGTGCTCCGATGAGGAGCGCCACGGCATCACCCGGACTGCCGTTCGCGGCCTCCGATAGGGCAAGATGAGGGCAACCTAGCGGGGCGTCGCCTCGGCATCTGTGAGGTGAGGGAGCGTCGATGATGGAGCACGCCGGAGGCATCCGGCTGGCGGAACGCCTCAGTGGGAAGAAGATCCTGCTGACCGGCGTCACCGGCTTCGTCGGCGAGGCGCTGCTGCACCGCCTGCTGACCCAGACGCCCGACACCACCGTCGTCGTACTCGTGCGTGCACAGGCAGCGACAACGGCGCCCGACCGGGTCAAGGCGATGCTCGCGAAGCCGATCTTCGCCGACGTCCTCAATGCGGCGGGCGGCGCCGACGCCCTCCTCGAGGAGCGTGTCGACGTGCTCGAGGGAGATCTGGAGGACGTGCCGCCGCTGCCGCACGATCTCGACGCCGTCGTGCACTGCGCCGGCGACGTGTCCTTCGACCCGCCCGTCGACCAGGCCTTCACGACGAACATCGTCGGCACCCGCAACCTGCTGGCCCGCGTCGCCGACATCGGCCCGCACGTGCACTACGTCCACATCAGCACCGCGTACGTCGCAGGGCGGCGCCGTGGCCTCGTCCCGGAGCGCCGGGTCGAGCACGACGTGGACCTCGAGAGCGAGCTGGCCTGGGGGCTCGCGCAGCGCCAGACCATCGAGAACAGGTCACGGACAGCCTCGCACCTCGCGCAGCTGCGCGAGTCGGCAGAGAAGGAGCACGGCCGCGCGGGGCCGATGACGGCGGCCGCGGCGACGGAGGAGCGGCGTCGCGCCTGGGTCCGCGACGAGCTGGTGCGCACCGGGACCGAGCGCGCCCGAAGCCTCGGCTGGACCGACTGCTACACGTTCACGAAGGCTCTCGGAGAGCGCGTGGTCGAGGCCCACGCCGCCACCGCGCCGGTGACCATCCTCAGGCCCAGCATCATCGAGTCCGCGCTGGCGACACCGCATCCCGGCTGGATCGAGGGCTTCAAGATGGCGGAGCCGCTGATCCTCGCGTACGGCCGAGGCGAGCTGCCGGAGTTCCCGGCGGCGCCCGACCTCGTCGTCGACATCGTGCCGGTCGACCACGTCGTGGCCGCCATCGTCGCGGCGCTTGGTGAGACGCCCGAGGCGGGGACGCCGCGCTGGTACCACGTGTCGTCGAGTGCCAGGAACCCGCTGTCGTTCTTCCACCTCTACGCGATCGTGCGCGACTACTTCGCACGGAACCCCTTCGACATGGGCGGGCGCGGCGCGGTCCGGCTGCCGGAGTGGCGGTTCCCCGGCGCCCAGCACGTCCAGCGGCTGCTCGCCACGAGCGAGCGCGCCTACCAGGTCGCCGACTACGCGGTCACCCACGCGCCCCGGCACGACCGGACCCGGGAGCTCGCGCGCAAGCTCGAGGTCCAGCGTCGGCGCCTGGAGTTCCTGCGCCGCTACCTGGACCTCTACTGGGAGTACTCCCAGGCCGAGCTCGCGTTCTCCGACGAGCAGACGATGGAGCTGTTCGCCGGCCTGCACGAGGACGACCAGGTGGCCTTCTCCTTCGACACCACCGTGATCGACTGGGACCACTACCTCGGCGGCGTGCACATCCCTGCCGTGACCGAGCCGTTGCGCCAGTACGACGTGGTGCGGCGCGCCCGCCAGGCCACGCCTTCCGCCGGCCCAGGCGCGCTGGACCCGCGCGACGGCTCGGAGCACCAGGTGGCCGCGCTGTTCGACATGGACGGCACCCTGTTGTCGTCGAACGTGATCGAGACCTACCTCTGGATGCGTCTGCAGGACCTCGACCCGGCCGAGCGGATCGGCGAGATCGGCCGCGCGGCCGCGCGCCTTCCCGGACTGGTCCGTGCGGAGCGGCGCGAGCGGGGCGGTTTCCTGCGCCTCGTCTACCGGGAATATGCCGGCGCCCGGCTGGACGACCTCAACGAGATCGCCGACCGCGTGCTCAGCGGCCACGTCCTCGCCCGGCTCTCACCGGCCGCGGTACGCCGGGTGCGTGAGCACCGGGCGGCGGGTCACCGGACCGTGCTGATCACGGGGGCGATCGCGCCGCTGACCCGGCCGCTGCAGCCGTTGTTCGACCACATCGAGGCGGCGCAGCTCTCCGTCGACAGCCGCGGGGTCTGCACCGGCTTCCTGGACAACCCGCCGTTGGTGGGGGAGTCGCGGGCCGCGTGGCTGCAGTCGTACGCCGCTGCGCACCAGCTCGACCTGCACCGCAGCTTCGCCTATGCGGACTCCCACTCGGACCTGCCCATGCTGCTCGCGGTCGGCAACCCCGTGGCGGTGCAGCCGGACATCACGCTCTACCGCCAGGCGAAGAAGAGCCGGTGGCCGATCGTGGACTGGTCGACGTCCGGCGCGGTGTCGCGCATGCTCGCCCCGGCTGGTGAGCGGGCATGATGCTCGCCTTGCAGATGTTCCGCTCGCTGCCCAGGCACCTGGCGGCGCGGGCAGTCGGAGGGCGCATCCCGGGGGTGCTGTCCGGCCCCGTGGCCCCGCTTCGCATGGTGACCATCGACGAACCCTCGATCGCCAGGGCCGGCTGGGCGCCGCTGCGCTCCCGGCTCTCGGGCATCTGCGGCTCCGACCTCGGCGCGCTGTCGGGACGCACCAGCATGTACTTCTCGAGCCTCGTCTCGCTGCCGCTCGTGCCCGGCCACGAGACCGTCGCCGAGCTTCTCACTGACTGTGAGGACCTGCCCGCCGGCACCCGCGTCGTGCTCGACCCGATCCTGCAGTGCGCGGCGCGTGGGGTCGAGCCATGTGCGTCGTGCCAGGTCGGGTTGACGAACCGCTGTGACCGGATCACCGTCGGGCACCTCCAGCCAGGCCTGCAGACCGGGTTCTGCGCCGACACCGGCGGAGGATGGGGGCAGCAGCTCAGCGCCCACCGCAGCCAGCTGCACGTCGTACCCGACGAGCTCAGCGACGAGCAGGCGGTGCTGATCGAGCCGATCGGCTGTGCGGTGCACACGGCGCTGCGGGCTCAGGTCGCCCGCGGCGAGCATGTGCTGGTCAGCGGCGCGGGGTCCGTCGGGCTGCTCACGACGCTGGCGCTGCGCTCGCTGACCGGTGCCGGCCAGATCACCGTCGTCGCCAAGCATCCGCACCAGCGCGAGCTTGCCAAGGCGCTCGGAGCCACCGATGTCGTCGGTCCCGACGAGGTCCTGCGCGGCGTACGGCGCAGCACGCAGGCCTTCCATGTGAAGCCGCAGATCGGCAGGTCCTACCTGCTGGGCGGTGTTGACGTCGCCATCGACGCCGTCGGGAGCCGGCAGTCGCTCGAGACCGCCCTGCACGCCACCCGGGCCGGTGGCCGGGTCGTGATGTCCGGGATGCCTGGCGGCGCGGATCTCTCGGCCGCATGGTTTCGCGAGCTCGAGGTCGTGGGCTCCTACGCCTCCGCAGCCAGCGAGCCAGCTGCCGGCGGCCGCAGCGCCTTCGACCTCGCCACCGAGCTCGCTCAAGAGCCGGCGCTGAGCACCATCGCGTCGGCCGTCGTCAGCTACCCCCTGCACCGATGGCGCGAGGCGCTCGACCATGCACACTCGGCCGGCCGACTCGGCACCATGAAAGTCGCCTTCGACCCAAGGAGCAGCACGTGAGCCGCCCAGGTTTCGTTCTCGAGGTGGACGACCGGACCCCGCCCATCATCGTGCACGAGGGAGAGGGCTTCCGCCTCGAGCACTTCCCGCTGGGGACGCGAGTGATCTACCCGCCGGAGTCGCTGCCCGCCGTACCCGACGTCGACGCTGCCATCCAGGACGCACTGCTCCACCCCGAGGGTGCCGCCCCGCTGCCCGAGCTGCTGCGGCCGGGGATGCGGCTCACCATCGCGTTCGACGACGTGTCGCTCCCGCTGCCGCCGATGCGCAAGCCGGACATCCGCCAGCGGGTCATCGAGGCGGTCCTCACCATGGCGGCCGACGCCGGCGTCGACGACGTCCAGCTGATCAGCGCCAACGCGCTGCACCGGCGCCTCACCGCTGCCGAGCTCAAGGACATCGTGGGGGAGCGGGTCTTCCGGTCGTTCTACCCGCAGGGACTGCTCTACAACCACGACGCGGAGGATGCCGCCAACCTGCTGCACGTCGGTCTCACCGACCACGGCGAGGACGTCGAGATCAACCGGCGCGCAGCCGAGTCGGACCTGCTCGTCTATGTCAACGTCAACCTTGTCGCGATGGACGGCGGGCACAAGTCGGTGCCGATCGGGCTGGCGTCGTACCGGAGCCTGCGGCACCACCACAACAGCAAGACGATGGTGGCGTCGCACTCCTTCATGGACCACGAGAAGTCGCACCTGCACCACTCCGCGTGGCGGATGGGGAAGATGCTCGCTGAGCACCTCGACATCTTCACGATCGAGACGACCCTCAACAACAACGTGTTCCCGTCTCCTTACGAGTTCCTGCAGAAGCGCGAGTGGGAGTGGAGCATCAAGGACCAGGCGTCGATGCTCGCCGTACGACGTGGGCTGGCCGTGGCGCCCGACCGGGTGCGGCACAAGCTGTACCAGGACCTGCGGGCGCCGTACGGGCTGACGGGGGTGCACGCCGGGGAGACCGAAGCCGTGCACGGCAAGACGCTCGCGAACGTGCACCGCCAGCAGCTGGTCGACGTGCAGGGCCAGTCGGACGTGCTGGTGATGGGCGTGCCGTACCTGGGGCCCTACAACGTGAACTCGACGATGAACCCGATCCTCGCGACCTGCATGGGCCTCGGCTACTACTTCAACTCCTATCGGGGCCAGCCGATCGTCCGCAAGGGCGGGGCGGTGATCCTCTACCACCCGGTGAAGCCCGCCTTCAACCAGCTGCACCACCCGAGCTACGTGGACTTCTACGAGGAGGTGCTCTCGGAGTCCACCGACCCGGCGGGCATCGAGGCCAAGTACGAGCAGCAGTACGCGATGGATCCTTGGTACATCCACCTCTACCGCACCTCGCACGCCTACCACGGGGTCCATCCGTTCTACATGTGGTACTGGGCGGCGCACGCGATGGACCACGTCGACGAGGTCATCTGGGTGGGGGCGGACCGCGGCGCCGTACGACGGCTGGGGTTCCGGGCGGCGTCGAGCCTCGCCGACGCGCTGGAGATGGCGTCGGGCACCGTCGGCAGCGCGCCGTCCATCACGTTCATGCACAATCCGCCGCACATGATCGCGGACGTGCACTGATGGCGGGTGCGGGAGCTGTCCGCGGCGGCGTCGACGACGTCCGCACGGTCGCACGAGGGTGGCGGTGGGGCCGTCGCTCACTCGTGCCCCGCTCGGCGGAGCAGTACGTCGAGGAGCGGGAGGCGGGTGTCTTCTCCACCTCCTGGTCGCGGACGGCTGCTGCGACGGCTGTGCGTGAGGTGGCGCAGAAGGGCGCCTTGGAGCCGCTGTTCCGCTCCCAGGTGCGCCCGTACGTCGAAGGCCTCGACGTGCTCAGCCGGGTCAGCGGCCCGGTGATCTTCGTCGCCAACCACGCCTCCCACCTGGACACTCCGCTGCTCCTGTTGTCGCTGCCCGACGAGTGGCGGCGCCGCACCGCGGTGGCGGCCGCCGCCGACTACTTCTTCGACACCTGGTGGCGGGCGGTCGGGTCGGCGCTGATCTTCAACACGTTCCCGATCGAGCGGCGAGGGGGCTCGTTGGCCGCCACCCCGGCAGAGGTGCTCGCCGAGGGCTGGAACCTCGTCGTCTTCCCCGAGGGCACCCGCTCCCCGGACGGCTGGCTCGGCCGCTTCCGCACCGGCGCGGCCCGGCTCGCCGTCGAGAGCTCGGTGCCGGTGATCCCAGTCGCGCATCGCGGCACGTTCGCGGCGATGCCGCGCGGGCAGGGGTGGCCCAGCCCCGGGCGGCGGACCGTCACCGTGCGGTTCGGCGAGCCGCTGCGGCCGGCCGACGGCGAGGCGGCGCGGGACTTCGCCCTGCGGATCCGCGACGGGGTCGCCGCACTGCTCGACGAGGACGCCACGACGTGGTGGGACGCGCGCCGCCGGGTCGCGCGTGGTACGACGCCCGACCCGGCAGGTCCGGACATCGCGCAGTGGCGCCGCGTCTGGACGCAGGCCGCGTCGCCGCATGCGGGCGGCTCCGCAGCACGCCGCTCGCTGTCCTGGCGGCGGTTGGCCCGCGCCTCCCGCCCCTGACCTCGGCCGCCGCCCCCGCCAAGTCCGCCAAGCGCCAAGCGCACGCCACGACGCGCCACGCGCCCCACGCGCCACGCGCCACGCGCGCCAAGATCCACGCGCCATGAGCGCCCCACGCGCCACGCGCACGCGCGCCAAGATCCGACGGCCGAGTTGTCTGGGCAGTCTCACCGTCGGATGTCTGTCGCCGCGCCGCGCAAGGATCCGACGGCCGGGTTGTGTGGGCAGTCTCACCGTCGGGTCTTGCGCAGGTTCTTTCCGCTGGGTGGGGTCAGGGGCTGAGAGCGGCGTAGCCATTGCGCCGAGACGCCGGTGGCGAGAGAGTGAGGAGCGATAGCCTCGGCGCACCGTCCCCTCGCCTCCCAGGAGGACCACATGCACCACATGAGCTTCCGTCGCCGTACCCTCCTGATGACCGCGAGCGCGCTCGCGGTCAGCGCCGCGGCGTTGCCCGGAACCGGTCCCGTCGCCACCGCCCAGGTGGTCGGCACCGCCGCAGTCGCGAAGGCCCAGCAGCCCGTCGCCACCGGCCGGGGCGGCGCGGTGTCCTCTGTCGACCTGGACGCCTCGCGAGCCGGGATCGACGTACTGCGTCAGGGGGGCAACGCGATCGACGCGGCCGTGGCGGTGGCGTCGACGCTGGGCGTGACCGAGCCGTACGTCGCTGGCCCGGGTGGCGGCGGCTTCATGGTGATCTACCTGGCGGACCAGCACAAGGTGGTGACCATCGACGGCCGGGAAGCCTGTCCGGCGGCCTGCACCCCAAGGCTCTTCGTGGAGAACGGCCACCCGCTCAACTTCGAGGCGGCCCGCCACTCCGGACTGGCGGTCGGCGTCCCCGGCATGGTCGGGACCTGGGCGGATGCGGCCCGCCGGTTCGGCACCCTGGGCCTGGCCGCCGACCTGCAGCCGGCCATCCGCCGGGCCGAGCAGGGGTTCCGCATCGACAACACGTTCGTCCAGCAGACGAAGGAGTCGCTGGACGTCCTGCGCGCGTTCACCGCGAGCCGACGGATGTTCCTCGGGCAGGACGGCAAACCACTCCCGGTGGGCACCATCTTGACCAATCCCGACCTGGCGCACACCTACCGTCTCATCGCCCAGCGGGGCAGCGACGCCTTCTACGACGGACCCATCGGTGACGCGGTGGTCGATACCGTGCGGCACCCGGGCACCGCGCCGCACTCGCCGCTACGTGTCCGTCCCGGCATCATGACGCCGGAGGACCTCGCAGCCTATGAGCCGCGGCGCCCGGCTCCTACCCAGGTGGGTTATCGCGGCTACCACGTCTACGGCATGCGACCCCCGTCGTCGGGGGGTACGACAATCGGCGAGGCGCTCAACATCCTTTCCGGCTACGACATGTCGCACGAGAGTCGGACGCTTGCCCTGCACCACTACCTGGAGTCGCTTCGCTACTCCTTCGCCGACCGCAACCGGTACATCGGCGACCCCCGGTTCAGCGCCGTACCGGTGGAAGCCCTCCTCGACCCGCGCTATGCGGACACCCGGCGCTGCCACATCACCGGTACGGCGGCCGAGAGCCCGGTCCCGCCAGGAGACCCGTACCACCTCGGCCAGGGGTGTGGCAACGCGTCAGCGGGAGTGGCGAGCGTCGAACACGAGCAGTCGACGAACCACCTGGTGACCGCCGACCGGTGGGGCAACGTGGTGAGCTACACCAACACCATCGAGCAGATCGCCGGCACGGGAATGACCGTCCCCGGCTACGGCTTCCTGCTCAACAACGAGATGACCGACTTCGACTTCGTGCCGCTTGACCCGAAGGTGCCCGACCCCAACCTCCCGGGAGCCGTCAAACGGCCACGGTCGAGCATGAGCCCGACGATCGTGCTCCGCGACGGACGGCCGATCTTCGCGGTGGGCAGCCCGGGCGGGGCGACCATCATCACGACGGTGCTGCAGATCCTGATCAACCACATCGACTTCGGCATGTCCCTCGAGCAAGCGATCGCGGCGCCCCGCGTGGGGAACGCGAACACGCCGACGAGCTACGCGGAGAAGGAGTTCCTCGACACCCGGGTCGCACACCTGCTGCACAGCAGGCACGGGCAGGACTTCACCGAGGTCACCGGACCGCAGCCGATCGACCGCGTCATCGGCGCCGCGACCGGCGTGCAGATTCTCGGCAAGAACCTGTTCCGCGCGGCCGCCGAGCCGCGCCGGCGAGGTGGCGGATCCGCCCTGGTGGTCTACCCGTGCAAGGGGCCGTCCTCGACGGGACCCCAAGCGGCCGGGCCAACCTGTCCCCGATAGTCGCAACGTCCGCCCGTTCGGGCGCTGTTGGCTGCGTCTGCGCGGACGTTAGGAGGGGTCAGCCGCGGCGGCGGATGGGTCCACCTGAGGCTGGTAGCCGCCGCGGAGAGCAGCGAGGCTCGTTGGTGGCGTGATCACGTCGGCCGTCGGGTAGCCGGGGCGCGGCACCGCGGCGCCGTACCCGGTGGCCGTCCAGGGCACCAGCCTGTCGCTCGACACCAGAGCAGGACAGCCCTCGTGTACGACGAAGGCGCCGTCCGGCACATCGGCCCAGGGGACGTCATGCAGCCGCCTTCGGTGCGTGCCGCGGTAGAGGCGCTGGGCGTGGAGGGCGCGGTCCAGCTCTCGGGCAAGTGGGGGATGGCTGCCGACCATTGCCGCGACCGCCTCACGGTAGCTGTTGTACGCCGGCCGACGGCACAACGCGCACGGCCGGTGCCCGGCCGCGAGCGAGACGGCCTCGTCGTGGAAGAACAGCAGGGTGAAGTGTCCGGGCTCCCACTGGGGAAGCCGCCAGTCCTTGAAGCTCAGCGCGCAGGTGATCCACAGGTCGCCGGCGTGGAAACGCACCACCTCGGTGCCCTTGTGCAGGATGCCGCGGTTGCCACACCACGCACCACGCAGCGGTACGGCGACCACGTCGCCGAGCGGCGTGACGCGGTTGGGCCGCGGCGACCTGGCAGTCACGCAGTCACGCTAGCCGGAACTGTCACCGGGTGGTGGCAAGGTGCTTCCCATATCGACCTCTTCACCAGCGACAGGAGCAGCGCATGCAGGTCCAGTTCATCTCGAGCATGTCGGTCATCACTCCGGATCCTGACGCCAGCCGCGCGCTGTACGTCGACGCCCTCCGCCTCCCACTGAAGCCGGCCGGCGACGACGTCAGGTACGTCTTCAGCGAACAGGTCGCCGGCAGCAGGCACTTCGGGGTGTGGCCGCTGTCGGAGGCAGCTGAGGCATGCTTCGAGACGCCGGACTGGCCGACCGACCGACCGGTCCCGCAGGCAAGCATCGAGTTCGAGGTCGAGAGCGAAGCCGCGGTGTCTGCTGCGGCGCACGAGCTGGAGGGCCGAGGGTTCGTGCTCCTGCACCCGACCCGGACCGAGCCGTGGGGCCAGACGGTCGCGCGTGTCCAGACGCTTGAGGGCCTGATCGTCGGGCTTTCCTACGCCCCATGGATGCACGAGAGCGCGGAGTAGCGGGCTGCCGTACCCCGCTGGCCGACGCAAGGGTCCGACGGTGAGGCGGCTCTGACCACCTCGACGTCGGATCTTGGCGCTGACCGCGGGATCAGGTATCGGCGAGCGTCACGTCGACGGTGACAGCGCCGCGGTCGCCGTCAGAATCGATCGGTGCGAAGGCGACTTCGCCCGCGATCCGGCCGGCCGCCCTCAAGTCGTCGAGCGCACGTC
>JBBSIF010000057.1:0-14924 GCA_038232255.1 Propionibacteriales bacterium
CCCGGCGTTCTGGACTCCGACGAAGCCGATCGGCCGGTTCCTCTCCGCCAGCGACGCCGACGGGCTGGTCGCGCACGGCCAGCGCTTCGCCGACTTCGGCGCACGTGGCTGGCGCCGGGTCGTCCCCTCACCGCGGCCCCGGGAGATCCTGGACGTACCGGCGATCAGGACTCTCGTCGACGCCGGCTTCCTCGTGGTCGCGAACGGCGGTGGCGGAGTTCCCGTCGTCTCCCGGCCCGACGGCACGTTGCAGGGGATCCAGGCGGTGGTGGACAAGGATCTCGGCGCCGCCCTCCTCGGGATCGCCCTCGACGTCGACAAGCTGCTGATCGCGACCGACGTGGAGAATGCCGTGCTGGGCTTCGGGACCTCGCACGCCAAACCTCTGGAGGAGCTCGACGTCGCCGAGATGCGCCGCTACCTGGAGGCGGGGGAGTTCGGCAGCGGGTCGATGGGCCCCAAGGCTGACGCGGTGTGCCGGTTCGTCGAGGCGACGGGCAAGGTTGGCGTGATCACCAGCCTCGACTCCATCGTGGCGGGCGCGGCGGGACGAGCGGGCACGGTCGTCGTACCGACCGGGGCTGCCGTCGGCTGATCCCGAAGACCGCCGGCGCCCCCATCTTCCCGGCTCGCGCACACCGGTTCAGGTCCGCACCCGCAGGTGCGCCCGAGCACGAGTGTCGTTCGCGGCGAAGGTGCGCTGCTCGGCCGCCGCCCAGGCCGCCCACTGCGGCGCGCTCACGTCTGCGTCCCGCACGGCCAGCCGGTGCGCACGGACGTCGGCCGGGGCCTCGACCCACACCAGGAGCGTCGTGTACGGCGCGTAGCGGCAGGCCCCT
This sequence comes from Propionibacteriales bacterium, assembly GCA_038232255.1. Classification (GTDB taxonomy): domain Bacteria; phylum Actinomycetota; class Actinomycetes; order Propionibacteriales; family Nocardioidaceae; genus JAWWPG01. The sequence goes on from JBBSIF010000057.1 coordinate 840, forward strand.
GCTCCGCACCCCTCCAGAACCAGGACGTCGCCCGGACCGAGCTCATGCCACTCGCCGAAGCCTCCCGCGTGCCAGTCGTACGCCTGCCAGCGCGCGACCCGTCCGCTCCCGAGGGGTTGCAGAACCTGTGTCCACACGCGCCGCTCCAGGGCGGGATCGAGGCCGTCCCACCCGTCGTACATGTCGTCGAGCCTCAGGACGTCTACCCGGCAGCCCCGGTCCGCGAGCGCTGCAGCGACCGCGTTCGCGACGGTCGTCTTGCCGGCGCCGGCCGGTCCGTCGATGGCGAGCAGCCGGGTCGCGCCGAGTGCCGCTGGCCGGGCCAGGACCTCGTCGGCGGCACCGACAGCGACGGCTCCCGTCGCCTGCACCGAGATCGGGTCGGCCGGGTCAGGCAAGCCCGTGCTTCTTGAGGATGTCGTCGATCTCGGTCATGTCGTCCTCGGCTGCCGCCCGCCGGGTCGGGCGCGCCGAGTCGCTCGTGCGCCGGCCCCGGAGCCTGCTCGGCGCGACGATGAGCACGGCGGCGACCAGGAGGAGAGCGAGCCCGACCCAGACCGTGGGACGGAACACGAAGCCCGTGAAGAACCGTGAGAAGGCCAGGCCGACGCTCCAGAGCAGCCGGTACACGCCGATCGCGTACAGGGCCAGCGGAAGGAGGGCGACGCCCGCCCACCGCATCCCGACGAGTGCACCCTTGCTCCGCCAGCGCCACACGGCGAACGCGGCCAGCAGTGCCGTGAGGATCAGGGCGTTCGGCAACCAGACGACGGTGTCGTAGCTCATGGTCCAAGCCTGACACACTGCGGCAGCCCTCCTCCGCTCGTGGCAGGTACCGTGCCCCCGTGAGGTTCCTGCCCGACCCCGGCTTCGCCGGTGACGCCGGCGAGACCCAGCCGGCATTGGCTGCGGCCCTGAGCCGCTTCGCCGTCGACGGAGCCGCCGGCCAGGTGCTCGAGGCGCTGTCGTCATGGGACGCTCCGGCGCGGCTGCTCATCCCCGTCGTCGCGTCGCCGGGTCAGGTGACACCGGCGGCCGGCTCGACCCCTCACGGAGCCGGCGGCTCCGAGGGCGACGTGTCCACGGTGCTGCTGCGGGGCCGCGACGGAAGGCGAGCGCTGCTCGCCTTCACGTCGCTTGCCGCGCTCACGACGTGGGACGCGTCGGCCCGCCCGGTGCCTGTCTCGGCGCGCACTGCTGCCGAGGCGGCGCTGGCCGAAGGTGCGGCCGCGCTGCTGGTGGACGTCGCAGGTCCCGTTCCGTTCGCCGTGGAGAGCGCGGAGCTGGCCGAGCTCGCCCGCGGGCACCGGCTGCTCGAGACGTCGGTGGGATACGGATGGTTCGCTGACTGGATCAGCCCGCCTGCCTAGCCGTATACTGGTCGCTGGACCAGCCGGGTTTTGCCCGGTCCCAAGTGGAGGCCATCTCCCACCCGCATCGACGAGCGTCGTAAGACCCTGCGTCGTCGGGTTCGGTCGCGAGCCGCAGTCGTGTGGCTCGTCTCCTGGTGGCCTTCAGGCGTGCAAGCGCGGAGGCCACGTCCTGTGCTCCGTGGAACTGCGCCACCGGTCCGCGACAACGTGCACGACAACAGGAGGACACATCACCACAGAACTACGCGTCAACGACCGGATCAGGGTCCCGGAGGTTCGTCTCGTCGGACCTAACGGTGAGCAGGTCGGCATCGTGCGGATCGACGACGCCCTACGCCTTGCGCAGGAGTCGGACCTCGATCTCGTCGAGGTTGCTCCGACGGCCCGCCCGCCCGTCTGCAAGCTGATGGACTACGGCAAGTTCAAGTACGAGAACGCGCAGAAGGCCCGCGAGACACGTCGCAACCAGACCAACACCGTGATCAAGGAGATGAAGCTCCGGCCGAAGATCGATGCGCACGACTACGAGACCAAGAAGGGTCACGTCGTGCGGTTCCTTCGCCAGGGCGACAAGGTCAAGATCACGATCATGTTCCGCGGTCGCGAGCAGTCGCGTCCCGAGCTCGGTTTCCGTCTGCTCCAACGGCTCGCGGGTGACGTGCAGGACCTCGGCTTCGTCGAGTCCGCGCCCAAGCAGGACGGACGGAACATGATCATGGTGCTCGGCCCGCTGAAGAAGAAGGCCGAGGCCAAGGCCGACGCACGGGCCGAGCGCGACAAGCGAGCCGCCGAGCGCGCGGCCCACGTCGACGAGGCACTCGTCGACGTACGCAGCCAGCCAGCCGCGGGGCAGCCTGCTCCCGAGGACCTGGACCCCGACAGATGACCACGCAGACCACGACAGCGCGCCAGCGAACCCCGGGCGCACCCAGCAGACGGAGGCCGTTCCCATGCCGAAGATGAAGAGCCACTCAGGTACCAGCAAGCGCGTGCGCCTCACGGGCTCCGGGAAGCTTCGGCGGCTGAAGAGCCGCCGCAAGTCCGGCGCAGCGTTCGCATCCCATCCCATCTCGGGATCTCGGCGGCTGCACCGCAGACACGCTGGTATGGCGGACATCGCCCCCAGCGACAAGAAGCGCGTCAAGCGGTTGCTCGGCCTCTAAACCGTCCCGACGCATCGAGACCCACGTAGACCAAGGAGTATCAAGTGGCACGCGTCAAGAGGGCGGTCAACGCCCACAAGAAGCGCAGGGAGACCCTGGAGATGGCGGCCGGCTACCGCGGTCAGCGGTCCCGTCTCTACCGCAAGGCCAAGGAGCAGGTAACCCACTCGCTCGTCTACAGCTACCGGGACCGCAAGGCCAGGAAGGGTGACTTCCGCAAGCTCTGGATCCAGCGGATCAACGCCGCGGCCCGTGCCGAGGGCATGACGTACAACAGGTTCATCCAGGGCCTTCGCGAGGCAGGCGTGGCAGTCGACCGCAAGATCCTCGCCGACATGGCTGTTCATGACACCGGTGCCTTTACGCAGCTCGTGGAGATCGCGAAGGCGCACGTCCCCACGCAGCAGACTCCCCGGGCCGAGGCGGCTGCACCTGCACAGAGCTGACGGGTCGTCGACGCTCACCCGCACGTCCAACCGCGTGCGGCAGGCGCGGCGTCTCACCCGGCGGAACGTCCGCCTCGCCGAGCGGCGGTTCCTGGTCGAGGGTCCCCAAGCCGTGCGGGAGGCATTCTCCGTTCCCGAGTGCGTGGTCGACGTCTTCGTCACCTCGCCGGCCCTGGCACGGTACTGCGACATCGCCGCGGCAGCGGCGTCTACGTCGGTGCCGGTCCACCTGTGTGACGAGACTGCTGTCGCCGCGCTGGTGGGCAGCGTCACTCCGCAGGGAGTCGTGGCGGTCTGCCGGTACGTCGACGTGCCGCTGACGTCCGCCCTGGGGCCGGACAGTGCGCTGGTCGCGGTCGCTGCGCACGTCCGGGAGCCGGGAAACGCGGGAAGCATCGTGCGCTGCGCCGATGCTGCCGGTGCCGCGGCTGTCGTATTCGCGGGGTCAGGTGTGGACCCGTACAACGACAAGGCCGTCCGCGCGAGTGCCGGCTCGATCTTCCACCTTCCCCTGGTGGTCGCCATGACGGTTGCGGATGCGGTCGAGGCGTTGCAGGCAAGGGGATTCCGGATCCTGGCGGCGGACGCCACCGCTACGACCAGCCTCGACGCGATGCTGGACAGCGGCGCCCTGGCCGGCCGAGTGGCGTGGGTCTTCGGCAACGAGGCCTGGGGCATCCCTGACGCGGAGCGTGCCGCTGCCGACGAGGTGGTCGCCGTCCCCATCTACGGCAGGGCGGAAAGCCTCAATGTGGCGACGGCTGCGGCGGTGTGCCTCTACGCCACCGCACGCGCGCAGCGTGCCGGAGCAGCGGTCCCGCCGCTCAGCTCTTGATGATCCACTTGCCGTCGCCCAGCTTGTGGAAGGCGTAGGCGAAGGTCGTCGTCTTCGTCACCTTCTTGCCGTCCTTGTCCTTGGTCGTGGACGTCGTCTCGAAGTTGGCGATGACGTCGGCGGCCTGCATCTTCGCCGACCTGATGACGCATCTCGGGTGGTCCGGCTGCGGCAACGTCGAGTTGATGGTCTTCGGGGCGGGAGCCTTCGCGCTGATGCTCTGGAACGAGATCGTGCAGGTCTTGTTCTTCGTCTCCATCGCCTTGATCAGCAGCACGGTGCCGTCGTCCTGAGTCAGTCCCACCGTCGGCGCTGAGCTGGACTGCGTGTAGCTCGCCGGCACGAAGCTGCCGGTCGAGCTCCAGAGCAGGAACTTGTCCGGAGACGACCAGCTCACGAACTTGCCGTTCGGGGAGATGCTCGGCTTGCCGCTCGCACCACTGAGGTCGGCCCGTTTCCAGGTCTTCCCGTCCGTGCTCACCAGCACGAAGCTGGACTGAGTACCGTTGACGTCCTGAGCAGAGATCGAGCAGGCGACGGTTGCGGCGAGGACCGGGCCCTTCCCCTTCAGCCTGATCGAGTGGCAGAAGCGCGTGGGATCCTTGAACACCGAGGTCGGCGGCGACCACGTCTTGGTGTCTGCGTCGTAGGTCTGCTGCATGATCTCGTGCCCCGGCGACGCGGCGTACAGCGACAGCTTGGCGCCAGCCGGGGTCTTGGCGAAGACGTTCTTGATCGTCCCCTTTCCACTCTCCTTGTGCAGCTTGCCCGTGCCGGTCGGGCCGGTCGTACCGGGCGAGGACCCGTCGCCCGGGGTCGGCGTGCTGCTGTCGGAGCTGCAGGCGGAGGCGGCGAGGAGAACGACGGCGAGCAGAAGGCTTGCCGCCAATGGCTTTCGAGGCATCTGGTCATCGTAACCGGGCCGGAGAGGCCTATCGGACCAGCGCGCCTCCCGCAGGGCAAAGACTCAGGGGACTCTCAGCGACACTTGAAGGGCGGACTCACCGGCGCGGCTCGACGGGGCGCGCACCTCACCGGATAACGTGAAGCCATTGTGGGAGAGGAGATGCGCGCGCCGACGACGGCGTACGACGCGCTCGACCGACTGCCCGACGGTGTCGTGCTGGCTGACGACAAGGTTCGCGTCACGGCGGCAAACGCAGCGGCGGAGCGCCTTCTCGAGACCACGGTCGAGCCGGGCGCGCTGTTGTCGGACGTCGTCCGGCTGCAGGACCTCCAGGGCAACGACTGGCTCACCTGCGCCGACCCGTACGGCGGCCTGGCACTGCGTTCCGGTCTGGTGGAGTCGTCGTGGTGGTCGGTCTCCGGGCGGGAGGTGCTCGTCACGGTCCGCCTCCAGCGCAACCGCCCAGCGGGGAGTGTGACGGGGGTCGCGCTGTGCCTGCGGTCCGCGCACGCGCGGGAGCTCGGCGACCGCAGTCGCTCCGATCTGGTGGCCACGGTCGCTCATGAGCTGCGCTCTCCGCTGACCGGTGTCAAGGGGTTCACGTCGACGCTGATCTCCAAGTGGGACAGGCTGACCGACGACCAGAAGCTCCTCATGCTGGCGACTGTCGACGCCGACGCGGACCGGCTGACCCGGCTGATCACGGAGCTGCTGGATGTCGCGCGCATCGACGTCGGCCGGCTGTCGGTCCGCAAGGAGCCGACCCCGCTCGTCCCGCTCGTCTCCTCACTCGTCGGACGCATGGTCGCGCCCGCCGGCCGCGTGGTCCGCATCGACGTGGAGGGCGACCCCCGCGTATGGGTCGACCGTGACCGGCTCGCGCAGGTCGTGGTCAACCTGGTCGAGAACGCCTTCGCTCACGGTGATGGCGACGTGATGGTCTGTCTGCGAGAGGTGGACCAGGGGGGAGCCGAGATCGTCGTCTCGGACGAGGGTCCGGGGATCCCCGACGAGATCCGGCCGCGCATCTTCACGAAGTTCTGGCGCCAGGGCGCCGACAGAGGATCGGGGCTCGGGCTCTTCATCGTCGCCGGGCTGGTTGCCGCCCATGACGGCAGCGTCATCGTGGAGTCCGGTCCCCGCCAGGGCGCCCGGCTGCGGGTGGTCCTGCCGCACGGTGCGCCGTACCGGCCCGAAACCGGTTAGCGACGTACCCGAGCGCCTTCCTACACTTGCGCACACGTCCGGCTGCTGAGCACCTGCGGCACAGAGGAGTTGGCACGATGTCAGGCCCGAACAGCACCTACGACCCCGTCGCGGTCAGCCCCCTGCACTCGCGGGAGGTTGACCGCGCGCGGGACGAGGCACTCGCGGCTGTCCGCGGGTCCGGCGACCTCGCGGAGCTCAAGCGGGCGAGGATCGAGCACGCTGGAGACCGGTCTCCACTGGCGCTCGCGAACCGCGAGATCGGCGCTCTGCCGCCGCAGGCGCGCAAAGAGGCAGGGATGCGTGTCGGGCAGGCCCGCCGAGCCGTCACCGATGCGCTCGAGAAGCGGCTCGCGCAGCTGGCGGTGGAGCAGGAGGAGCGCATTCTCGTCGACGAGCGGGTCGACGTCTCCCTGCCGTACGACCGGGTCCCCCAGGGCGCGCGCCACCCCGTCACGATGATGAGCGACCGCATCTGCGACTCCTTCGTCGCCATGGGCTGGGATGTCGCCGAGGGGCCGGAGGTCGAGGCGGAGTGGTTCAACTTCGACGCCCTGAACCTCGGCAAGGACCATCCGGCGCGCAGCCTGCAGGACACGATCTTCCTCGAGCCACTGGACGCCGGCATCGTGCTGCGGACGCACACGTCCCCCGTGCAGGCCCGCTCTCTCTTGTCCCGTGAGCTCCCGGTGTACGTCGTGTGCCCCGGGCGCACGTTCCGAACGGACGAGCTCGACGCGACGCATACGCCGGTCTTCAACCAGGTCGAGGGTCTCGCGGTGGACAAGGGGCTCTCGATGGCGCATCTCAAAGGCACGCTTGACCATTTCGCCGAGGCCATGTTCGGCGACGGCATCCGCACGCGTTTCCGCCCGTCGTACTTCCCGTTCACCGAGCCGAGCGCCGAGGTGGACGTCGTCTGCTTCGTCTGCCGGGGGATGCAGCCCGCTGTTGCCAGCTGCCGGACATGCAAGGGCGAGGGCTGGATCGAGTGGGGCGGCTGCGGAGTCGTCAACCCGCGGGTGCTCGTCGCCTGCGGCGTGGACCCCGACGTCTACTCCGGGCTCGCCTTCGGCATGGGCATCGAGCGCACTCTCATGGTGCGCCACGACGTGCCGGACATGCGCGACGTCGTCGAGGGCGACGTCCGCTTCGCGCGCGCCTTCGGCATGGAGCTCTGATGCGGGCACCGGTGTCGTGGCTGCGCGACTTCGTCGACCTTCCCGACGGCCTGGACGCCGGCGAGCTCGCCGACCGGCTGACGGCTCTGGGTCTGAAGCTCGAGACGCTGGAGTCCACAGGTTCAGACGTGTCAGGTCCGGTCGTCGTCGGTGCGGTCGTCGACTTCGAGGAGGAGACGCACTCCAACGGCAAGACCGTGCGCTGGTGCCAGGTTGACGTCGGGGAGGGTGCGCCGCGCGGTGTCGTCTGCGGCGCCCGGAACTTCGACCGGAACGACCGGGTGGTCGTCGCGCTGCCAGGTGCTGTGCTGCCGGGTCCCTTCCCGATCGCCGCTCGCCCGACGTACGGCCACGTCTCGGACGGCATGATCTGCTCCGCCCGCGAGCTCGGCCTCGGCGACGACCACGTCGGGATCCTGGTCCTGGACCCCGATGAGGGAGCACCGGGTGACGACGCCCTCGTGGTGCTGCACCTGCGCGACGATGTCCTGGACCTGGAGGTCAACCCCGACCGCGCGTACGCGCTGTCCGTCCGGGGGGTGGCCCGCGAGGCCGCGATCGCCTGTGACCGTGAGTTCCACGACCCCGCGTCGGCGCTGCCTGCCGTCGAGGCAGGGGCGGGGTATCCGGTGCGGGTAGAGGATCGCGCGGCGTGCGAGGTGTTCGTCGCTCTCGAGGTCGCCGGGTTCGACTCGTCAGCGCGCACGCCGCGCTGGCTCGCTCGTCGGGTGCAGCTCGCTGGAATGCGGCCGATCTCGTTGGCGGTCGACGTCACCAACTACGTCATGCTCGAGCTCGGCACACCCATCCACGGCTACGACCGCGACCGGCTGCGGGGCGACATCGTCGTACGTCGCGCCGAACCCGGCGAGACGCTGACGACCCTCGACGACGTCGACCGGCAGCTGAGCCCGGAGGACCTGCTGATCGCCGACGACCGGGGGCCCATCGGCCTGGCGGGCGTCATGGGCGGGGCCGAGACCGAGCTCGGCGGCGCCACGTCCGCGATCGTGATCGAGGCGGCGCACTTCGACCCGGTCGTGGTGGCCCGCGCTGCTCGGCGGCACAAGCTGCCGAGCGAGGCGTCCAAGCGCTTCGAGCGCGGAGTGGACCCCACGCTGTCGCAGACCGCGGCGCTGCGCGTCGCCGACCTGCTGGTGCGGTACGGCGGCGGCTCCGTCGCCGCGACGGCGACGGTGGTCGGCGCGCCGGCGCCTCGCGAGGCGATCACCATCGACGCGCAGCTCCCCTCGCGGGTGGGCGGGTTCGCGATCGACGACGACACGGCTCGGCAGGCACTGACGACGGTCGGCTGCGACGTGACGGCCGCGGAGGGTCGCCTGACGTGCATCCCGCCGCCGTGGCGGCACGACCTGGTCGACCCGAACGACCTCGTGGAGGAGGTCGTCCGGATCGGAGGCTACGACCGGGTGCCGAGTGTGCTTCCCGCGGCACCCGCCGGCCGGGGTCTGACCAGGAGCCAACGGCTGCGACGAAGAGCCGGTGTCGCGCTCGCCGCCGCGGGATTCGTCGAGACGCCCTGCCCGCCCTTCGTGGCCGAGCAGGACTGGACGCACCTCGGACTGCCCGCCGACGACCCGCGTCGGACGACGTTACGCGTGCACAACCCCTTGTCGGAGGAGCTGCCGCTGCTGCGCACGACCCTGCTGCCGGGTCTGCTCCGCGCCCTCGCGCGCAACGTCTCCCGGGGGGAGGCCGATGTCGCGCTGTTCGAGGTGGGCAGCGTCTTCCTGCCGGGTCCGGGCCACCGCGCCGGCGCGCCGAGCCTGCCTGTCGACCGGGCTCCGACCGTCGCGGAGCTCAAGGAGCTCGAGGCGGCGTTGCCGGATCAGCCGCTGCATCTCGGCGTGTCGCTGTGTGGAGACCGCGTGCCGCGAAGCTGGTGGGGCCCTGCGCAAGCGGGCTGCTGGGCCGACGCCGTCCAGGCGGTGCGGACCGTGGCAGCCGCGCTCCGGGTCGAGGTGCGGCTGGTCGCCGCTCAGCACATGCCGTGGCATCCCGGTCGCTGCGGCGAGGTCCTGGTCGCTGAGTCCTCCGTCGGTTACGCCGGCGAGCTCCATCCACGGATCTGCCGGGAGCTGGGCGTGCCGGCGCGGACCGCGGTGGCCGAGATCGACCTCAGTGCGGTGATCGCTCATGCCCTCGGCTCCGTTCGAGCCCCGCGGCTGTCGTCGTACCCGGTCGGCAAGGCCGACGTCGCCCTCGTCGTGGCCGCGGACGTCCCCGCTGCGGAGGTGGAGGCCGCCCTGCGTGCCGGCGCGGGGGAGCTGCTCGAGTCGGCGCGACTGTTCGACGTGTACGTCGGGGAGCAGGCCGGGCCAGGACGCAAGTCCCTCGCCTACGGGCTGCGCTTCCGGGCTCCCGACCGCACCTTGACGGACGCCGAGATCGGCGGTGCCCGTGACGCCGCAGTGGCCGAGGCAGCGGCAAGGGTGGGCGCGGTCCAGCGGTCGTGAGACGAAGGCCCCCGGTGGCGTATTCTCGGCCGGACCGGCGACACCTCCTGGAGGCTCCATGCGGCACTTCCTGCGCGACGACGACCTGTCGCCGGACGAGCAGGAGGCGGTCCTCGACCTCGCCGACAAGTTTCGGGCCGACCGGTTCGCGGCGCAGCCCCTCGCCGGACCCCAGGCCGTCGCCGTCCTCTTCGACAAGCCGTCGACCCGCACCCGGGTGTCCTTCGCGGTCGGGATCGCCGAGCTCGGGGGCTACCCGCTGGTGATCGACTCGCAGTCGTCGCAGATGGGGCGCGGGGAGCCGGTCGAGGACACCACGCGCGTGCTCGAGCGGCAGGTCCAGGCGATCGTCTGGCGCACGTTCGGGCAGGAGCGCGTGGAGGCGATGGCAGCCGTGGCATGCGTGCCGGTCGTGAACGCCCTCACCGACCGGTTCCATCCGTGCCAGACGCTCGCCGACCTGCAGACGGTCCGGGCGGCGAAGGGCAGGCTGGCCGGCCTGACGATGACCTATCTCGGCGACGGCGCCAACAACATGGCGCACTCGTGCCTGCTGGGAGGAGCCGTGGCGGGGATGCACGTGCGCGTCGGCTCTCCGGACGGCTACGCGCCGAACCCCGGCGTGCTCGCCGACGCCCAGCGGATGGCGGCACGGACGGGCGGCTCCGCGCTACACGAGCCGTCACCGCAGGCGGCTGTCGAGGGCGCTGACGTCGTCGTCACGGACACGTGGGTGTCCATGGGGCAGGAGGACGAGGCGGCGCTGCGCGGCTCTCCGTTCGTCCCCTACGCCGTCGACCAGACCGCTATGAGCCTGGCCGCGCCCGACGCCGTCGTCCTGCACTGCCTGCCCGCCTACCGGGGTCGGGAGATCGCCGCGGAGGTGATCGACGGGCCGCAGAGCCTCGTCTGGGACGAGGCCGAGAACCGTCTGCACGCCCAGAAGGCGCTGCTGACCTGGCTCCTCGACAAGGCCCGTGCCCGGGCCTGAGGCTCGGCCGTCGCAGGGCGGCATCGAGCACTTCTTCGGCCGTCCGGCGCTCGCGGTGGCCGCAGGCCTCCTCGGTAGCCGCATCGCCTGTGGTGCCGTCGTGGTCGAGCTGACCGAGGTGGAGGCCTACGCCGGCGAGTCCGACCCGGCGTCGCACGCCTTCCGAGGGCCGACCCCGCGCAACCGGGTCATGTTCGGGCCGGCGGGTCGGGTGTACGTCTATCTCAGCTACGGGATGCACCACTGCATGAACCTGGTGTGCGAGGAGGCGGGCGTCGCGGCGGCCGTCCTCCTGCGAGCGGGCCGGGTCGTCGCCGGTGCCCCCGTCGCCCGGGCACGTCGCAACGGTGTGGGCGACGACGCTCTCGCGCGTGGACCCGGGAACCTGGCGCGAGCGCTCGGCGTCGCTCTCGACTGCACCGGTACGACGCTGTGGGACGGGCCCGTCCGGTGGGAGCCGGCCCCCGGAGCCGCGCCGTCCTTGGCCGGTCCGCGGGTCGGGGTCAGCGCCGGGGCCGACGAACAGTGCCGGCTCTGGGTGGCGGGCGACGCGACCGTGTCGACGTACCGGCGGCACGCGAAAGCCCCGCCGACGGCTGCGACGTAGCCTGACGCGGTGACGAAGCCACCGGCAGGCACCCCGTCGACGGTGTTCGACGCCCACCTGGACCGCTGGCTGGCCTGGCAGGACGAGCCGTGGGCCCGGGTCCGCTACGCGGTCGTCGGGCACGTTCTCGACACCCATCTGCACGGCGAGAACCCGCCGCTGCGCGTCCTGGACGTGGGTGGCGGGGACGGGAAGGACTCCCTGCGCCTGGCCGCGGCCGGATCCGAGGTCACGATCCTGGACTACAGCGAGGCCATGCTGGGCCAGGCCCGGGAGAACGCCGCCGCCCTGGGCGTCCTCGACCGCGTGCACCTCGTCGGCGGAGGGATGGAGGGCCTCGCCGACTTCGCCGATGCGGACTTCGACGTGGTGCTCTGCCACTTCGTCGTGCAGTACCTGGCAGATCCCGCCGAGGCGGTCCGCGGCGTGGTCGAGGCGGCCCGGGTGGGGGGACTTCTCTCGCTGGTCGCTCCCAACCCGGCCTCGGAGGTCTTCGCCAAGGCCGTCCGCGGCAAGGACCCGTCGGCAGCGCTCACGCTCCTGGACTCGCCGACGTTCCGTGCGGCTGCGTTCGAGCACGACGTCGCACGGGTCCATTGGCGAGCCGCGGCGCGGGACCTGCGCGCAGCAGGCGCCGAGGTCGTCGGCCGCTACGGATCGAGGTGCTTCATCGACCTGGTCGACGACGACGTCTTCACGAGCGACCCGGAGCACTGGGAGGACATCCTGCGCCTCGAGATCGCCGTGTGCGCGACGTCGCCGTACCGCGACGTGGCAAGAGCATGGCAGCTGGTCGCCCGTCGGAGGTGACGGCTGACGCGTCGAGACCGGTCCCGACCGGCAAACCCGTTGTACGGCGCAGCGGCCGATGAGGCAGGCTTGCCGGGACCGCCGTGCCAGCCGAGCCGAAGGAAACGCCGCGTGAGTGACCACGTCCTCGACGAGCTCGCCTGGCGCGGGCTCATCGCGCACGCGACCGACCTCGACGCCCTCCGCGCCGAGATGGCGCGGGGACCGATCAGCGTGTACTGCGGTTTCGACCCCACCGCCCCGAGCCTGCACATGGGCAACCTCCTGCAGATCCTCACGCTGCGGCGTCTGCAGGACGGCGGCCACCGGCCCTTCGGTCTCGTCGGCGGAGCCACGGGCATGATCGGCGACCCGAAGGCGGGGAGTGAGCGAAGCCTGAACACGCTCGACGTCGTCACGTCGTGGACCGAGGCCATCCGCGGGCAGCTCGCGCGCTTCCTGTCCTTCGAGGGCGACAACGCCGCCGTCGTCGTCAACAACTACGACTGGACCGCGAGCCTGTCGACGATCGACTTCCTGCGCGACATCGGCAAGCACTTCCCCGTCAACAAGATGCTGGCCCGCGACGTGGTGCGGAGCAGGCTCGAGGCGGGGATCTCCTACACGGAGTTCAGCTACGTGCTCATGCAGTCCCTGGACTACCTCAACCTGTACCGCGACCATTCCGTGACGCTCCAGACCGGAGGCAGCGACCAATGGGGCAACATCACCGCCGGCGCGGAGCTGGTGCGCCGGGTGACAGGCGCCCGGGTGCACGCCTTGGCCACCCCGCTCGTGACGCGAGCCGACGGCACCAAGTTCGGCAAGACGGAGGCGGGCACCATCTGGCTCGACGCAGCCATGACGTCGCCGTACGCCTTCCACCAGTTCTGGCTGAACGCCGACGACCGGGAGGTCGTGCCGTTGCTGAGGTACTTCACGTTCCGGACCCGAGAGGAGATCGCCGACCTGGAGCGGCAGCTGGTCGACGCCCCCGCGCTCCGTGCGGCGCATCGCACCCTCGCCGACGACGTGACGGCGCTCGTGCACGGGCCGGAGCAGACGGCGCGAGTGACCGCCGCCGCCGCGGCGCTGTTCGGGAGCGGCGACCTCCGGAGCCTTGACGCGCCGACCCTCGAGTCCGCCCTCCTCGAGGCACCGCACCTGTCCGTGTCGCCGGAGGAACCGCTCCCGACGTACGCCGACCTGCTCGCGCAGACCGGACTGGTGGCGAGCAAGGGCGCGGCGCGACGAACCGTCAGCGAGGGCGGCGCGTACGTCAACAACGCCAGGATCGAGGACGCGGACTCCCGTCCGCAGACCCGGGATCTCCTCGCCGGCGGCTGGGTGCTGCTACGGCGCGGCCGGCGCAACCTCGCTGGCGTCAAAGTCACGCGCACGACAGGCCGAACAGGCTTGGAGTCCGGCGACGTGGTTGCTACCATCGGGGGACCGGCGAGCAGTTCTGACCCGACCAACGCGAGTTGACGGTCCCTGGTGGCGCCCGGTAAGTTAGGTCGAGTTGCCCCCGAGCCGGCTGAGAGGCCGACGACGGTGCGCGCGCGATCCTTGAGAACTCAACAGTGTGCCAAAAGTCGACGACGAATTAATTAACGCCCCGTCCCGGCATGATGCGAAGACAGCTCAGCTGTCCTCGGTTCGTGACGGGCGGTTTCTTTGGTAATGACCAAGTCTCTCCGATCCAAGCAATCGGGGAGCGGTTCTTGCCGGGATACTCCAAGAAGTCGATGAACGCCCGTCTCGACGGGCTCAGTCAACAGATTTCAACGGAGAGTTTGATCCTGGCTCAGGACGAACGCTGGCGGCGTGCTTAACACATGCAAGTCGAGCGGTAAGGCTCCTTCGGGAGTACACGAGCGGCGAACGGGTGAGTAACACGTGAGCAATCTGCCCTTCACTTCGGGACAACTTCCGGAAACGGAAGCTAATACCGGATACGACCATCACAGACATCTGTTGATGGTGGAAAGTTCCGGCGGTGGAGGATGAGCTCGCGGCCTATCAGCTTGTTGGTGAGGTAACGGCCCACCAAGGCGACGACGGGTAGCCGGCCTGAGAGGGTGACCGGCCACACTGGGACTGAGACACG
>JBBSIF010000058.1:0-14635 GCA_038232255.1 Propionibacteriales bacterium
ACGACCGGGCAGCCGGGCATCGATCCCAGCGCACCCCCCAGCGGGACCGGCTGCGCGGACTGCGAGCAGAGCGGCGGCTGGTGGTTCCACCTGCGCCGCTGCGCCGAGTGCGGTCACATCGGCTGCTGCGACACCTCGCCCCGACAGCACGCGTCGGCCCACGCCTCGCGCCACCCGAGCACCATCCCGCCGACCAACCGACGCCGGGACCCGCCGGCCGCGTTCCGTCGAACTGGCAGTCACTGCTGCACTGACGGGTACGACGCCTCACCAGCCGGGGAGCGTTCGAGAGCGGCCCGGTCCCAGCCCGCCGACACCGCTGCCGCCTCGTAGCTGCTCTGCAGGAAGCCCAACAGCAGCGCGTCGGGATCTCGCGCCGTGCGCACCCGCTCGTAGGGCAGGACGAACTCGCCGAGCTCCGCACTGTAGGAGGCACCGGCGGCCGGAATCGGGTAGTCGCGAAAGCCCTCGGGCCCGGGAAAGGCGTAGCTGTAGAAGACGCCTTCGCCGTCTCCACCGGGCCAGTAGCCGGCGCTGCTGACCTCATGCGAGTACGCCTCCGTCATGACCTGCGGGCCACAGTTCGGGGCTCCTCGGGGAAAGGGCGGCGCGGGTCGACCGGAGAACCGGGTCACTGCCAGGTCCAGAGCTCCCCCCAGAAGACGTGGACGGGGCTCGACTTGCCAACGAATCGACTGCGGAATATCGAGAAGACCCGCTCGGCCTCGACCATCGCCAGCCATTACCGGCGCGCGTCACCGGCGTCATAGGTGACGTGCTCGCGGTCGCGTGGAAAAGGCACCGCGTCCGGAATCTCGACCGGCATCGGCCAGATCTCCGTGCTCACGCCCAACGCGTCGAGGGACGTCATCAGCTCCTCGTAGAAGTCCGCGACCGGCCGCGCCGTCAAGGCGACCGCACGCTCGTCACCGGAGGTCGTCGTGATGCGCAGCCGGCTTGCCCAGAAGTCGAAGTCGAACTGGAAGGCGTTGCCCGAAGGATGCGGCACCAGCGAGCTCGTGAGCCCGCGGGAAGTGATGTGCAGAGTGCTGTTCCACCAGTGGTTGACGATCGGTGTGTGTGCGAGAACGACCTTGCCCACCACCTGGGTGTACAGCTGGAGACTGTCGCGAGTCCCCTGCCACTGCTCGACCGGTCTCGACGGCCATCTCGAAGGTGCCATGTCAGGGTCAGAACCTCTCTGTCGCTCGGCGAGGCGCCGCCGCGGACGGCGACCTCGGCGCGATGGGGTGCAGCCGCATGTCGTGGAGGGCTCCTGCCCGCACCACGGCCGTCATGAAGGTGCAGTGCGGCTGGCGGCGCCGGTCGGTGGGTGAGCCGGGGTTCAGCAGCCGCAAACCCGTGTTGGCAGTGGTGTCCCAGGGGATGTGGCTGTGTCCGAAGACGAGCACGTCGGTGTCCGGAAACCGCTCGGCACACCGCTCCTCACGCCGTACGGCGGAGCCGGTCTCATGCACGACGGCGACACGCACCCCTTGGATGTCCACGTACGCCACCTCGTCCAGCCTCTGACGCAAGGCGGCGCCGTCATTGTTGCCGTAAACCCCGACGAGAGCCTTGGCGCGCGCCTGGAGCAGATCGAGGAGGGAGACGTCGACCCAGTCACCTGCATGGATGACCAGATCCGCCTCGTCCACCGCAGACCACAGCTCGGCAGGCAGCTCTCGCGCGCGTTTCGGGACGTGCGTGTCAGCGGTGAGCACGAGCCGCACGGCTGGTCCTTCGGTGTTCGCCATTCCTCGTATCCTCCCGCACGGGAGCCGTCCCGGCACGGCGGACCCATCATGGCGGCGGTGCTGAAAGAGAGCTGCCGCGGAGACGGTGAACCGGCGGGACAGCACACTGGATTGCCGGCCTATCGCCCGCCAAAGGCACGGGTGTCGCCTTAACAACCGAACTTCACGTGGGCGTCGGGTCGGAATGAGTCGCGGGTTGCCTTTCGACACGTATCGGCTTTTGGCCCCTCGGCTCGTTCATCAACCGGTCGTGCAACAATAGCGACACCCATGGTGAGAGGAGATACTGATGGCTCGCAAGAACATCACGGTCATTATCGACGACATCACCGGCAAGCAGCTACCGGACGGCGCCGGTGAGACGGTTTCCTTCAGCTTGGACGGCATCGGCTACGAGCTCGACCTGGACAAGAAGGCCGCGGACCAGCTGCGGTCATCGCTCTCGCCCTTCGTCGCGGCCGCGCGCCGGAGGCCTGCCGGCAGTCGGACGACGAGGTCGCGTCATGTCCCGACGTCCGCCGCCCCGACGGCGGTGCGTGCCTGGGCCGCCGCCAACGGAGTCGAGGTGAGTGGGCGCGGCCGGATCCCCCGGGACGTGTTGTCGCAGTACCGGGCAGCCGGGAACTAGTCCGTCACTGGCGGCATCGTGGAGATGGCGCCGAGAAGCTGCCGAACCTCCGACTCGCGGTAGCGTCGATGGCCGCCCAGCGTGCGGATCGAGCTCAGCTTGCCCGCCTTCGCCCACCTCGTCACCGTCTTGGGGTCCACACGGAACATGGCAGCCACCTCCGCCGGGGTGAGCAGCGGCTCAGCGTCGGTGGGTCCAGCGTTCGCCATCCATCCTCCTGCTGCCGAGCGTCGTGCGTGCCACATTCACCATCAACCGGTCATCCGGTGAGAAAGCGTATCCGACCCAGGCAAAGCAGGTTTACTTGTTGTGCAGGTCGGCTCACCGTGCATCACGCCTTACGCGCCTGGGCCGGAGATCGCGGCGGGCTGGTCCGTCGATCGTTCCGCCCGGACGCAGCCGGACCCCCCGCTCAGCGGCGGCGCGGCGAGATATCGTGGCTGGAACGGCGCCAACCTGAGATGGGGCGCCTCGGCCGGCGAGGACGACTGACTGTGGGTGAGGACTCGGCATCGTCCGTGTTCGAGCAGGGCTCGCACGAGCAGGTGGTGTTCTGCCACGACGAGGAGTCCGGACTCCGCGCCATCATCGCGATCTACTCCACGGCACTCGGCCCAGCCCTCGGCGGGACCCGTTTCTACCCCTACGCGACGGAAGCGGCAGCCGTCGCAGATGTCCTCCGGCTGTCCAGGACGATGGCCTACAAGGCGGCACTGGCGGGTCTCGACCTGGGCGGCGGGAAGGCCGTCATCATCGGGGATCCACGCCAGGACAAGAGCGAGGCGCTGCTGCGCGCATACGGCAGGTTCGTGCAGTCCCTCGGCGGCCGGTACCTCACCGCGTGCGACGTAGGGACGTTCAGCGAGGACATGGACATCGTCTCCCGTGAGAGCGCGTTCGTCACGGGGCGGTCATTGGAGCACGGTGGGGCTGGGGACTCGTCAGTGCTGACGGCATACGGTGTCTTCCAGGGCATGCGGGCGGCGGCCGAGGCCACCTGGGGAGCGCCGTCCCTTACGGGGCGTCGGGTGGGCGTGGCGGGGGTCGGCAAGGTCGGTCATCATCTCGTCGAGCACCTGGTGGCCGACGGCGCCGAGGTGGTCGTCACCGACGTTTACGAGCCCGCCGTTCGCCGGGTCACCGCTGCTCATCCAACGGTGGAGACCGTGGCCGACACCACCGAGCTCGTCGCCTCCGACCTCGACGTCTACGCGCCGTGCGCTCTTGGCGGTGCGATCGACGACGACACCGTTCAGGTCCTCAAGGCCCGGATCATTTGTGGTGCGGCGAACAACCAGCTGGCGCACCCGGGGATCGAGGAGATCCTGCAGAGCCGCGAGATCCTCTATGCGCCGGACTACTGCGTCAACGCCGGCGGCCTCGTGCAGGTCGCCGACGAGCTGGAGGGCTTCTCGTTCGAGCGAGCCAAGGCGCGGGCCGGCAGGATCTACGAGACGACCAAGGCGGTGTTCGAGGTAGCCGCCGCGGAAACTGTCCCGCCGGCAGTAGCCGCTGACCGGATCGCGGAGCGGAGGATGGCCGACATCGGGCGACTCAGAAGGCTCTGGGTCGCACGCTAGGGTCTGGGTCGCCCGCTCACCATCGTCCGCTGACCTCGGATCAGCGGCCGGGTGCCGGCTCCCCGTAGAGGTCGGCGTAGGGGTCGTCGTCGTCAGCCAGGGGCTCTTGCCGCGCAGGAAGCGCCGTGTCGCCCTCGTCACCGTGCAGTTCACGCTGCAGTTCGGTGAAGTCGGTGTTGAACTCGCGATACTTCAGCTCACGAGCGACTTTCGTCTGCTTAGCCTTCGCCCGGCCGCGCCCCATAGGGTCGACCCCCTCGCACATCGTCGCCGGGTTCACCCAGAGATGCCCGGTCTGTCACCTGTTTTCTCGTGCGAACAGGATACCCGCCGGCGCAGGCGATACCTACACCACACCCGGAGAACGAGACCGCGACAAGCACTCCGTTGCTTATTCTCGCGTGTCAGGCGGGATGGTCTCCGACCATCCGCACGACCGGTTGCGCTACGTCTCGACGGTCTGGCCCAGCACCGGTCACGTTCCCGCAGATCCAGGCCCCGACCCCGGCGGCGCGCAGGGTTGTGAGAGCGGCGTCGGCGGCGTCGGCGGCCGTGACCGCGACCATGCCGACGCCCATGTTGAGCGTCGACTCCAGGTCGGCACGGCTCAGCGAACCGACGTCGCGGACGAGGCCGAAGATCGGGAGCGGCGTCCAGGTGGAACGGTCGACCGTTGCCACGAGGCCGTCCGGCAGCACCCGCGCCAGGTTGGACGCCAGCCCTCCACCGGTGATGTGCGACATCGCGTGAACGCCGGTGCGGCGCGCCAGCTCGAGGCAGGGCAAGGCGTAGATCCGCGTCGGCTCGAGCAGCTCCTCGCCGAGCGTCCGCCCCACGTCGTCGACGTGGCGGTCCAGCCGCCAGCCGGCGTCGTCGAGCAGCACTCGTCTGACCAGCGAGTAGCCGTTGGAGTGCAGGCCGGACGCCGCCATCGCCACCAGGACGTCCCCCGCCGCCACGCGCTCCGCGCCGAGAAGCGAGTCGGCCTCGACCACCCCGGTGGTGGCGCCGGCCACGTCGTACTCGTCGTCGCCGAGCAGACCGGGATGCTCAGCGGTCTCGCCACCGAGCAGGGCGCAGCCAGCGAGCACACAGCCATGGGCGACCCCCTTCACGATCTCCGCGATGCGCGCGGGCACGACCTTCCCGCACGCGATGTAGTCCGTCAGGAACAACGGTTCCGCACCGCAGACCACGAGGTCGTCGACCAGCATGCCCACGAGGTCCAAGCCAATCGTGTCGTGCTTGTCGAGTGCCTGCGCGATCGCCACCTTCGTGCCGACACCGTCGGCGCTGCTGGCCAGCAGGGGTCGCCTCATGCCGGTCAGCGCGGACGCGTCGAACAGACCCGCGAAGCCGCCGATGCCGCCGACGACCTCAGACCGTCGCGCCTTCTCGACCCAGACCCTCATGAGGTCGACAGCCCGCTCGCCCTCGTCGACCGAGACGCCGGCGGCGGCGTACGCTCCGGACTTCGCCGGCTCAGCGCTCATGACGAGACCACCGGGGTACGACGGTCAGGGCCGGTTGGGTGCGTCGGCAGCACCGCCACCGGGGACCGAGGTGACGAGGCCGTCAGGTGCGAGGGAAAGCGGGGGCGTCTCGAGCAGGTGCTTGCCGAGGAGGTTCGCGGCGGGAAGCTCCACCGGATAGATCCCGTCGAAGCAGGCTCGGCAGAGCTTGGGCGCGGCGACGTTGGAGGCGGCGACCAAACCCTCGAGCGAGACGTAGCCGAGCGAGTCCGCGCCGATCGAGCGACAGATCTCGTCCACCGACATGCCGTTGGCGATGAGCTCTGCGCGGCTGGCGAAGTCGATGCCGAAGAAGCACGGCCACGTGACAGGGGGGCTGCCGATGCGGACGTGTACCTCGCGGGCGCCGGCCTCACGCAGCATCCGCACCTGGGCGCGTTGGGTGTTCCCGCGCACGATCGAGTCGTCGACCACGACGAGGCGCTTGCCTTCGACGACGTCGCGCAGCGCGTTGAGCTTGAGCCTGATGCCCAGCTGACGGATCGTGTTGCTGGGTTGGATGAACGTGCGACCGACGTACGAGTTCTTCACGAACCCTTGCCCGTAAGGGATCCGACTCTCCTCGGCGTAGCCGATGGCGGCCGGCGTGCCGGACTCCGGCACGGGGATCACGAGGTCGGCGTCAACCGGGAACTCGCGGGCGAGCTGCCGGCCGATCTCCGCGCGGACGCTGTGCACCCGCTGCCCGCTGATGACGGTGTCCGGGCGAGCGAGGTAGACGAACTCGAAGAGGCACCCCTTGGGCGAGGCGTCGGCGAACCGCTGGGTGCGCAACCCGTTCTCGTCGATGGCGATCAGCTCACCTGGCTCGATCTCGCGCACGAACGAGGCGCCGACGATGTCGAGCGCTGCCGTCTCGGACGCCACCACCCAGCCGCGCTCGAGGCGGCCCAGCACCAGCGGCCGGAAGCCCTGTGGGTCCCGAGCGGCGTACAGCGTGCCCTGGTCCATGAAGACGAAGCAGAAGGCGCCGCGGATGGTGCCCAGCACCTCCATGGCAGCCTGCTCGGGCGTGCGGTCCGGGTACGACGCCAGCAGCGCGGCCACCAGGTCGGTGTCGGTGGATGCGTCACTCGGGCCGGTTGCGACCCCGAGCTGCAACTGGTCGAGCTGGTTGACGCGCTTCGCCAGGTCGCCGGTGTTGATCAGGTTGCCGTTGTGGCACAGTGCGATGGACCCGTTGGGCGTCGGCCGGAAGGTTGGCTGGGCGTTGTGCCACACGCTCGAGCCGGTGGTCGAGTAGCGGGTGTGGCCGATCGCGACGTATCCCTTGAGGGAGCTGAGGGTCGGCTCGTCGAACACCTGGGATACCAGGCCCATGTCCTTGTAGACAAGGATCTTCGAGCCGTCGCCGACCGCGATGCCTGCGGACTCCTGGCCCCGGTGCTGCAGCGCGTAGAGCCCGTAGTAGGTGAGCTTGGAGACGTCCTCCCCGGGGGCCCAGACGCCGAAGACTCCGCACGCGTCCTTCGGGGGACGGTCCAGCGGGTCGAGGTCGTCGGTCAGCAAACCATCTCCGCGCGGCACTGCCTCAGTCTAGACCGCGCCGCCGCTACGTCTGTGCAAGGCGGTGTGATGGCGCTCCAGAGGCGGCTGCCGCGCGCCACCCCAGCGCACCACGTCCCGGCACCCGAGCGCAATAGGGCACGCCCGCACGGACGCAACGACCGAGGCACCACCCCTGCGCACCACGTCCGGGCACCCGAGCGCGATAGCGCACACCCGCACGGACGCAACGACGACGAGCGTCGGGTACGGTGGCACGCGCACCTCGAGGCTCTTGGCCGGCCGGTAGCGGGTGGCGATGTGCCCATCGACGTACCCGGCTCGACGGCGTTAGCATCGGCCCGCCGAGCACGTCTTGCCACGGCGGGAGGGAATTCGATGGCCCACACTGCGGATCACAACCTGGCGATTGGGGTCGGCTACCTCGTCGTCCTGCTCCTCACCCGACCGGCGAGGATCACCGAGACCAAGCGCGCCTTCGTCGAGAGCTGACCGCAATGGACATCCTCAGCTACCGACCCGGTCCTGCAGAGCTCGCGTGGACGTTCGGCGGGGTCGCTCCGGTACGACGTGTGCGGCCGGGCTCGGTGATCGAGCTGTGGACGGAGGACGCCTTCGCCGGCAAGGTCCGAGGAACCGACGACCTGGTCTCGAGGGTCATCGAGTTCCCCTTCGTGAACCCGCTGACGGGGCCGTTCTACGTCGAGGGGGCCGAGCCGGGCGACACGCTCGCCGTCCATTTCGTCTCGATCGAGCCGTCACGGGACTGGGCGGCGTCGTCGACGATCCCGCTTTTCGGGGCGCTCACCTCGACGCACGTCACGGCGAGCCTGCAGGAACCCCTCCCGGAACTGGTCTGGATGTACGACGTCGACCGCGTCGCTCGGTCGGTGACGTTCCGGGCTCGCGCCGGCGACGCCTCGATCGATCTGCCCCTCGACCCCATGCACGGCACGGTGGGGGTCGCTCCGGCCGCCTTCGAGGCACGGTCGTCGCTGGTACCGGACGCGCACGGCGGCAACATGGACACCCCCGAGATGCGCGCGGGTGTCACCTGCTTCCTCGGCGTCAACGTCGACGGCGCACTCTTCGCCCTCGGCGACGGGCACTGCCGGCAGGGTGAGGGTGAGACGTGCGGGGTCGCGGTCGAGGCGGCGATGGACACCGTGCTGATCATCGACCTGGTCAAGGGCGTGGCGACGCCGTGGCCCCGGCTGGAGAGCGACGACTATCTGATGAGCACCGGCTCGGCGCGACCCCTCGAGGACGCCTTCCGGATCGCCCAGCACGATCTGGTCACCTGGATCGCCGCCGAGTGCGGCCTCGACCCGATCGATGGCTACCAGCTGGTCACTCAGGCGACCGAGAGCCCGATCGCGAACGTCTGCGACCCCAACTACACGGTCGTGGCGAAGATCCGGAAGTCCTACCTTCCGCGCCACGATGCCTACGCCGGCAGCCACGCCCGGCTGCGCGAGATGGGCGCCGCCTACCGAGCCGAGCGGGCAGCAGCCTCGGTCAGGTGAGCGGCAGCTGCGCCGTGAGGTCGGAGCGCTCACCGGAGGCTCGCGCCCTGCCGTCGCGGACCGCCGTCTGGAACTCGAGCCGACCCCGAGCCAGCGCGACCCAGGTGTCGGCGTCGGTCTCGACGACGGCCGGCGGAGTTCCACGGGTGTGCCGGGCGCCCTCGATGCACTGCACGGCCGCGTACGGCGGCACGCGCACCTCGACGCTCTTGCCGGGGTAGCGGGTGGCGAGCACGGCCAGGAAGTGCTTGACGGCGACTCGCTCGTCCTCGGCATCGACGGACGTGCCGCTCTCCCGCGTCTGGTCGATGCGCTGCAACAGAGCGGCGAGGTATGGCGGCGGTAGCGGACGGAGACGACCGGGCACTGGCAGCCGGCTCAGTCGGGGAAGGCGTCGGTCAGCGTCGCCGCCCAGGCGGCGCGGATCTCAGCGAGGCTGACGGTGAAGGCGTCCGCCACCACGAGCTTCGCCTCGTCGCCACGGCCGGCCGTCTCCCCTATCCGGCGGCGCGCGACGCCGTACGACGCGCAGAGGTCCACGAACCGCTGCTCGTCGCCGGGTCGGACCGTTGCCACGGCGCGGCCCGAGGACTCCGAGAACAGGGCGACGAAGACGTCGAGGCCGTCCGGGACAGCGACCCGCGCGCCGACGTCGCGCCGGAGGCAGCACTCGACAAGTGCCTGGGCCAGACCTCCGCCGGCGAGGTCGTGCGCACTGGACACCAGCCCCCTCCGCGCGGCCTCGACCATGACCTCGCCCAGCGACAGCTCCGCAGCAAGGTCGACAGCGGGCGGTCGGCCACCGACGTGGCCGTGCAGCACGGCTGCCCACTCGGAGCCGTCGAGCTCGTCGCGAGTCTCGCCCAGCAGGTAGATCCCATGGCCCTGGTCGGAGAAGCCCATCGTCGTACGGCGGGTCACGTCGTCGAGCACTCCCAGGACGCCGATCACCGGAGTCGGCAGGATCGCGACCTCCCCCGTCTGGTTGTAGAAGCTCACGTTGCCGCCCGTGACCGGGATCGCGAGCTCGCGGCAGCCGTCGGCAAGGCCGCGCGTCGCCTCCGCGAACTGCCACATCACGTCGCTGTCCTCCGGCGAGCCGAAGTTGAGGCAGTCGGTGACGGCGATCGGCCGCGCGCCACACACCGCGACGTTGCGGTAGGCCTCAGCGAGAGCCAGCTGCGCGCCGGCGTACGGGTCGAGCAGGCAGAAGCGCGCGTTGCCGTCGAGCGCCAGGGCGATGCCGAGACCGGTGTCGGAGTCGACCCGCACCACGCCGGCGTCCTCCGGCTGCGCGAGCACGGTGTTGCCGCGGACGTACCGGTCGTACTGGTCGGTGACCCACGACTTGTCGCAGGAGTTGGGCGACGCGACCAGCCGCAGCAGCGTCTCCTTCAGCGCCGCGGCGTCTCGCGGCCGGTCGAGTCCCAGCGCGTCGGAGGTCTGTGCCTGTAGGGAGTCCTGCCTGTTGGGTCTCGTGAACGGCCGGTGGTAGACGGGGCCTTCGTGCGCCACGGTGCGCGGTGGCACGTCGACGATCGTCTCGCCGTGCCACTCGACGACCAGGCGGCCCGTCGACGTGACCTCGCCGATCACGGTCGCGTCGACGTCCCACCTCGCGCAGGTCTGCAGGAACGCCGCCACGCGTTGCGGCTCGACGACCGCCATCATGCGCTCCTGGGACTCGCTCATGAGGATCTCCTCGGGCGCCAGCGAGGCATCCCGCAGTGGCACCCGGTCGAGCCAGACGTGCATGCCGCCGTCTCCCGCGCTGGCGAGCTCCGACGTCGCGCACGAGAGCCCGGCACCGCCGAGGTCCTGGATCCCGGCGACGAGCCCGGCGTCGAACAACTCCAGCGTGGCCTCGATGAGCAGCTTCTCCATGAAGGGGTCGCCGACCTGCACGCTCGGTCGCTTGGTCGGTCGCTCCGCGTCGAACGTCTCCGAGGCCAGCACGGACACGCCGCCGATCCCGTCGCCGCCGGTCCGAGCGCCGTACAGGATCACCTGGTTGCCGTCCCCGGTCGCCTTGGCGAGGTGGACCTGCTCGTGGCGCATCACGCCGACGCACAGCGCGTTGACGAGCGGGTTGCCGGCGTACGACGCGTCGAAGACCGTCTCACCGCCGATGTTCGGCAGGCCCAAGCAGTTTCCGTATCCGCCGACGCCGGCGACGATGCCCGGCAGGACGCGCTGCGTGTCCTCGGCGTCGAGTGCACCGAAGCGCAGCGAGTCCATCACCGCCACCGGCCTCGCTCCCATGGCGAGGATGTCGCGGACGATGCCGCCGACGCCTGTGGCGGCTCCCTGGTAGGGCTCGATGTACGACGGATGGTTGTGCGACTCGACCTTGAACGTCACCGCATAGCCCTGCCCGATGTCGACGACGCCGGCGTTCTCACCGATGCCGACCATGAGGTGCGCTCGCATCTCGTCGGTTGACCCCTCCGCGAACTGCCGCAGGTGCACCTTGCTGGACTTGTAGGAGCAGTGCTCGCTCCACATCACCGAGTACATCGCCAGCTCCGACGAGGTGGGGCGCCGGCCGAGGATCTCGCGGAGCTGGGCGTACTCGTCAGGGCGCAGTCCGAGCTCGCGCCATGGCTGGGCGACGTCGCGGTTCTGCTCGGCCTGCTTGACCGTGTCGAGCGGCCGGGGGGCGGTCACGGGAGTCGGGCTCGCAATCCTCGAGGTCGAGTGGCGCCGTCAACGCTACCGGCTCCCCTCGACCATCCGAGACTTCCCGCCCGACCATCCGAGACTTCCCGCCCGACCATCCGAGACTTCCCGCCCGACCATCCGAGACCTCAGCCGCCCAGATAGCGGGCCAGGAAGTGGGCCGTACGGCGGTCGCGAGGCGCCGTCAACACGTCCTCCGGCGGACCGTGCTCCACCACGACACCGCCGTCGAGGAAGACGACCCGGTCGGCCACCTGCCGGGCGAAGTCCATCTCATGGGTGGCCATCACGATCGTCATGCCGTCGCGCTTCAGCTCGGCGATCACCTCGAGCACCTCCACGCGGTCGGGAGGTCCACCACGATTCCGTCCACCTGACCGTTGAGGAGGGCGTTCTTGGCCGCGTTGGTGTCGTCGAAGACCTGCGGCTGCTTGCCTGTCTGGATGGTGTCCGTGATCGCGTCGAGTGACGTCGTACCAATCTGCGCCGCCAGCGTGGCGTCGGTGAAGTCCGCCAGAGTCGTGGCGTCGGCGTACGACGAGTCGCTGAGCGTGATGATGGCCTGCGCCGCCGAGTAGTAGCCGTCGGAGAAGGTGACCGCCTGCGCGCGCTGGGCGTTGATGGAATCTGGTTGATGTCGAAGTCGAAGTCCTTGGGGCCGGGCTGGTAGCTCCAGTTGAACGGCTCCGTGGTCCAGGTGACCGCGTCCCTCGTGAACCCCATGCCCTTCGCCACGGCGTAGGCGACTGCGGACTCGAAGCCATTCCCGTTCGTCGGGTCATCGGATGAGAACCACGGGTCGTACGCCGAGGAGTCGGTCGCGATCGTGAGCACACCGGGCTTGACGGTGTTGGGGTCGCTGCAGGCATCGACGGCGGAGCTGCTCGACGTCGTCGGCGTGCCATCTACCGCATCAGGAGTGTCGGCACTGTTGTCGGTAGGCCGGTGATCCGAGTGGCGGCGCGATCCTCGCCGGAAACTCTCGGATCGTCGACCCGGAAGTCTCGGATCGTCGGACCGGGAGTCTCGGATGGTCGGTCGGGAAGTCTCGGATGGTCGGTCAGGGGCGGCGGAGCGGGACTTCGAGGAGCAGGAGGGCGAGCAGCAGGGCGAGAGCTCCGCCACCCTGGAAGCCGGCGAGTACGACGGCGGCGAGGCCGAGGGCGCTACCCACCCGCACGAGCTGCCGCGACCCGCGGCGCCACCCGAGAACGACCAGCACCCCGGCCAGCGCGACGGGGACCCGGGAGGCGGTGACGTAGCCCGGCTGCCCGAGGGGCCCCCAGGGGAGGCCGAGGGACGCCAGCCCCACCAGCAGCGCGGCCCATCCCCTTCCGCCGAGCGAGGCGCGGGGGGCGGCCGGCGCGCGGAGAGCCGCCGCTGGAGCCGCCTCGGAGCTCATCCCCGCCTGCCGGGCGACATCCACAACCCGACTCCCGCCAGCCCGACGGCGAGCGTCTGCACGAATCCGGCGTTGGTGCTGGCGCCGGGCAGCACGATGATCACCCAGTAGGCGACCAGCCCCGCCGTCCCGACGGCGCAGAGGAACCAGGAGCTCTCGTCGCTCAGCCGGACGCGCCGGCCCGCCAAAGGCGCCAGCTGGAGGATCGCGCAGACGACCGCGAACAACGCCCAGGCCGTGGCGGTGTGCCAGCCGTCGGTGTCGAGCTCGTCGAAGGAGAGCCCGGCCAGCAGCAGCAGCGGGCAGGCGACCTGCGCTGCCTGGCGCACGCCGGCGAGACTGCGGACAGCACCGCCTCTCTCACTCTCGACCACCGGCGACGGCGCGTTCGCACCGCCCTCGGGCGTCGGCCGGGTGCGCGGCGACGTCTGCTGCCGGTCCCCCCATTGAGGCGCCGCGCTCTCGTCGGCGTCCGGGCTCCACGCCACCGAGCCCCGGGCGGGCTCTGACCTCACCCACTGGGTCTGCGTCTCGTCGGGCGACCAGGGTTCGGTCGGGGGCTGCCACTGTTCGTCGGTCATCGCGATCCTCTCCGTGCGTCAGCTGTCGACGAGCGCCGTGACCACGGAGGTGAAGAATCCGAGGCCATCGGTGCCCGCGCCGCAGAGCTCGTCGACGGCATGCTCCGGGTGCGGCATCAGCCCGACGACGTTGCCACGTTTGTTGCGGACGCCGGCGATCCGGCGCATCGAGCCGTTGGGGTTGGCTCCGACGTACCGGACGACTACCCGGCCCTCGCCCTCGAGCCGGTCGAGCGTGGCGGCATCCGCGACGTAGCCCCCCTCGCCGTTCTTGAGCGGGACCGTGATCTCCTGGCCGGCGTCGTAGCGGGTGGTCCAGGGCGTGCTGGCGTCCTCGATCACCAGCCGCTGGCCGCGGCAGACGAACTTGCGGTGGTCGTTGCGCACCAGCGCCCCCGGCAGCAGATGGGACTCGCAGAGGATCTGGAAGCCGTTGCAGATGCCCAGCACCGGCAAACCCTGGCCGGCCGCCGTCACCACCTCGGTCATGACCGGCGCGAAGCGGGCGATAGCGCCGCAGCGCAGGTAGTCGCCGTAGGAGAACCCACCGGGCAGGATGACCGCGTCGACTCCGCGCAGGTCATGGTCACCGTGCCACAGCACAACGGATTCCGCACCTGCCCGCTCCGCCGCCCGCCGGGCGTCCCCGTCGTCCAGCGAGCCAGGGAAAGTGACCACCCCGAGCCTCATCCGCGCTCCACGCGCACCGTGTACGTCTCGATGACGGGGTTGCTCAGCAGCATCTCGGCAACGGAGGCGACCTCGGCGAGCCTGGCGTCGTCCGGCTCGCCGTCGAGCTCGAGCTCGAAGCGCTTTCCTTGCCGTACGGCGCGCACACCCTCGAACCCCAGCCTGGGCAGGGCTCCTAGGACTGCCTTGCCCTGGGGGTCGAGGATCTCCGGCTTCAACATGACGTCGACGACGACGCGGGTCACGGTGCTCCTCGGCGAGTGAGGCGGGTTGTCGCTGCTCAGTCTAGGCCGCGCCACGCGGCCAGCGGCGCCCTCCGCGACGAGGCGAACCGGCGGAGTTACGACGGATTTCGCAGCAGGCGTCGCTCCGGACGGCCGGATCGCCTACCTCTCCTCCTCACTCACCCGCACCCCCGGTGCTCCGGCGGCCGGCGACCTGATGTCAGCCGTGGACGGGTGGAACAAGGCAGCCCTCGACGCCGGCCAGATCAGCGCCGCCGTGAACCCCCGCGTGTACTCACAGGACGGTTGGTCGGTCTTCCGGGTCGACGGCTTCGCGCAGCTGCAGCGGGCGCGGCTGCGTGCCCTGGCACTCCCCAGCGGTGAGGTCCGTCCCGTCTACGAGGCGAACGTCGTCAACTCCGCTGGCGGCTCCGCTGCGGCGTACACGTCTCTCGTCGACGCGATCAGCGGCAAGATCTGGGTCCGCCACAACCAGGTGGACAACATCGTCGGCGGCCTCGCCGCCAGCG
>JBBSIF010000059.1:0-14500 GCA_038232255.1 Propionibacteriales bacterium
GAGGGTTGAACCCCCAGCCGCCAGGCGAACAGTCGAGAGCGCTTTCTGCGACCCCCCCCCCAGGCTCCAGGTGATCCGTCGCATTATCGAGCCCGGGGGCGCTGGGCCGGCCACTAGAGTCGGGTCGTGGCCCTCGAGACGTCGTACGAGAAGCCGGCCCCCGTGCGGGTCATCGCTCAGGCGATGACGGGCTACATCGACAGGCTCGGACCGATCTGGGTCGAGGGGCAGGTAGCCCAGCTGACCCGACGACCGTCGACGTCGACGGTGTTCGTGGTGCTGCGTGATGCGGTGGCCGAGGTGTCGCTGCAGGTGACCTGCTCGCGCACCCTCTTCGACTCACTGCCGGTTCCCGTCACAGAGGGAGCACGGGTGGTCGTGCACGCGAAGTTCGCCTACTACATCCCCCGCGGCTCCTTGTCCCTCGTCGCGAGCGAGATCAGACCCGTCGGAGTTGGCGAGCTGCTGGCGCGCATCGAGCAGCGGCGGCGGCTCCTGGCGGCCGAGGGACTGTTCGACCCGGCGCGCAAGAAGCCACTACCCTTCCTGCCGCGCACGGTCGGGCTGGTCGTCGGGCGCAGCTCGGCCGCGGAACGTGATGTCCTCGACAATGCCCGCATCCGTTGGCCGGGCGTCGTCTTCGCCGTCGAGTACGCCGCTGTGCAGGGTCACGACGCGGCACGGCAGGTGATGGAGGCCCTCAGCGCTCTCGACCGCGACGAGGCCGTCGACGTGATCGTCGTGGCTCGGGGAGGTGGGGACGTGCAGGACCTGTTGGCATTCTCGGACGAGGGGTTGCTGCGCGCGGTCGCCCGGTGCCGGACCCCCGTGGTGAGCGCCATCGGGCACGAGCAGGACCAGCCCCTGCTCGACCTGGTGGCCGACGTGCGCGCGTCAACGCCGACCGACGCTGCCAAGCGCGTCGTCCCCGACGTGCTCGAGGAGGCCGCTCGCATCGCCGCTGCCCGGGACCGGGCGCGGGCCGCTCTCGCAACGGTGATCGAGCAGCAGCACCGAGGTCTGGCGAACGTGCGCAGCAGGCCGGTCCTCGCCGACCCCTCCCGGTTGTTCGACGACCACGAGCGGCTGCTGACGGACGCCCGCGCCAGGGGGCGTCGGGGTCTGCGGCACCGGCTCGACCGCGACTCGCACGACCTCGCCCACCACCTTGCCCGCGTTCGAGCCCTGTCCCCGCTCGCGACGCTGCGGCGCGGCTACAGCCTGCTCCAGGCTCCGTCCGGAACGCTCGTCACTGACCCCGCTGACGTGTCGCCGGGTGACCGCCTGCTGGCCCGAGTCTCCGGTGGACGCCTGCACGTCGTCGTCGAGTCCACCGCGCCGGAGCCGTCATGACCGAGAGCCCCTCCGCGCCGGACCCCGACCTGAGCTACGAGGACGCCCGCGACGAGCTGCTGACGGTCGTGCAGAGGCTCGAGACCGGCGGAGTGTCGCTGCAAGAGTCGGTGGCGCTGTGGGAGCGCGGCGAGCAGCTCGCCGACATCTGCCAGCGCTGGCTCGACGGCGCCAGGGCACGCCTCGACGCCGTCACCCGCCGAGAAGACAGCTGACGCCGGACGGGCCTGGTTCGGGCTGGCCCGGCGCCCCGTCGGAGCCGGCGCCAGGTCGGACCCCCGGTGATCGGTCGGACCCGGCCCCCGTCGAAGCCGGTGCTCAGTGCAACGCGCCGGCGAACGACGACAAGACGGCCTCCCCGGCGGTTCCGGTCACCACGGTGGTCACTCCGGAGGTCGTGCGGACGAGAGCCGTCTCGCCTCTGGCGTCGTTGGTGAGGGTCAGCCACTGTGCGCCTGCGATCGTGACAGGCGGTCCGGGGTCTCGCGCGGGTGTCGACGCCTCGATGACGTCAGCTGCAGGGCCGTTGCCCTCGTACAGCCCGACGAACTCCCCGCCGTCCGTGACGAACCCCAGCTGCCACGACTTCCTTGCCCCGGTTGAGTCCCAGCTGACGCTCGTGGCGCGGAGCCCGGCGGGGACGGGGCGGGGAGCCAGGATCGCGAACGGTGCCTGCGCGCGAGCCGCAGCCAACGCCGGGGCGTAGTCCACCGTCCGCGCCGGGTCCTCGAGATCGCGGTGCTGGAACCACGTGAGGCCCCAGACGCAGGCGATGAGTCCGAACACCGCGATCAGCGCACCCACAAGGCCGCCGAGGCTGCGTTGCGACCCGCGCCGCTGCCCGCCCACCGAGGTATGGCTCACCTATTCATTGTGCCGGGTGGACCGGCTTCATTGTGCCGGGTGGACCGGCTTCATTGTGCCGGGGTGACCGGCGAGCTCTGACGCTGGCTTCGTCCGCAGACGCGGAGCGCTCACAAGGACCATGTTCCGCATCTGCGGTATCCTGCGTAATGTGCATGTCTACAGCTTCGCCTCGTCTGCGTCCCTGTTGGGGGTCAGTGACGACACGCTGCGTCGGTGGGCGGAGTCCGGACGGTTTTCGACCGCGCGCACGGACGACGGGCACGCCGGTATCGAGGGGAGCGCACTCGCTCACCTGGCGCGGGAGCTTGCTGCGCTGCCGGCCTCGGGAGCACCGGCCGCGCCGCACCGGGTCAGTGCACGCAACGCACTGCGCGGCATCGTCACCGACGTCACCCGCGACACCGTGATGGCACAGGTCGAGATGTGCTGCGGTCCCTACCGCATCGTCTCGCTGATGAGCCGCGAAGCTGCCGACTCGCTCGGTCTCGACGTGGGCGTGGTCGCGGTTGCCTCCATCAAGGCGACCAACGTCGTGGTGGAGGTCCCGCAGTGAGGCGCTGGCTCGCCGTCGTCGTTGCCTCGCTCGCGCTCGCATCGTCGACGACAGGCTGCTCGCAGGGCACCGACAAGGCGAAGCTGACCGTCTTCGCCGCCTCCTCCCTGACGGCGACG
Organism: Propionibacteriales bacterium; assembly: GCA_038232255.1. Lineage (GTDB taxonomy): Bacteria > Actinomycetota > Actinomycetes > Propionibacteriales > Nocardioidaceae > JAWWPG01. The sequence continues at coordinate 2,893 of JBBSIF010000059.1, forward strand.
TTCACGAGCCTGGAGGCCCAGTTCGAGCGGGATCACCCCAGCGTCGACGTCGTTGTGTCGTTCGGCTCCAGTACGACGCTCGCCGAGCAGATCAGCGCCGGAGCGCCAGCCGACGTGATCGCCACGGCCGACGGGACGAGCATGTCGGTGGTGCAGGACGCCCATCAGCTGGCGAGCGCTCCGGTGCGCTTCGCGACGAACACGCTCGTCATCGCGGTTCCCGCCGGTAATCCCGGCGACGTGACCGGCGTCAGGAGCCTGGCGGCCACGGACTTCGTCATGTGTGCCGTGTCCGCTCCGTGCGGAGCGGCCGGCGCCCAGCTGCTCCGAAACGCCGGAGTAACGGCTGACCCGAAGTCTTTCGAGCCGGACGTCGCCGCGGTCCTGACGAAGGTCGAGCTCGAGGAGGCCGACGCCGGCATCGTCTACGTGACCGACGCGAGATCCGCCGCGGACAAGGTCGATGCAGTCCCGGTCCCCTCGGCGGACAACGTCGTGAACTCCTACTTCGTCGCCCCCGTCACAGGCAGCGACCAGGCGCCGCTCGCGACAGCCTGGGTGAACCTCGTCACATCCCCAGCGGGCACGTCCGTCCTCGCCAAGGCCGGCTTCGGCACACCATGAGGCCCGACTCTGCGCACGTGCTTGGCAGGGCTCCGGCGGCGCTCGTCATTCCCGCTGTCGCGGCGGTCGCCCTGCTCGTCGTACCAGTCGCCGCGGTCTTCGTCCGCGCGCCCTGGAGCACGCTGCCGGAACAGCTCTCGAAGTCCGGAGCATCGACGGCGCTGCGCCTGAGTCTCGAGACGACCCTCATCACGACGGCCGTCTGCCTGCTGGTCGGTGTGCCGATGAGCTGGTGCCTGGCGCGTGTCGACTTCCCGGGTCGCCGCGTGGTCCGCGCGCTGGTGGCGTTGCCGCTGGTCCTCCCCCCGGTGGTCGGCGGGGTGGCCCTGCTGCTCGCCTTCGGGCGCAACGGAGTGTTCGGGAGAGCACTCGACAGCGCGTTCGGGATCACGCTGCCGTTCACGACGGCCGGAGTCGTCGTCGCGCAGACGTTCGTGGCCTTGCCGTTCCTTGTGATCGGTGTGGAGGGCGCCTTCCGCTCGTCCGACTCCCGTTACGACGACGCCGCCGCCTCGCTCGGCGCGACGCGGTGGTACATGTTCCGTCGCGTGACGGTGCCGCTCGCGCTGCCGGGGATCGTCTCTGGAGCGGTGCTGTGCTGGGCGCGGGCCCTCGGAGAGTTCGGTGCGACCATCACTTTCGCCGGAAACTTCCCCGGGACGACCCAGACGATGCCGATCGAGATCTACAACGAGTTCCAGACCGATCCGGACTCCGCCATCGCCCTCAGCCTGGTCCTGATCGTGGTCTCGGTCCTGATCCTCGTCCTGCTGCGGGAGCGCTGGCTGTCCGGCGTCTCATGACACTCACGGCCCACTTCGCCGTACGGCGACCGGCGCACACGACAACGGTCGACCTCGAGGCGGACGCAGGAGAGGTCATCGGGCTGATCGGTCCCAACGGAGCAGGGAAGTCGACGACTCTGCGAGCCATCGCGGGGCTTCTCACGATCACGAGCGGGACGATCGCGTTCAACGGGACCGTGGTGGCCGCTCCGGGGACCCACCTGCCGGCGCACCGTCGCGGCGTCGGCATGGTGTTCCAGGACCACCTGCTGTTCCCGCACCTGAGCGTCGCCGCCAACGTGGCGTTCGGCGCGCGCGCCCAAGGTGGGCGTCGGGAGGCGGCCCGCGGCCAGGCGGCGGAGTGGCTGGCCCGGCTCGGCCTCGAGGAGCTGGCCGAGCGGCGGCCGGGGCAGCTGTCGGGAGGCCAGGCGCAACGCGTGGCGCTGGCGCGAGCCCTCGCGAGCCGCCCCCGCCTTCTGCTGCTTGACGAGCCCACCGCAGCCCTCGACGCGGCCGCCGCGATGACGCTGCGGACTGATCTGCGCGACCACCTTCGCGCCTTCGCCGGAGTGAGCATCGTCGTGACCCACACGGCGCTCGACGCCATGGTCATCACCGACCGGCTCGTGGTCATGGACGGCGGCGAGATCGTGCAGTCGGGCACGCCGGCCGACATCGCTGCGCGCCCCCGGACGGCTCACGTGGCGGCTCTGGTCGGGCTCAACCTGGTGCGGGGCACTGCACGCGCCGGCGTCGTCACGACGGAGTCCGGGGGTGAGGTGACGGCCGCGGAGCGCCTCACCGGGCCGGTGTTCGCGTCGTTCCCGCCGTCCGCCGTTGGCCTCTACAGCGAGCGTCCTTCGGGCAGCCCGCGCAACGTCTGGCCCGGCACCGTCACCACCCTCGCGCCGCACGGCGACGCGGTGCGCGTGCAGGTGTCCTCCACCCCCCCGCTGATCGCCGACGTCACCCCCGCCGCGCTGTCCACGCTGCGGCTGCGGCCAGGAGACCCGGTGTGGGCGTCGGTCAAGGCGACCGAGGTCTCGATATATCCGGTGTAGGCGCCTCCTTCGTTACGATCAGCGCAACGCCAACTCGGAGGAGACTCTCGTGACCACCGACTCGTCAGACCTTGGGTCCCACGGATCTCTTGCCCCGCCAGCGAACGCGCCTGACCGCAACCTCGCCATGGAGCTCGTCCGAGTCACCGAGGCGGCTGCCATGGCAGCCGGGCGCTGGGTCGGCCGCGGCGACAAGTTCGGCGCTGACGAAGTGGCCGTCAACGCCATGCGGGCGCTGATCGGCACCGTGGGCATGGACGGCATCGTCGTGATCGGCGAAGGTGAGAAGGACTCGGCCCCGATGCTGTTCAACGGCGAGCACGTCGGCGACGGTCACGGACCCGCCTGCGACGTTGCCGTCGACCCCATCGACGGCACGACGCTCGCTGCCAAAGGGATGAGCAACGCCGTCTCCGTGATGGCGGTGACACCTCGCGGAGCCATGTACGACCCGTCCGCGGTTTTCTACATGGAGAAGCTGGCGACCGGCCCCGAGGCTGCGGACGTCGTCGACATCAGGCTGCCGGTGGCGGAGAACATCCGTCGTACGGCGAAAGCGAAGGGCGGCGCCAACGAGGACATCACCGTCGTCGTCCTCGACCGGCCGCGCCACCAGCAGCTGGTGGACGAGATCAGGGCGACCGGTGCGCGGATCAAGTTCATCACCGACGGGGACGTCGCGGGCGCGATCATGGCGGCGCGGTCCGGAACCGGCATCGACCTGCTGATGGGCACCGGCGGCACACCCGAGGGGATCATCGCGGCGTGCGCGATGAAGGCCATCGGCGGCGTCATCCAAGGCAGGCTGACGCCCGTGGACGACGACGAGCGCCAGCGCGCGCTCGACGCCGGGCACGACCTCGACCGGGTGCTGAGCACCGACGACCTCGTGTCGGGTGACGACTGCTTCTTCGTGGCGACCGGCATCACCGACGGCGAGCTGCTGCGCGGCGTCCGCTATGCGCACGGCGGCGCGATCACCCACTCCCTCGTGATGCGCTCACGCAGTGGCACCATCCGCTCGATCATCAGCGAGCACCAGCTGCAGAAGCTCGCCTCCGTCTCCGCCATGAACGTCAGTGCCTAGCGCGCCTGTGCAGCGAAGTGACGAGCAGGTCGCGCGCCTGCCGACCGGCATCGATCTCTGCTACCAGACGTTCGGGGACCCGACCGACCCGGCGCTGCTCCTCGTCATGGGCCTTGCGGGCCCCTTGATCTGGTGGCCCGAGGACCTGTGCGACCAGCTCGCCGAGCGGGGCTTCTTCGTCATCCGATACGACAACCGGGACATCGGCAGGTCCACGAAGCTGCCGGGCGGGTCCGTGCGGCGGGTCGGCGCCCTCACCGCCGCCCTGCGGGGTCCCCGAGCTCGACCGCCGTACACGATGAGCGACCTCGCGGGTGACGCCGTCGGGCTGCTGGACGTGCTGAGCGTCTCGGCAACCCATGTCACCGGAGTGTCCATGGGCGGGATGATCGCCCAGACCGTCGCGATCGAGCATCCGTCGCGGGTGCTGTCGCTGGTCTCGATCATGTCGACGACCGGCGGACGGCGGGTGGGCTGGCAGGACCCGCGGCTGCTGCCGCTCCTGCTCCGCAACCGCGGCGCCGACAAGGACAGCTATGTGCGGCAGTCGATGGTCGTGTCGAAGATGATCGGCTCGCCGGCGTATCCGACATCGGTTGCGGAGGAGCGGGCACTCGCGGAGGCGACATTCGACCGGGGCCTCAGCCCCGAGGGCGTGGTTCGTCAGATGCAGGCGATCCTTGCCCAGCCCAACCGGGCACACCGGTTGCGCGAGGTCACCGTCCCGACCATGGTCATCCACGGCCTCGCCGACAAGATGGTGCACGTCTCCGGTGGACGGGCCACGGCGCGGGCTGTCCCCGGCGCCGAGCTGCTCCTGATCCCCGGCATGGGTCACAACCTGCCGCGCGAGGTGTGGCCGCAGATCATCGACGGTATCGAACGCACGGCACGTCGGTCCGCTCCGGTGTGACGGGAGCCGGTAGGGCGGCACCGTGGGAGCCGCAGGCCGGCGACGGACGCCCAGGCTCGGACGCTGGGCCCGCTCGGACGCCCAGGCTCGGACGCCCAGGCCGCCGTCGGACGTCAGACCGGTTCCGCGACCGCCAGCTCCAGGAGCTCGTCGAGCGCCTCCCTCAGGTGGCCGATCAGCCTCGCCACGTCCGGCACCAGCTCCCGGCAGGCGATCAGCCCGAAGTCCAGCTTCCCGTCGTACGAGAACAGCGTGATGTTCAGCGCTCCGGTGAGGTTGCTGATGGCGGAGACGGGGTAGACGCCCTCCACGCGGGCGCCGGCCACGTAGAGCGGCAGCTGAGGCCCCGGGATGTTGGAGACGAACAGGTTGAACGGGAACGCCCGCACCGTCTGCATCTGGAAGATCGCCTTCGCCGCGAGCCCGGAGAGCGCCGTAGGGATCACCGTGGCGAAGTCCTGAAGGATCGTGGCGGGTACCGCCTCGAACTGCTCCTTGGCGACGGCCACCGCCTCCCGGACGGCCTCGAGCCGGTCGCGAGGGTCCCGGAGCTGGGTGGACAGCTCGACCAGCATGACGGAGATCTGGTTGCCTTCCCCGGGTTCGCCGTCCGTGCGCACCGACACCGGTACCGCGACGACGATCGGGATGTCGGGGAGGCCGTCGTGGTCGAGGAGCCAGCGACGCAGCACCGTCGCGCACAGGGCCATGACGACGTCGTTGACCGTCATGCCGAAGGCGTTCTTGACCTGCTTCACCTCGTCCAGGGGCAGCGACCCGAACGCGAACCGGCGATGCGCCGTGATGTGCGCGTTGAGCGGCGTGGGTGGCGTGGTGATCCGCCGGTGGGGGACCGACTGCGACCGCGCCGCCGCCCCGGCCACGAGGTTCACGAGTGAGTCGCCGATCCGGCTGATGGTCTCGGCGCCGGGGACCAGGGAGGCGCCCGGAAGGTCGGCGAAGTGCGGAAGAGCGCCAGGAAGGATCCGGACGGCGTCGAGCGGCTGCGTCGCCATCGAGACGAGGCCTCTGACCAGGAGGTCCCCGGCTCCGGGCAGCGGAGCCGGGTCCCAGTAGTCCAGCGGTGGCTCCACCGTCCGGGGCTCCACCGAGACATCCATGATGGTCGCGAGGATCTCCGCTCCGGAGATCCCGTCGATCGCCGCGTGGTGCACCTTGCTGTAGACGGCCTGCCGCCCGCCGGCGACATGGTGGATCAGGTAGAGCTCCCACAGCGGACGGGTCCGGTCGAGCGGCCGAGCGTGGATGCGCGCCACCTGTTCGGCGAGCTCCGCCTCGTCGCCTGGTTCCAGGAGCGACATCTCCCGGAGGTGGAACTCGATATCGAAGTCTGGATCGTCCACCCAGTAAGGCCTGCCGAGCCCGAAGGGCACTGTCACCAGCCGCTGGCGGAACGTCGACACGAGGTGCAGGCGCGACTCGAGGACCGCCCGCACGTCCTCGAGGGTCAGGTCCTTGCCGCTGCCTCCTGCCGGGTCGAGCAGGATCAAGCTGCCGACGTGACCGGAGGTCGTGGCGTTCTCGATGTTGAGGAACTGCGTGTCGAGCGAGGACAGCTGCTGCATCGGCACAGTGTCTCGCACCGTGTCGAGACCATCGCGCCCGGACGTCCGCCCGCCCGGGCGCAACCACGCCCACCTCCCCGGACGCTGCCGTCCGGGCTCAGGCTTCCGTCGTACGGCGAGCCCAGCCGTGGTGCCGTAACAGCTGCTCGACCTGCTCCATGAACTGGTCGGCGGCGACCCGCAGCCCGAGCACCGGGATCCGCAGCACCTTGTCGTGGTCGATGGTCAGCCAGTTCTGTCGGAGGCTGTCGGCGACAGCCACGCCGGGCAGCAGGTGCTGCATGCCCTCGATCTCGACCACCACGCCGAACCTCTCCCAGTAGGCGTCGACGCTCACGCGCCCGCTCGGGAGCGTGCGACGTACCTGCCGGTCGGGCTCCGGAAGCCCCCTGGTGCGGCACATGTGCGCGAAGTCCAGCTCGCCCATAGACTGCACGCCGCTGGAGATGTCAGCGAGCACGCCGGCCAGGAAGCGCCGGCGTCGATCCCGTCTCACGAGCGCAAACGCCTGCTGGAGAGCCTCCGGGGTGGTCAGGCGCTGCTGCACCGCCAGGATTAGGACCAGGGCGGCCTGTCGGGTCGTCACCGCCCACAGTGCCGCCCGGATAGCGGCAACCTCTGGTCGCACGCGCGGTGGGTTGGTCGCCAGGACGTCGTCGTCTCGCCGCCGCCGCGTCTCGTGGATGCGCACCCCGCGAGAGTGTCGATACGTCGCGCTCTTCGAGACCGACACGTGGATCACGGCGGAGTCGAAGTGCACGAGGCCGGCCGCCACCAGAGCACTGACCCCGTCCAGCGCCGCATCCGCCCCAGTCTCATAGACAGCACGGCGCATCCGGGCACCCTCGACGAGGTCACCGGTGTGCACTGCAACGGTCTGCCGGCCCCAGCTGCGCCACCGCCGAGCACGCAGCTCCGCCTTCACCTGGAACCGGGTGACTCCCATGGCGTAGAGCTGACGACGGTGGACGACGCCGTCTTGCCCGGCAGCCAGTCGCCGTACCGTGGCCCAGCGAGCCTGCCGCTGCCTGCAAGTCGTCATGAGCACAGGCTGGTGCACATCACGCGGCGTCAGGACCTAGTGATCTCCTCCTGTGGACCAACCGAGGGCTGAGGTCCACGCGTGGACGAACGCCGCGTACGCGGGCGAGCACACCACAACGTCCGCCCAGACGGGCGCAATCGCGCACCGGCAGGCGGACGCACGAGGCGAGCCGCGGGGTACGCCGACTGGCGCGTCTCAGCCAATCTGACGCAGCGTCAGTCGGCGTCGCTGGCGCCCCACGCCATGGGGAACACCTGGAACCCCGCCCCGAACGTGCATCCGAGCCGGCTCCCCACCTGGCGGGCGAAACCCTCCAGGAACTCCGCGGGGTCGAAGCCCTCCCAGCCGAGGCCGTCGATGTAGGCCTGATGCGCGCGCAGGGAGTCGACGCCGCGTTGGAAGGTGGCGGTGGTGTCGACGCCATGCTGTCCCTGCCACGCAGCTGCCGCCCAGACCTGACGGACACCGCCCCACGGCTCGAGCCCGTCGGCGAGCTGGTCGGAGAAGATCCACCGGTTCCCGGCGTCGCGGACGGCGTCCAGGGTGGCGCGGCCGACCGCGATGTGGTCGGCCTGGTTGAGCGGGCCGTCGTCGCCCCACCGCGCGTCGAAGTTGTTGGTGATGACGATCTCCGGCCGGTGGCGGCGTACGACCGCCGTGATCACCCGCCGCAGCGCGACGCCGTACTCGAGGACTCCGTCAGGTTCTCCGAGAAACTCCACCGCGTCGACGCCGACGATGCGGCAGGACTCCCACTGCTCCGCCTCGCGGACCGAGCGCGCCTGGTCGGGCGCCATCGAGTCGATGCCCGCCTCGCCGCTGGTCACCATCGTGTAGGCCACCTGCTTGCCCTGGTCCGTCCACCGAGCCACCGCCGCGGCAGAGCCGAACTCCATGTCGTCGGGATGGGCGACGACCACGAGCGCACGTTGCCAGTCCTCGTTCAGCGGCTTCAGGCTCTGCTCGGGTGTCATGCACCCACCTTCGAGCACGCGGGCTTTGGCGGCAACCGCTCGTCGCGGAGAATAGGAGCCCCACTCGCCCTCAATCGAGGTGGTCCGTGTCCGACTCCGCCATCGCCAGAGCGCAGAGCCCGCGCGGAGAGGTCCTGCTCCGGCGCCGCACCTGTGACGGCGAGCTCGAACTGCGGGTCAACGGCGTCTTCGTCATGGACACGCTCGAGACGTCGACGGAACGGCTGCTAGCCACGCTCGCCCTCGAGGAGCTGCGAGCTTCGCGCGGCCCCATCGGCCCGGGTTCGCTCCGGGTCCTCGTCGGCGGACTGGGGCTCGGGTTCACCGTGGTCGAGCTCGCTCGGAGCCCGCTGGTCGGCCAGATCGTCGTCGCGGAGATCGAGCTGGCACTCCTCGAGTGGCACCTCGCCGACCTGGTCCCCCACATGGTGGAGATCCTGCGAGACCCACGGGTGTCGGTTCGGGCCGTTGACATCCGCCACGAGGTCGAGGCGCACTCCGAGGGGTCGTTCGACGTCATCGTCCTCGACGTGGACAACGGCCCCGGGTTCCTGGTGTACGACGACAACGCCGCGCTCTACGAGGACGGGTTCCTCGCGCGCTGTGCGCACGCGCTGACGCCGGGCGGCAAGCTGCTGGTGTGGTCGGGTCACGCCGCCCCCGACCTCCGGAACGCCCTCGAGCGGGTCTTCGGCAGCGTCGACTCCCACGCGACGGCCGTCACCCTCGGCAGCCGCTCCGACCACTACTACGTGTATGTGGCGCCGTCCCGCCCCGACGGCGAAGGACCATGACGGGACCGCTGACCGTCCGTCCTGGCGTCGTGGTGCCGAGCGGGGAGCTGCAGTGGCGCTTCTCGCACGCGAGCGGGCCCGGGGGTCAGTCGGTCAACACCTCCGACACCCGTGTCGAGCTGAGCCTCGACGTGTCGACGACGACTGCGCTGTCGCCGGCTCAGCGTGAGCGGGCGATGCGGCGCCTTGACTCACGCCTCGTCGGCGGCGTCCTCACGGTCAGCGCCTCGGAGCACCGGTCGCAGCTGCGCAACCGTGCGGCGGCTGCCGACCGCCTTGCCCGGATGCTTCGCGAGGCTCTCGCGCAGCCGCCGCCGCCGCGTCGCCCGACGTCGCCGACCAACGGGTCGGTACGGCGCAGACTCGACGCCAAGCGTCGGCGCGGAGACCTCAAGCGAAGCCGGCGCGGCGCCGACGGGGATGCCTGAGGTGCCCGATCCCTGGGCTGCTGGTCGTCGTACGGTATTGCCATGACCGACGAGGCGGCCTTTCGCATCGAGCACGACACGATGGGCGAGGTCCGGGTTCCGGTCGACGCCTTGTGGCGGGCGCAGACGCAGCGGGCGGTCGAGAACTTCCCGATCTCGCACCGACCCCTCGAGCCCGCTCACGTCCGCGCTCTCGGGTTCGTGAAGGCAGCCGCCGCGCGCGTCAACGGCGAGCTCGGCACCGTGCCACCGGACATGGCTCTCGCCATCGAGCGGGCGGCGATCGAGGTCGCCGAGGGTCGCCATGACGGCGAGTTCCCGATCGACGTGTTCCAGACCGGCTCCGGGACGTCCAGCAACATGAACGCCAACGAGGTCATCGCGACGCTCGCCTCCCGCGAGCTCGGGTCGCCCGTCCACCCCAACGACCACGTCAACGCGAGCCAGTCCAGCAACGACGTCTTCCCGACGTCGATGCACGTCGCCGCCACCCAGGCAGTGGTGGATGACCTGCTGCCGGCGCTGGCCAGGCTGGAGCAGGCGTTGACGGCGAAGACCGATGAGCTCGCCGACGTCGTCAAGGCCGGGCGGACGCACCTGATGGATGCCACGCCCGTGACGCTCGGCCAGGAGTTCGGCGGTTACGCCGCTGCCATCCGCCTCGGGATCGAGCGGCTCGAGTCGACAGTCCCCCGGCTCGCGGCGCTGCCCCTCGGCGGGACCGCCGTCGGGACCGGCATCAACACGCCGCCGGGGTTTCCCGCCCGAGTGATCGAGGTGCTGGCCGAGCTGACGCGGCTGCCGCTGACGGAGGCCGGCAACCACTTCGAGGCGCAGGGCAGCCGCGACTCGATCGTGGAGGCAAGCGGGCAGCTCCGGACGGTTGCGGTGAGCCTGTACAAGATCTGCACGGATCTGCGGTGGATGGGCTCGGGGCCGCGCGCGGGTCTCGGTGAGCTGCGGCTCCCCGACCTGCAGCCGGGGTCGAGCATCATGCCCGGCAAGGTGAACCCGGTGCTGCCCGAGGCCGCGTCGATGGTCTGCGCCCAGGTCATCGGCAACGATGCTGCGATCGCCTTCGGCGGCGCAGCGGGCAACTTCGAGCTCAACGTCATGATGCCGATGATGGCCAGCAACATCCTGCAGTCCGTCAGGCTGCTGGCGAACGCCTCCCGCCTGCTGGCGGACCGCTGCGTCGACGGCATCGAGGCCGACGTCGAGCGCTGCCGTGAGCTGGCGGAGTCGTCGCCGTCCATCGTCACACCGTTGAACCGGTTCATCGGCTACGAGAACGCCGCCGCCGTGGCAAAACGGGCGCTGCGAGAGCGGCGTACCATCCGCGAGGTCATGATCGACGAGGGGTACGTCGAGTCCGGAGCCCTGACGGAGCAGCAGCTGGACGACGCTCTCGACGTCTTGTCGATGACGCACCCGTAGCGGGCTCAGTACCAGTTGTGGGACTGCCAGAAGGCCCAGGCGCCGCACGGTGAGTAGTAGCTCTGGCGGATGTACCAGAGCCCCCACGTGATCTGCGTCGTCGGGTTGGTGGACCAGTCGCTGCCGAAGGCAGCCATCTTCGAGGCGGGCAGCGCCTGAGGAATGCCGTAGGCGCCCGAGCTGGAGTTCGTCGCGGCGGGGTCCCAGTCGCTCTCCCGGACCCAGAGCGCGTCCAGGCAGGAGAACTGACTGCTGTCCCAGCCGTAGGAGGGCAGCAGCGACAGCGCGATGTCGCGCGGGGAGGCCGGCGGAACCGTCGTGGTCACCGCCCCGCCCATGTCCTGCTTGCGCACAGGGAGCGCCGCCGCCTTCGTCGCACGCTGCAGGCGCAGAAGCGGCGGCCGCAGGTCGGACCTGCTGGGCGGGCGTGCTGTCCCGGCCGCGTGCTCAGCGAGCAGCGGCTCCTCCTCGGCTCGCAAGGAGTGTGCCGGCGTACCCGCAAGGGGGGTGCCGGCGGGCGGGGTGCCGGCCACAGATGTCCCGGCGAGAGGGCTGCCGGCGACCGGTGTCCCGGCGACGGGGGTGCCGGCGACGGGGGTGCCGGCGACCGGTGTGCCGGCGACGGGGGTGCTGGCGACGGGGGTGCCGGCGTCCGACGGACCGACAGAGCCGGTCACCACCCCGGCACCGACGACGGCACCCACTGCGCCCAGCGCAAGAGCGGTGCGGGCCCGAGCCCAGGAGGGCAGACCGCGACCGGTGCCGCTCACCAGCCGTGCTGCGCGACGTTTGAGGGATCGACGTGCCTTGTGACGGGGCGCGACATGCCGTGCTGGCACGCGGGATCACTCCTCCTGAGGGGTTGGGGACCTGA
>JBBSIF010000060.1:0-14472 GCA_038232255.1 Propionibacteriales bacterium
CATGGCGTCGATGTCCTGGCTCGGCGTGGGGGCGTTCGCGGGGCGACAGATCATGTCACCGCGGGAGATGTCGATGTCATCCTCGAGCCGAAGTGTCACCGACATCGGCGGATAGGCCTCCTCGAGCTCGGTCTGGAAGAGATCGATTCCGGCGATCTTCGAGGTGAACCCGGACGGGAGCACCAACACTTCGTCTCCCGGCTTCAGCACGCCGCCCGAAACCCGTCCCGCGTAGCCTCGGTAGTCGTGGTAGTCATCGGACTTCGGGCGGATGACGTACTGCACCGCGAAGCGGGTGTCGACGAGGTCCCGGTCCGAGGCCACGTGCACGTTCTCGAGATGGTGCAGCAGGGAGGGCCCCTCGTACCACGACATGTTCGCGGAACGGGTCACGACGTTGTCCCCGAGCAGCGCGGAGATCGGGATGATCGTCAGGTCCGGGATGGAGAGCTTCGTCGCGAACGACGTGAACTCGTCGTGGATCTGGTCGTACCGCTCCTCCGAGAAGTCGACGAGGTCCATCTTGTTGATGCACAGCACCAGGTGCGGCACCCGCAGCAGCGAGAGGATCACGGCGTGGCGCCGGGACTGCTCGGTCAGGCCCTGTCGGGCGTCGACCAGGACGAGACCGAGGTCCGCCGTCGACGCGCCGGTGACCATGTTGCGCGTGTACTGCACGTGGCCGGGTGTGTCGGCGATGATGAACTTGCGGTTCGGCGTCGCGAAGTACCGATAGGCAACGTCGATCGTGATGCCTTGCGCGCGTTCGTCGCGCAGGCCGTCGGTGAGCAGAGCGAGGTCGGTGTCGTCGTACCCCCGCGCGCGAGACGTGCTCGCGACGGCTTCGAGCTGGTCCTCGAAGATCGACTTGGAGTCCAGGAGCAGCCGGCCGATCAGCGTGGACTTCCCGTCGTCGACGGAGCCCGCCGTGGCGAACCGGAGCAGGTCCATAGTGGGCTTGCCCGCCATCGAAGCTAACGGTGTCATCAGAAGTAGCCCTCTTTCTTGCGGTCTTCCATGGCCGCTTCGCTGAAGCGGTCGTCGCCACGCGTGGCGCCGCGCTCGGTGACCCTGGCCACGGCGATCTCGTCGATGATCTCGTCCAGGGTCGACGCCTCGGACTCCACACAACCCGTCAGCGTCATGTCGCCCACCGTGCGGAACCGCACGGTCTTGACCTCGGCCACCTCGCCGGGCTTGAGCTGGTTGAACTCACCGGTCGAGAGCAGCATTCCGTCACGCCGGAAGACCTCGCGCTGGTGGGAGAAGTAGATCTGCGGGATCTCGATCTTCTCCTGGCCGATGTAGTACCAGATGTCGAGCTCGGTCCAGTTCGACAGCGGGAAGATGCGCATGTGCTCGCCCGCGTGGATCCTCCCGTTGTAGAGCGACCAGAGCTCGGGGCGCTGGTTCTTGGGGTCCCACTGGCCGAACTCGTCGCGGTGCGAGTACACCCGCTCCTTGGAACGGGCCTTCTCCTCGTCCCGGCGGCCCCCGCCGAAGGCGGCGGTGAAGCCCTCCTCCTCGATGGCGTGCAGCAGCGTGCCGGTCTGCATCCGGTTGCGGCTCGTCTTGCCGTCGTCGACGATCACGCCTCGCCTGATCGCCTCGTCGACGGAGGCGACGACCAGCCTCAGCCCGAGGCGGTTGACCCAGCTGTCCCGGCAGCCGAGCACCTCAGGGAAGTCGAACCCGGTGTCCACCTGCAGCACGGGGAAGGGGATCTTCGCGGGGAAGAACGCCTTCTCGGCGAGGCGGAGCATCACGATCGAGTCCTTGCCACCGGAGAACATCAGCACGGGCTTCTCGAACTCGGCAGCGACCTCGCGGAAGATGTGGATCGACTCCGCCTCCAGCTCGTCGAGCTGGCTGAGGCGATAGTCGGCGTGGACGGTCGTCATACGGATAGGACTCCTCGAAGGCGGGAATTGGGGCTCATCCTAACGGTGTCGCGGCTGATCACCGACAACGCCGACTCAGACAGTGGCGCACGCAACACACCAGAGGTGGCGGCGCAGACCGCTGTCCGTGGGCGATGACCTCGGGTACGGTGACCCCTGGCTCACGACCCGACCGGGCGAGCGCCGGGCGTCTCCTCCTCGTCCACCTTCGTCTCGACAGCCGTCGCCGCGGCTCCGGGTGGGCCGCCCGGACGCTCCGCGGACCGCGCTCGGCGGGCCGCCCGGGCGGCGCGCTTCGCGGCCGGCGACCCCGCCGGCGCCTCCATCTCGGCGACGGTTGGTTGACCGAACATGGGGAGCCCTTCCCGCCGCCGCAGGAGGCCCCAGATGAACGGCAGGAGCGCGAACAGTCCCAAGCCGATGACCACGATGGTGAGGGGGTGACTCGTCGTGCCGTTGTCGTAGCCGAGTGGCCACCAGCCTGACTTGTCGAGAAGCGCCAGTCCCGAGATCGTCAGGATGATCACGATGGCACGCCTGATGATCGACGTGGGTACTCGTGGCGCCAGCCGGGCGCCCAGGAATGTCCCCGGAACAGATCCGATGATCAAGGGAATCGTGATGCTCCAGTCCAGGCCGTGAGCGAGGATGTTCGACGCTGCAGCCGCGATCACGAGAGGCACCGCTTGCACCAGGTCAGTGCCCACGAGCTTCACGACGGACAGTGTCGGGTACAGGGTCAGCAGCGCGATCATGATGACCGACCCAGCCCCGACGGAGGTTATCCCTACAAGCAGGCCACCGAGCATTCCGATGAGCACCGTCGGCACGGGTCGGATGCGCGGCTCGCCGATCGCCAATGGGCCTTTCCTCACGACCTGTCGCATCTGCAAATAAAGCCGTATGGCGTACGACGCTGCCGCGAAGAGCAATGCGATCGCGATGCAGATCTGCAACGTGACGTTGATGTCCGAGTTCGGTGCTAGCCACTGAAGGAGGCGGGGGCCAAGGAACGCCATGGGCACGGAGCCGACGATCAGCCAGCCCGCCAGGACGAGGTTGGGCGAACCGTTTCTCCAGTGCACAGCGGCGCCGGTTGAGCGTGAGACCCCCGAGGCCACGAGGTCGGCCGTGACCACAGCTGACGCATTCCCGACGCCGAGGAAGATGAGGGCCGGCGTCATCAGGGCGCCACCGCCCATCCCGGTGATCCCGACGATCGTGCCGACGAAGAAGGCGGCGATGACCGTCTTGAGCTCGGTCGTGTGGCCGGTGATGACGTTGTCGGCGAGGAACGTCGTCGCGGAGTGCAGCATGTGGTCCTCAGCTCGTCAGGGGCGTAACCAACCCTCGACCGTCAGGGCGTCGACGATCTCTTCCAAGCATTCTGCTATATCTCGATCGGTCGTGTCGACTTTGAGTGCGTCGGCCGGTTCCTCGTACGGCGAGGAGATACCGGTGAAGTCCGGGATGATGCCGGCCCGAGCCTTCGCGTAGAGGCCTTTGCGGTCCCGCCGCTCGCACGCGTCCAAGGGGGTCGCCACGTAGATCAGCACGAACCCCCCGCCGGCGCCCTGCACCATGCGCCGTACCTCGGCGCGGGTCGCCTCGAACGGCGCGATCGGGGAACAGATAGCGACTCCGCCATGGCGGGAGATCTCCGCCGCCACGAAGCCGATGCGCAGGATGTTGGTCTCCCGGTCCTCGCGGCTGAAGCCGAGTCCCTTGGAGAGATGGTGTCGGACCACGTCGCCGTCGAGGGACGTCACGGTCCGCTCGCCCCGCTCCAGGATGGAGTCCGTCAAAGCCCTGGCGAGTGTCGACTTCCCGGACCCGGAGAGCCCGGTGAAGAAGAACACGACTCCCTGCCGGTCCCGCGCCGGCCGATCGGTGGACACGATCGCGGCGACGTCCTCCGGAAGGTCGGCGGCCACCTCCTCCGCGCCAGGCTCCACGGTGGCAAGGACGATCGTCTCGGGAGCGTACGCGCGGGCGACCCTGGCCAGCAGTCGCTCGTTGCCGGCCTCGTCGCCGCGGTCGGCGGCGGCCACGACGACGACGACCGTTGGCGCCTCGACGTGGGCCGCCGCTGCCCGCGTGGCCCGGACGAGAGCCGGCCCGGAGACGCCCTGTGCCATGTCGTGCCCGGCGCACACCAGCAGCAGCACGGTCTTGCCGCGCTCGCGAGCGGCCTCGTCGATCCGCGCGATGTCGGCACGGCTCAGCGGACGTCGTACGGCGACCGCGAGCAAGGTGTCCGCCGGGTGGTCGCGGTGTACCTCGGCTGGTGAGAGGTAGAGCCGCCGGAAGGGTCCGAAGACGTTAGGCGCGATCAACGTCACGGGACCCGCCAGACCCACGCGGCCGTCGCCTGCCGGCCACGTGCCGGTCACGGTGAGTAGCGCCAGCGGAGCGCCTTCGGGGTCGACCAGCTCCAGCTGACCCACTGCGGTGGCCACCTCGGCGGCCTCGGCGCTCGTGGCGAGGGTGACCGAGAGCTCCTCCGCCGTGCTCGACGGCTGGGTGAAGCCGTTCAGCGGTGGGTCGAAGGCGTGCTTGACGAGCAGGTCCAGGTCGTCGAGCTCGCGTGGACCGGGTGTCCACTGAGGCACCGACGGGGCGGAGGGCCGCGCGGTAGCGGTGACGGCGTCGTCGGGCACCGGGCGATTCTGCCACGGCTGCCGCTGACGGCGGTCGACGCCGATCGACCGCACGTCCGACCGGACGTCCGACCAGGCGTTCGACCGGACACCCGGTAACCCGCGAATCCGTGAGCTCAGCGGCGAAGAAGCGGGTCAGGCGGTGTCCGTCGTGAAGTCACAAGAGCGCCGGGTCAGTCGGCGAGCAACGGATGGGTCACCCGGAGCTCGCCCACCTCGCGATCGCCACCCAGCAGCGGTGCCAGACCGGTCGCCCGGACTCCGTCCCCGTCCACGCCGGGCTCCCGGTCCACCCCGAGCCGGCGCAGGGCGGCCGCCATCACGGGCGGGCTAGCGCGGGATCCGCCGTCGTCGATCTTCAGCGCCACTGCTCGGCCGTCGGGCAGGGCAAGGGCGTAGCAGGCTTCCGCGCCGGCCTTCGCGATGGCGCCCGGAACCGCTGCCAGCAACGCGGCTTCGTCGCGCTGGCTCCCCGACACGAACGTCGGATACGCGGCGATGGCGTCGCTCACCCGCCGCTCAGCGGTCCCCGGCTCCGCGAGCACAAGGGCGCGGAAGGCGCGCGCCAGACCCGTCAGCGAGGCGGAGAAGAGTGGCGCTCCACATCCGTCGACCCCGACGGATGTGACCTGCTCCCCGGTCAGCTCGGCAAACGTCGCGGCGAGGGCGGCCTGGAGCGGGTGCTCGGGATCGAGGTAGCTCTCCACCGGCCACCCGTTGGCTGCGCACGTGGCGAGCATCCCGGCGTGCTTGCCGGAGCAGTTCATCGCGATCCGCGTGCGGTCCCGTCCAGCCCGGATCGCGGCGGTGCGTGCTTCCTCGTCGAGAGGGTAGTCGGGCGGAGTCTGCAAGGCGGACTCGTCGAGGCCGGCTGCGGCCAGGATGCGACGTACGCCGTCGAGATGGAAGGGCTCGCCGGAATGGCTGGCGCTGCAGAGCGCGAGCAGCTCCTCCTGCACGGCGAGACCGTTGCGAACCATGCCGACCGCCTGCATCGGCTTGTTGCAGGACCGGGGGTAGATGGGCGACGCCACGTCGCCAATCGCCCAGTCGACCTGCCCCGTTGCGTCCAGCGCGACGACCGAGCCGGAATGGTGCCCCTCGATGAACCCGCTGCGGATGACCTCCACGAGGATCTCCGGGGTAGCCACGGCCGGAAGCGTACGCCAGGCCTCGCCCGGTGAGGTGAGGAGTACTCGCGCCGGCAGTTCGCGTGCCGGCGACTTGATTGTGCTAACTATTGCAAGCAGACTTGCAGGTATGGCGACGCTAGAGTCCTTGGGCGACTTCCTTCGGGAGCAGCGTCGCAGCGCCCAGATGACGCTGCGGCAGCTGGCCGACCAGAGCGGTGTGTCGAACCCGTACCTGAGCCAGATCGAGCGCGGCCTGCGCCGACCGTCGGCCGAGGTGCTGCAGCAGCTCGCCAAGGGATTGCGAATCTCGGCGCAGACGCTCTACGTCCGTGCGGGCATCCTCGATCCCGACGACGACGACGAACGCTCCGTCGAGCGAGCCGTCCTGGCCGACCGCGGCTTGACGCAACGGCAACGACGAGTCCTGCTGGACGTCTACGAGAGCTTCCGGCGAGGAAACGACGACTCGTCGGCGCATGACCCCGCCACCACCGGCTTCCCTGCGTGAAAGGACATGACATGGGCACCTCGTTCTTGGACAGGCTCGGCTTGTCCCGCCGAGAGGACATCGAGGAGACGATCGCAGGCTCGACGCCGCTGCTTGCAGCGGTGGGCGCCGGCGACCTCGCTCTGGAGCGGCTCCGGGCTGCGCGCACCGAGCTCGCTCACCGGGCGGCCTCCTTTGACCCGAAGGCGTTCCGCGAGCAGGCCCAGGCGTCGCTCGTCGACGGCGTGGACGCGCTGCAGACCGAGATGATGGCGGCACCCGAGCAGCTCAAGGCCCTCCCGGAGAGGGCCCAGGAGTGGCCGACCCGGGCGCAGTCGCTGATGGCGGATCTCGTGTCCGCCGCCTTCTCGACGTACGGCGAGCTCGCCGTGCGCGGTCAGACGGTGCTCAGCCACGTGCACAGCGGAGCGGACTTCGACGGCGGCGCTGGTGAGGACGGCGGCTCTGGTGAGGACGCCGGTTCGGACGGCTACGCGGGTGAGGGCGACCTTCCCCTGACGCGGCCCACCGCCGCAGCGGCTGACCTCGACCCGCAGTCGGGGGTGCCGGATGTGGACCCGGTCTCGCGGGCCGGAGCAGTGGACGTGGACCCGATCCCGCAGCCGGTGGTGCTGGACGTGGACGGTCCGGTGATGCCGGACGACACTCCGGCTCCCGAGTCGTCGGCTCCGGCGGCTGCGAAGCCGGCCCGCAAGCCCAGGACCCGCAAGACCGCGATGTCGCCGGCCAAGCCGGTCGCCGACCCAGCGACTCCGCCGGGCGACGACGCCCCGGTACCCTGATGCGGTGATTGCGGCCGAGATCAGGCAAGACATCGAGCTCGTGCTGTGGGTCCTTCTGCTGGGGATGAAGCTCTTCGCGTTGGTGGACGCGGTGTACCGCAAAGACGCCTTCTACGTGGCGGCGGACAAGCAGAACAAGGCCTTCTGGATCATCCTGCTGGCCGTCTTCCTCGTCCTCCAGGTGATCCTGCCGTCGCCGATGCAGCTGCTGAACCTGGTCGGCACCGTCGCCGCCGGCGTCTACCTCGCCGATGTGCGGCCGACCCTGCGCTCGATGCGCCGTTACTGAGGAGTCTGCGGCTCGGTGCCTGACTGAGTGTGCCGGAGGGCGTCGTACGCCGCTGGGCCGAACGCGACCAGCAGGCAGCGCTGGACGGAGGTTGCTGCGCCGCGGAGCGTGTCGACGGCCGCGGCCGCCGCATCCGCGAGCGGCCAGCCGTAGATGCCCGCTGACACCAGTGGGAAGGCGATGCTGCGCGCGCCGAGCTCGTCCGCGACAGCAACGGCATTGGCGTAGCAGGAGGTCAGCAGCCGTCGGTCGCGCTCCCCCGCGGCGTAGTTGGGCCCGACCACGTGGATGACCCAGCTGGCCGGCAGGTTCCCCGCCGTCGTCCAACCCGCCTGGCCGATGGCCAGGCCGTCGGGGAACCGGGCTCGGCAGTCAGCCAGGATCGCGGGACCACCCGCGCGATGGATCGCGCCATCGACTCCTCCGCCCCCGCGCATGGCGCGGTTCGCCGCGTTGACGATCGCGTCGACTCGCTGTCGCGTGATGTCGCCCTGGATGAGCTCGATGTCCACCCGGGCAGTCTGCCCTCCTCCGCCACCAACGCCGTACCGCCCAGCGCCGCGTCACCCCGCGGAAGGCGCCATCCCCGCCGGAAGGGTCCGACGTCCAGGTCGTCGGGGCGGCTCGAGTGTCGGATCCTTGCGTGGGGGCGCCGGAAGGGTCCGACGTCCAGGTCGTCGGGGCGGCTCGAGTGTCGGATCCTTGCGCGGGGGCAGAGGGTGGGTTACGGCTGGGAGGGGCGCCGGGCGCGCGCGGCGGCCTTGGCGCGCTCCTGCTGGTCGAGCACCACCTTGCGGATGCGCACCGCGTCAGGCGTGACCTCGACGCACTCGTCCTCCCGGCAGAACTCCAGGGACTGCTCCAAGGACAGTCGCCGTGGCGGGATCAGCCGCTCGAGCTCGTCGGCCGTCGCGGAGCGGACGTTGGTCAGCTTCTTGGGCTTGGTGATGTTGACGTCCATGTCGTCGGACCTGCTGCTCTCACCGACGACCATTCCTTCGTATACCTCGGTGGTCGGCTCGACGAAGAGACTCCCGCGCTCCTGCAGGTTGAACATCGCGTACGACGTCGCCATCCCGCTGCGATCTGCCACCAGTGAGCCGGAGGCGCGGGTCCGCAGGTCGCCGAACCAGGGCTCGTAGCCCTCGAAGACGTGGTTGGCGATCCCCGTCCCTCGGGTGTCGGTCATGAACTCGGTGCGGAACCCGATCAGCCCCCGCGCCGGGACCAGGAACTCCATCCGCACCCAGCCCGTGCCGTGGTTGATCATCTGCTCCATGCGGCCGCGCCGAACCGCCAGCAGCTGGGTGATGGCTCCGAGGTAGTCCTCGGGGGCGTCGATGGTGAGGCGCTCCACGGGCTCGTGGAGCAAGCGGTCGATGAGCCTCGTGACGACCTGCGGCTTGCCGACGGTGAGCTCGTAGCCCTCCCGGCGCATCTGCTCGACGAGGATCGCCAACGCCAGCTCCCCGCGGCCTTGCACCTCCCAGGCGTCGGGACGCTCGGTCGCGAGCACGCGGATCGACACATTCCCGACGAGCTCCCTGTCGATGCGGTCCTTGACGAGGCGGGCGGTGACCTTGGTGCCCTTCGTGCGGCCCGCCAGTGGTGAGGTGTTGATACCGACGGTCATAGAGATCGCCGGCTCGTCGACCGTGATCAGCGGCAGCGGAACGGGGTTGTCCAGGTCGGCGAGCGTCTCACCGATCGTGATCTCCGGTATCCCGGCGACGGCGATGATGTCACCGGGGCCAGCGGACTGGCCGGGCACCCGCTCGAGGGCCCGGGTCACCAACAGCTCGGTGATCTTGACCGTCTGCTGGGAGCCGTCTCGGCGCAGCCACGCGACGTTCTGGCCCTTGCGCAACGTGCCCTGGTGGACGCGGCACAGCGCCAGGCGGCCGAGGAACGGTGACGCGTCGAGGTTCGTCACGTGGGCCTGCAGCGGCGCGCCTTCGACGTACTCGGGAGCAGGGACGGTCTGGATGATCGTGCGGAACAGCGCCTCGAGGTCGGGCGCGTCCGGCATGGCCCCGTCGCCGGGCTGCTTCATAGACGCCCGCCCCGCTTTGGCGGACGCGTACACGACCGGGAAGTTGAGCGAGTTCTGGTCGTGCGAGTCGTCGAGGAGGTCGAGAAAGAGCTCGTACGTCTCGTCGACGACCTCGCCGATCCGAGCATCGGGACGGTCGACCTTGTTGACGACGAGGACCACGGGCAGCTTCTGCTCGAGAGCCTTGCGGAGCACGAAGCGCGTCTGCGGGAGCGGCCCCTCCGACGCGTCGACGAGGAGCACGATCCCGTCGACCATGGACAGCCCGCGCTCGACCTCGCCGCCGAAGTCGGCGTGCCCCGGCGTGTCGATGATGTTGACCGTCATCGGCTCGGTCGTGGCGGCACCGGCATAGCGCACCGCGGTGTTCTTCGCGAGGATCGTGATGCCCTTCTCGCGTTCGAGGTCACCGGAGTCCATGGCGCGCTCGTCCACGTGCTGGTGGTCCCCGAAAGCGCCCGACTGCCACAGCATGGCGTCGACAAGGGTCGTCTTGCCGTGGTCGACGTGCGCGACGATGGCCACGTTGCGAAGGTCCTCGCGGCGCGCTGTGGTGCCTGCCAGCGGCGGGGCGGGGGCGGGGGACGACATGGTGGAGCGCCTGTCCTGTCAGCGGAGGAGTGCCGCGAGAGCTCGCGACGCCTCCAGTCTATCGGCGAACGGCACGGCTCAACGAATCCGCCGCAGGACCGGAGCCGAAGACGTTCCCTGTGGCCTGTCGATTGGCGCGACCTCGCACGTCGTACTGGTGTCAGGATGTCGACGACCGGTTCGCCCTGGGACGAGACGGACTGGCATCAGGTAGCCCGCATGTACCACGCGTTGATGGCGCGCTGGCCGTCGCCCGTCGTCGCGCTCAACCGGGTCGCAGCCCGCAGCCTCGAGGCTGGCGCCGATCTCGCCGGGCTGCTCGTCGAGCTGGACGAGCTCGCCGCCGAACCGGCCCCGCGGAGCTACTGCTACCTCCCGGCGACTCGCGCGGACATCCTTGTGAGGCTGGGCCGTCCGGACGACGCGTGCGCCGCCTATGACGAGGCGCTCGCGCCCTGCGGCAACGAGACGAGCGTCGCTTCCTGCTGGATCGCCGGGGAGCCCTCAGACCCGATAGACCTTGTCCTGGGTCGCCTGTGCCCGGGGGCGAATCGTCAGCTGGTCGACGTTGACGTGGAACGGCCGCGTCGCCACCCACCTGACGGCGTCCGCCACGTCGTCGGCCGTCAGCGGGCCGGGTACGCCGGCGTGCACCGCGTCCCGGCGGGCGTGGTCCCCGCCGTACCGGACCAGCCCGAACTCCTCGGTCGCCACCATGCCAGGGGAGATCTCGGTGACGCGCACGGGCTCGCCGAGGAGCTCCAGGCGGAGCGTCTGCGTCATCGCCGCGACGCCGTGCTTGACTGCCGTGTAACCACCGCCGCCCTCGTACGTCGTGTGGCCGGCCGTCGATCCCATGGTGATCAGGACGCCGTCGCCGCTGGCGATCAGCGCGGGAAGCAGCGCCTGGGTGACGTGCAGGGTCCCGATGACGTTGAGCTCGAACATGGCCCGCCACTGAGCGGGGTCCGCGGCGGCGACCGGGTCGGCGCCGAAGGCAGCTCCCGCGTTGTTGACCAGCACGTGCAGGGACTCGCCCACGGCGTCCGCCAACCGCCGTACCTGCTCGGTGTCCGTGATGTCGCACGCGACCGCGGTGCCGTCGATCTCGGCAGCGAGCGCCCTGACGCGCTCCTCGCGACGGGCGGCGCACACGACCGAGAATCCGGCCGCTGCCAGGTGCCGGGCGCAGGCGGCCCCGATGCCGCTGCTGGCGCCGGTCACGACGGCTCGGCGGCGGGAGGCGTCCATGCCCGTCATCTTGTCACCGGGCCGCCACGCGGCTTCGCGGCGGCGCGGCGGACCCTCGGTGGGCGCGCGACTCCGGCGCACCCTGGGTGGGCGCGCGGCTCCGGAGGAAATAGACCACACTGAGCGCGTGTTCCAGTGAGTCGGAGGTGCGACAGGTGAAGCGCGTGACGGGCGAGGCCGAGCACGGCGGCAACGTCGTACGCGTGGACCGTCGTACCCGCAGCCTGGGCAGGGTCGCGATGCTCAGCGTGCACACCTCTCCGCTGGAGCAGCCCGGGGGCGGCGACGCCGGCGGCATGAACGTCTACATCGTGGAGCTGTCCCGGCGGCTGGCCTCGCTGGGGGCGAAGGTGGAGATCTTCACCCGCGCAACGTCCCGCTCGCAACCCTCCGTCGTCGAGATGGAGCCCGGAATCCTGGTGCGCCACGTCATCGCCGGGCCGTTCGAGGGGCTGTCCAAGACCGACCTGCCGGGGCAGCTGTGCACGTTCGCTCGAGAGGTGCTGCGGACCGAGGCCGCCTACGAGCCCGGCTACTACGACCTCATCCACTCCCACTACTGGCTGTCGGGGCAGGTCGGTGCGCTGGCGCGCGATCGGTGGGGGGTCCCGCTGGTGCACTCGATGCACACGATGGCGAAGGTGAAGAACGACCTGCTGGCGGCCGGCGACCAAGCCGAGCCGGCGGCGCGGATCATCGGCGAGGAACAGGTGGTCGACGCCGCCGATCTGATCATCGCCCACACGCCTGCGGAGGCCCGGCAGCTCGTCTGCCTGTACGGCGCCTCTCCGGCGCGCCTTCGTGTCATCCACCCCGGCGTGGACCTTGACGTGTTCACGCCGGGCGACACGGCCGCCGCACGGGACCTCGTCGGGATCGAGCGCGATGCGTTGGTCGTGATGTTCGCTGGTCGCCTGCAGGCGCTGAAGGCGCCGGACGTGGTCGTGAAGGCGGCCGCTGCCATCGTGAGCCGGCGGCCTGACCTGCGGAGCCGGCTGGTGGTGCCGATCATCGGAGGACCTTCCGGCCCGGGTGCTGGGACGACGCAGGCGCTGCGTGACCTGGCGGCCCGCCTCGGCGTCGGCGACGTGGTCCGTATGGTGCCGCCACTGGCCAGGGAGGCGCTCATCGTCTACTACCGGGCGGCGTCCGTCGTGTGCGTCCCGTCGTACAACGAGTCCTTCGGTCTCGTCGCGCTCGAGGCGCAGGCGTGCGGTACGCCGGTCGTGGCCGCCAACGTCGGCGGTCTGGCGACCGCCGTCCGCGACGGCGTCACGGGCGTCCTGGTCGACGGGCACGACCCTGAGGACTACGCGACGGTGATCGAGCGCCTGCTCACGGACCGCCGGATGCTTGCAGCGATGGGTCGGGCGGGGGCGGAGCACGCCGGCGCGTTCGGCTGGGGCCGCACTGCCCAGACAACGCTCGATGCGTACGTCGATGCCCGGGCGCTGATGGCCGGCGAGCGGCTGGCCGCCGCCCTATGACGACGCCGGCCACGACCGGGGACGGTGCCGAGCAGTCGCCGTCCGCTGCGGTCGTCGACACCGTGCGGGCTGCGCTGGCGGCTGCCGACCTCGAGGTCCAGGAGCCGCGGGACGGCGTCTTCGTCTTCGACCTGCCCGGTGAGCGCAAGCTGTCGACGCCCTGCCAGCTCGTGGTCGGCGACCATTCCCTCGCAGTGCACGCCTTCGTGTGCCGCAATCCCGACGAGAACCACGAGGACGTCTACCGCTGGCTGCTGGCTCGGAACCTGCGGCTGTACGGCGTCGCGTTCGGGATTGACTCCAACGGCGACATCTTCCTGGACGGGCGGATCTCCTTGGACTCAGTGACGGCTCCGGAGCTCGACCGGCTGCTGGGCGCCGTACTGAGCTACGCCGACGAGTCCTTCAACACGATTCTGGAGCTGGGGTTCGCGAGCTCCATCCGCAAGGAGTGGGACTGGCGTCGCAAGCGCGGCGAGTCCACCCGCAACCTCGAGGCCTTCCGCGGCTGGCTCGACCAGCAACCCCGTCCTGAGCCTCGGTCAGCCTTCGACCCCGCCGCCGGCCGCCTGCTGAGGCGCCTCCTCACCGACGAATGATGAAGTGTGCGGGTCTGGGGAACGGCTGGGCGTGCTGACCACCACTTCCGCGCATAGCGACGAGGCTGCCGGCGCCTTCCCTGGGTGGCGAGAGCAGCGCCTGTCGGCGCCTGTGGACAAGGGCACAGGAGCGGCACACGTGTGAGCTGCAACGGTGACCATCGCTCTGCGCGGATGTGGGGAGCGGCAGGGATTGGAAGGCACCGTTTCCGTCGGTGTGCGCGGACCCGGTCAGCGGCCCTGGCTCGCGACAGCGGCAATTGCGGTGGCGGCGGCTTGCGGGTCGAGGTACTCGCCTCCCGCCGTCAGCGGCCGCATCTGCTCGTCGAGGTCGTAGAGCAGGGGAATTCCCGTGGGGATATTGAGGTTGACCACCGCCTCCTCCGACATGGAGTCCAGGTGCTTGACCAGTGCGCGCATTGAGTTGCCGTGAGCGGTCACCAGGACGGTGAGCCCCCGCCGGAGATCCGGCACGATCACGTCGTACCAGTAAGGAAGCACCCGGGCGAGGACGTCTGCCAGGCACTCGGTGCGCGGCATGATCTCCGCCGGCAGGTCGGCGTACCGCGGATCGCCGCTCTGGCTGAACTCGCTGCTCGGGTCGAGGGGAGGCGGCGGAGTGTCGTAGCTGCGGCGCCACAGCATGAACTGCTGCTCGCCGAACTCGGCAAGCGTCTCCTTCTTGTCTTTGCCCTGGAGGGCGCCGTAGTGCCGCTCGTTGAGCCGCCAGGAGCGCCGTACCGGGATCCAGTTGCGGTCGATGGCGTCGAGGCAGATCTGGGCGGTGGAGATGGCGCGCCGCAGCACCGACGTGTGGAGCACGTCGGGCAGGAGCTCGCGTTCGGCGAGCAGAGCGCCGCCACGCAACGCCTCCGCCCGACCCTTGTCGGTCAGGGGCACGTCGACCCAGCCGGTGAAGCGGTTCTCGGCGTTCCACTCGCTCTCCCCGTGGCGCAGCAGGACGAGCCGGTACGGCGCAGCTGTCATGGCCGCACCTTATCCAGCGACCTGGCACCAGTCGGGGTGGCCTGGCCTGAGCGGACCTCGACGAGAACTCTCGGATGGTGGGACGGGAACTCTCGGATGGTGGGGCGGGAAGTCTCGGATGGTGGGGCGGGAAGTCTCGGATGGTCAGACGGCGACGGGGTGCTCGCCGGTGACGATGAAGACGAGGCGGCGCGCCATCGACACCGCGTGGTCGCCGACGCGCTCGTAGTA
>JBBSIF010000061.1:0-14396 GCA_038232255.1 Propionibacteriales bacterium
CCAGTAGCGAGATGTCCCTCGCTCCTCCCGCGGGTCAGGCCGCGACGGAGTGCGGCGCCGGCTCAGCCGGATCGCCGGAGCGAACGAGGGCAGCCGTCGGCAGTGACTCGACCGGAGTGAAGTCGGCGATGTCGGAGAGGTCCGCGTCGTCGTCGAGGAAGGTCCGGCCGGACCAGGTGCCGATGAGGGCGATCTTCACCAGGGCCACCACCAGACCGGGGGCAAGGCGTCCGGACAGCGGGCTCCCCATTCGTGTACTCATGGCGCCATGATGGCCCTCCGGTCCGGCGTTACCGCGGAGGTTGTGCACGACACTCCCGGGAATTCGGCTGTGGATCCGTCGTAACGGGTGTTGCTGGTGTGACGGCTGAGGTTGCTCAGGTCCTTGCAGCAGATGAAGGACTAGCTCTGTGCATGCTGCGGTCTGGATCGTCGCGCTGGCGGCGGTCGTCACAGCAGCAAGCGCGCTGTCGCGGCGGGTGCCGCTGCCGCCTCCGTTGAGCCTCACCGTCCTCGGTCTGGCCGCGTCCTTCGTGCCAGGAGTGCCACCCGTCCGGCTCACCCCCGACATCGTGCTGGTGATCGTCACCACCCTCGTCACGGCGTTGATGATCTGGTGGCTGCTTCCCGTCCCGTTCGCCGTGGCCGTCGCCGTCGGTGCTGTCGTGGCGCCGCCGGACGCGGTGGCGGCGACGGCCGTCGCCCGTCGGGTGGGCATGCCTCGCCGGATGGTCACGGTCCTCGAGGGAGCGGCGCTGCTCAACGACGCCACGTCGCTGGTGGGGCTGCGTACGGCGATCGCCGCCACGAGCACGACGTTGTCCGTCTGGGGAGTCGGCCTGAGCTTCCTCCTCACCGCCGCCGGGGGGCTGGCGGTCGGACTCGCCGTCGCTGTGGTCACCGGCCGAGTCCGCCGGGTCATCACCGACGAGATCACCGACACCGCGGTCAGCCTCGTCACCCCGTTCCTCGCCTACCTGGTCGCCGAGGAGCTGCATGTCTCCGGAGTGCTGGCAGTGGTGGTCGCCGGGCTGATCCTCAGCCACAAGGCGTACCTGCTGCAGTCGGCGAGCTCGCGGATCTTCGAGCGCACGAATTGGAGAACGATCGAGTTCCTCCTCGAGAACGCCGTGTTCTTCTCCATCGGCCTGCAGGCACGTCAGATCGTCGCGGACGCGTCCGAGAGCAGGCTCCCCGTCGGGCGGGTGATCCTCGTCTGCGTCGCGGTCCCGCTCACCGTGATGGCGCTGCGACCCCTGTGGGTGTTCCCGATGGTCTACCCGCCCGTGCTGGTCTCCCGGATCCGCCGATCGTCGCCGACGGTCGACCCGCTTCCGTGGTCGGTGCCCGCAGGGATCTCCTGGGCGGGGATGCGCGGCGTGGTGACGGTGGCCGCCGCGTTCGTCCTGCCGACGGACACGCCGTACCTCTCCGTGCTGGTCCTCATCGCGATCGTGGTCGTGGGATCCACCCTGCTGCTCCAGGGCGCCACCTTGCCGTTGCTGCTGACGAGGCTTGGCCTGCGGGGTCCGGATGTCGCAGCTGAGGCACTCCAGCTTGCCACCTTGCAGGAGAAGGTGAGTGCCGCCGGCCTGGAGCGCCTCGACGAGATCGGGGGCGCGGGCGTCAGCCCCGACGTCCTGGAGCGGCTGCGCCGACGCTCCCAGGAGCGCCGAGACGCCGCCTGGGAGCGGCTCGGCGGGGTCGACGAGACGCCCAGCCAGGCCCACGCGCGGCTGCGCACGCAGATGATCGACGCCGAGCGCACGAAGCTGCTCAGGATCCGCGACGAGGGGCTGGTCGCTTCCGAGGTGCTGGCGGAGGCCCTCGGCGCCATCGACGTCGAAGAGACCGTGCTTCAGCTGGGTGAGATGCTGAACCTCGCCGAGCGGGACGAGGACCTGGTGCCCCGCCAGACGCTGAGGACGTGCTCGCATCTCGGCGCGGCTGCGACGACAGTGCGGCCGGGAACCCCCGGCGGGTGCAAGGAGTGCTTGGAGGAGGGGCTCGAGTGGGTTCACCTGCGCATCTGCCTCAGCTGCGGACACGTCGGCTGACCCTCAGACGCGGCCGACGTCAGCCAGTCACGGCAGCCACCACAGCCCGAAAGACGCGCTCGTCGAGGCTCGCGCCCTCACGCCGGACAGCCGAGGGCTCGATCATCAGCAGCCTGTCCAGCCGCACCTCGCTCGGCCTGCCCTCGCTGTCCCAGCCTCCCGAACCCACGTCCATCCAGTGCCGACCGGCGAGCGCCTCCTGAGCAGCGTCACGGTCATGGTCCTTGCTGGTGAGCATCAGCGCGAGCAGGGACGTCCTCCGCCGGCCGATCACGAGCACCGGCCTGTCCTTCCCGCGGCTGGAGTCCTCCTCGTAGGGGACCCATGTCCACACCACCTCGCCTGGGTCGGGGTGCCCGTCCCGGTGCGGTGCGTACTCGATCTCGGCCGTCGTGATCCCGGTCGCGCTCCGACCCCTGACCGTGCTCCCCCGAGCTCGGCCTCCCGCCGGGCCGTCCCGCACGCGGCCTCCCGCCGACCCGTCCCGCACGCGGCCCACCGCTGAGCGGACTCGCGCGGCGATGCTCGCCCTGCGTGGCATGGCGGCCATCGTACGGCGACCTGCCGGTGCCCGCTGTCCCGCCAGAGGCAGCGTCGCCGGCAAACCCGTTGGGCGCACTCTCGGGACTCCATATCCTGGGACCCACCATGTCAGCGCATCCTCCCGGCGGACCGACTCTCGCCGGGGATGCGCCCCCGGTGCAGCCAGCGCGCTGGACGATCAGCTATCCCGCAGACCTCCCGGTGTCCCAGCGTCGCGACGACATCGCGGCGGCCATCACCGGGAACCAGGTCGTGATCGTGGCCGGAGAGACAGGCAGCGGCAAGACCACCCAGCTGCCGAAGATCTGTCTCGAGCTCGGCAGGGGCTCGACCGGCGCCGGCATCGGACACACCCAGCCGCGCCGTATCGCGGCGCGCACCGTGGCGGAGCGGATAGCAGAGGAGCTCGGCACGGAGCTCGGCGACGTGGTGGGCTACAAGGTGCGGTTCACCGACCGGTCCTCCAGCGACACGCACGTCTTGGTCATGACCGACGGGATCCTGCTGGCGGAGATCCAGCGGGACCGGAACCTGCGCCGCTACGACACGATTCTCATCGACGAGGCGCACGAGCGCAGCCTGAACATCGACTTCATCCTCGGCTATCTCAAGCAGCTGCTGCCGCACCGGCCCGACCTCAAGGTGATCATCACCTCGGCCACGATCGACTCAGACCGGTTCTCGCGGCACTTCGGAGACGCTCCGGTGATCCAGGTCTCCGGACGCACCTACCCCGTGGAAGTCCGCTACCGCGAGCCCGCTGAAGACCAGCCCACCGCCATCGTGGACGCGGTGCGCGAGCTGATGACGGAGGGACCGGGGGACATCCTCGTCTTCCTCTCCGGTGAGCGGGAGATCCGCGACGCCGCGGACGCCCTCGCACAACTGAAGAGCAAGCGCGTCGGGGACGGCCTGGAGGTCCTCCCGCTGTATGCCCGGTTGTCCGCCGCGGAGCAGCACCGCGTCTTCGCCGCTCATCCGCAACGCCGGGTCGTGCTCGCGACGAACGTCGCCGAGACGTCGTTGACCGTTCCGGGCATCCGGTACGTCGTGGACACCGGCCTTGCCCGGATCTCGCGCTACAGCACCCGGACGAAGGTGCAGCGGCTGCCCATCGAGCCCATCTCCCGAGCCAGCGCGAACCAGCGGGCCGGCCGGTGCGGCCGGGTGGCCGACGGCATCTGTATCCGGCTGTACGCCGAGGAGGACTTCCTCGGGCGACCCGAGTTCACGGAGCCCGAGATCCTGCGCACCAACCTCGCCGCCGTCATCCTGCAGATGACGTCGCTCGACCTCGGCGACGTCGCCGCCTTCCCGTTCGTCGAGCCACCCGACACCCGGGCGGTGCAGGCGGGCCTGCAGCTGTTGGACGAGATCGGCGCCGTCACGGTGGGACGGGCGGACGGTCGTCGCACCGGCACGCCACGGTTGACGAAGATGGGCAAGCAGCTTGCGCAGCTGCCGGTCGACCCGAGACTCGGACGCATGCTCGTCGAGGCCGACCGGCTCGGGAGCCTTCGCGAGGTCATCGTGGTGACAGCCGCCCTCTCGATGCAGGACCCCCGGGAGCGGCCGAGCGACGAGCAGGAGCTCGCCGACCAGCTGCACCGTCGGTTCGCGGACCCGACCTCGGACTTCGCCGGCATCCTCAACCTGTGGCGGTACCTGAAGGAGCAGCAGGCGGAGCTGAGCTCGAGCGCCTTCAGGCGCATGTGCCGGCGCGAGTACCTCAACTACCTGCGCGTGCGTGAGTGGCAGGACCTCGACTCGCAGCTGCGGCAGGTGGCCAAGCGGCTGGGGCTGTCGGTGGGCTCGTCCCCGGCGCCGGCGGAAGACATCCACAAGGCGCTGCTCGCGGGGCTGCTGTCGCACATCGGGCTGCGGGACAAGGACCGGCGCGACTACCTCGGCGCCCGCGGTACGCGCTTCGCGATCTTCCCGGGCTCGGCGCTGCACAAGAGGCCGCCGGAGTTCGTGATGGCCGCCGAGCTCGTCGAGACGTCGCGGCTGTGGGGCCGGGTCAACGCGCGGCTCGACCCCGCCTGGGCCGAGGAGCTCGGCGCTCACCTCCTGAAACACACCTACAGCGAGCCGCACTGGGAGAAGAAGCGCGGCGCTGTGATGGCGCTGGAGAAGGTCACGCTCTTCGGCGTGCCGATCGTCGCCGACCGGCCGGTCGACTACGGACGGATCGACCCGGAGACGGCGCGCGACCTCTTTCTCCGGCACGCGCTGGTGCAGGGCGAGTGGCGGACGCACCACCGCTTTTTCGCGGAGAACCAGGCACTGCTCGAGGAGGCCGCGGAGCTGGAGCATCGGGCCCGCCGCCGCGACATCGTGGTCGACGAGGAGACGCTGTTCGACTTCTACGACGAGCGCGTGCCCGCCGACGTGGTGTCGACAGCGCACTTCGACTCCTGGTGGAAAGGTGAGCGGCGCCGGCGCCCGAGCCTGCTCAGCTTCACGCCGCAGATGCTGGTCCACCAGAGCGCAGACGACGTCTCGCTCGCCGACTACCCGACGCAGTGGCAGCACGGCGACCTCGTGCTGCCCCTGGAGTACGCCTTCGAGCCCGGGAGCGCCGACGACGGCGTGACCGTCGACATTCCTGTCGCGGCGCTGCCCGCCGTCACGGCGGACGAGTTCACCTGGCCCGTGCCCGGCCTGCGGCAGGAACTCGTCGTTGCGCTGCTGAGGTCGCTTCCCAAGCGGGTGCGGGTGCGATTCGTGCCGGCGCCCACCTTCGCGCGCGAGTTCCTGGCGGCGACGACGCCGGGCGACGAGACATTGCTGGTCGCGCTCGAGCGTTATCTCCTGCGGTCCACCGGCGAGGTGGTGCCCCGCGACGCGTGGAACCTCGACAACGTGCCGGCGCATCTGCGCCCGTCCTTCCGGGTGCGCGGCAGCGACGGTGCGGTGCTGGCCAGCGACAAGGACCTCGACGAGCTCCGTCGCTCCCTGGCCGGCGTCGCTGCGCAGTCAGTGGCGTCGGTGCACGACGACGTCGAGCGAACCGGCATGGTCAGCTGGGAGTTCGATGAGGTGCCCCGTGAGCTGAGCTCCGTCCGGGCGGGGCATCGCGTCGTGGGTTACTCGGCGCTGGTCGACGAAGGGAGCTCCGTGGCCTTGCGCGTTCTCGCCACCGCCGACGCGCAGGCGTCGTCGATGCGCGCCGGGGTGCGACGGCTGGCGTCGCTCGCCGTGACATCGCCGGCTCCGAAGGTCCTGTCAGAGCTGGACAACGCCGCGCGGCTCTCGCTGGGGCTGAGCCCGCATGCGAGCACAGCCGACCTTCTCGCGGACTGCTGGGCTTGCGCGGTCGACAGCGTGATGGACGACGCTGGTGAGCTGCCGTGGGGGCGGTCCGGCTTCGAGGAGCTCGTGGCGCGGTTGGAACAGGACGGTCGGGAGCGGACGCGGCAGGTCGTCGAAGCAGCCCGCAGAGCGCTCGTCGCCGGCTCCGAGGTGCAGCGTCGCCTCAGCGGCCGAGCCGAGCTCGACCAGCTTCCTGCCCTGACGGACATGCTGGAGCAGCGCGCGAGGCTGGTGTACCCGGGTTTCCTCGCCGACGCCGGCCTCGCCGCGGTGCGGCACTATCCGCGGTACTTCGCTGCGATGTCGGTGCGGTTGGACAGGCTCGCGGGCGAGCTCCGGCGCGACGCCGTGCTGATGGGCACTCTCGCCGGTGTCCAGCAGGCCTACCGGAACCGACTGGCGGCACTCGCGCCGGGTGAGCTGCCTTCTTCGGCACTGCGCGGCGTGGGCTGGATGCTCGAGGAGCTGCGCGTCAGCCTGTGGGCCCAGGAGCTGGGCACTGCGCAACCGGTCTCCGTTCAGCGGGTGCAGCGGGCGCTCGACGAGGCCTGAGCCAAGAGTCGGCTCAGGCCTCGTCGGCGACGTCAACCCTTCGGCGACGTCAACCCGTCGGCGCCGGCACCGAGGCGTCGACCGGCGCTCCCACCGGGCCATCGGTGCCGAGCTCCTCGTGGCTCACCCGCATGAAGGCGAAGACGATGATGGCGCCGAGCAGGATCATGGCTGCGCCCACCGTGAACGCCACGGTCGAGCCGTGGGTGAACGACACGTCGAAGACCTGGTTGCCGAAGATCTTCTGCTGGGCGGGAGTCGGGTTCGCGCCCGACGCCTGCGCCGCCGCCGCGATCTCGTTCGACTTGTTGTGCAGCGCCGTGACGGCGACCGTGCTCAGCACGGCCAGGCCCAGCGAGCCACCGATCTGCTGCATCGCGTTCAGCACGCCCGAGCCGATGCCGGAATCGCGCTCACCGACGCCGTGGACCGCGGTGAGCGTCAGCGGGACGAAGACGAAGCCCATGCCGAACGACATCACGAGGATCCAGGGGAGCAGGTCCTTCACGTAGGACGCGTTGACCGCCAGGTTGGCGACGTCGCTGCTGTAGCTGATCCGCGAGAAGCCCCAGATCCCGATCGCAGCCAGCAGCGAGCCGCCGCCTGCCAGCCAGCGTGGGTCGATGCGGTTGATGAGGTTGGAGGCGATCGTCGCGGAGATGACGATCCCGAAGCTGAACGGAAGGAACGCCAGCCCTGCCTTGAGCGAGCTGTATCCCAGGACGGTCTGCACGACCTGGCTCAGGAAGTAGAACATCGCGAACATTCCGGCGGGAATGAGCAGCATGACAGCGAAGCTGGTGGCGCGCGTGCGGTCAGCCAGGATGCGGAAGGGCATCAGCGGCTCCGTGATCCGGCGCTCGATCGTCAAGAACAGTCCGAGCAGGACGACCCCCAGCGCGAGGGCAGTTACCGTGACCGGATCCGTCCAGGACCTGTCGGCGTTCTTCGTCACGAGCTCCGCGGCATGGGTCAGGCCGTAGACGATCGACACGAGGCCGAGCGTCCCGCTGAGCGCTCCACCGACGTCGAACGCCGTGCGGCGGCGTGCGCTCTCGGCGAGCACGAGCGGGGCGGCGACGGCGGCGAGGACGCCGATGGGCACGTTGATCAGGAACGTCCAGCGCCATGAGTACTCGGTGAGCCAGCCACCGAGGATGAGACCCACCGCCGCGCCGGCACCGGACATCGCCGCGTAGACGGCGAAGGCCCGGTTGCGCGGCTTGCCGGGCGGGAACGTGGTCGTGATCAGGGCGAGGGCTGTCGGGCTGGCGATAGCGGCCCCGAATCCCTGCAGGACGCGAGCTCCCAGCAGGAGCTCCCGGCTCTGCGCCAGACCGCCGAGGAGCGACGCGACGGCGAAGATCACGACGCCGGCCATGAAGACCCTGCGTCGGCCGAGGATGTCACCCAGGCGGCCGCCGAGCAGCAACAGACCACCGAACGCCAGCGTGTAGCCGGTGACGATCCACTGGGTGCTGGCCGGGTTGAAGTGCAGGTCGTGTCGGATGTAGGGGATGGCGATGTTCACGATGGTGGCGTCGAGCACCACCATGAGCTGAGCCACCGAGATGACGACCAGGGCGAGGTTCAGGTGTCGGGAACCCTGGCTCTCCTCGCTCGAAGTCTCGTCGACAGTTGACATGGGAGTCCTTACGGTTCTGGAGGGAATGGATGCGTTGAGCTGGGGGCGCCGCGGGTGGCGGCGGGGAGGACGATCTGGTCGACGATCCGCACGACGGTGGCGTCGTCGACCGGCAGCCGCAGCACGAATGCGCGGTGCAGGATGACCGCGGCAAGGGTTGGGGTGAGCATCTCGAGGTCGACGCCGGGGGGGATCTCGCCCCGCCGCTGCGCCCGTTCGTAGAGCTCGCGCGACTGTTGCTGCTTCACGGCCAGGAAGCGCTCGTGGAACCCGTCGGCGAACTCCTTGTCGTGATGCAGCGCGGTGATGACGCTGGCCATGACGGCGAGCACCTTTTCGTCGTTGAGGCCACCGTGGTGGCAGGCCATCGCGATGAGGTCGCCGCGCAGCGAGCCGGTGTCGACCGGGTCGATCCGCGGCGCCTCCTTCGCCCGCGTGAGGGCATCGAGAACGAGCTCCGCCTTGGTGTCCCATCGCCGGTAGAGAGTGGCTTTGGATGCCTTCGCCGCGGCAGCGACCGCGTCCATGGTCAGCCGGTCGTAGCCGGATGTCGCGAGGAGCGCGAGGGCAGCGTCGAGGATCTCCGACTCGCGGTCTCCCTCGACGCGTGGCCGCGGTTGGTGCGTCCCGGGCTTCGGAGCAGCGACCCGAGAGCGACGCGGGAGGATCGTCATGTTCGTGCACCTCCGTCGCGCTTTCCGGCTTACAGGATAAGGATGAAACGAAACCGTTCCGTTCCATCGGTCAGGCTACGGCGTGCCCGGTCGTCCGCGCAAGCGAGTTCTGCGCGGCTCGGTGAGACGCTCGCCACTTCTCGATCTCACCCTGCCAGCGCCCACCGACAGTTCGCCCGGACCTCTCTTGTCAGGACGCGAGCCTTGCCGCACGGCAGTGCGTCGGTTAGCGTGCTGGAGTCCTCTCGTCCCGAGAGGACGCTTCGCCGGGTACGTCGAGTCCCACCCGTCCGGCGAGGCAGCCGATCCTGGTCGGGTGGGAGCGGAGGACCCGTGAATGCGGCGCAGCCGGCTCCGGCCGACGGCGCCTTGGGGTGAAGCCGGCATCCGACGATGCTGGCCGGGCGACGCCTTTCCCGTCCGAATCCGACAGCTCACTCCGCAGGCGCGGAGAGGTGATGTCATGACCGAGGGAGCCCGGCAGTCCCGCCCGCTCGTATTCCGGCAGCGCAGGCGACGCATGCTGCGCGCGGCGGGAGCCGGTGCGGTGTCCGTGCTCGCCGTCGCCGTCCCCCTCCTGACGTCGTCGGGGCCCGCCGGAGCCGCCACCACCGCCACCTGGAACCGCCTTGCGGGATGCGAGTCGGGGGGCAACTGGCACATCAACACCGGAAACGGCTACTACGGGGGGCTGCAGTTCTCCCAGAGCACCTGGGTCGCCATGGGAGGCACGCGCTACGCGCCGAGGGCCGACCTCGCGACACCCGCCGAGCAGATGGCCACCGGTGAGGTCCTCCTCCGGGCGAACAACTGGTCGTGGCGCGCCTGGCCGGTCTGCTCCGCCAAGCTGGGTCTGACGTACCAGGACGCGCGTGCCACCGACCACAGCGTGAACGGCGTGTTCGTGCACCGGCACGTCTACGAGCCGAACCATCCCGTGAAGAATCACGCGCCGCTGCCCAAGCTCATCCTCAACTGAGGCGGCCCGACTGAGGCGGCCCCATCGAGCCGGCCCCAACGGCCCGACGTCAGTCCAGACCGGCCAGCGCCTCCGCCAGCGGTCCTGCCGTGAGCTCCACCTGCCACCGCCGGGCGCCGAAGGATGCGAGCGCCTGCGCCACCTCGTCGCCGCTACGGCTCTGCGGGGGCGGCCAAGCGAGCCGTCGTACGGCGTCGGGACTCAACAGGTTCTCCTGCGGGAGGTCCAGCTCGACCGCGAGCTCCGAGACCACGGTGCGGCACGCGACGAGACGGGCGGCCGCGGCGGGGTGCTTCGCGGCCCAGGCGCGCGCCGGTGGTGGTCCGTCCAGCGGCATGGCCACGGTCGGCAGCTCGGCGTCCGTGAGCGCGAGCGCGGAGCGCACCGCCGAGAGGAACTCCTTGGCGTAGCGCTGTCCGCTCCGGTTGGCGAACCCCGCCAGTCGCAGTAACGCGGGTCGCGAGGCCGGCGCCGCCTGGGCGGCCTGCACGAGAGCGTCGTCGCGCAGGACCTTGCTGGGAGCGAGGTCGCGTGACCGGGCGAGGTCGTCGCGCGTCCGCCACATCGCCCGCACGATGGCGAGCCCCCGGCGGCCGCGGACCCGGTGGATGCCGGCCGTCCGCCGCCAGGGGTCCGTTCGGGGGCCCGGCAGGGCCGCCTCGACGCGGGCGGCGAACTCCTGGCGCGCCCACTCCGACTTTCCGGCCGCGTCCAGCTGCTCGGCAAGGCGGTCCCTGAGCTCGACGAGCAGCTCGACGTCCAGCGCGGCGTACCGCAGCCAGGACTCCGGCAGTGGGCGCCGCGACCAGTCCACGGCGCTGTGCTCCTTGCGCATGGAGTAGCCCAGCAGCTCCTCGACCAGCACCGCCAACCCGACGCGCGGATAGTTCAGCAGCCGGCCAGCGAGCTCGGTGTCGAAGAGCCGGGTGGGGACCAGGCCGACCTCCGCGAGGCCGGCCAGGTCCTGGCTCGCGGCGTGCAGAACCCACTCCTGGTCGGCCAGCGCCGCCCCCAGGGAAGCGAGGGCGTCGTTGGGGACGTCCCCGAAGGGCACCGGGTCGATGAGCACGGTGGCGGCGCCGGCGCGGCGCAGCTGGATCAGGTAGGCGCGCTGGGAGTAGCGGTAGCCGGACGCTCGCTCGGCATCGACGGCAACGGGACCGCCGCCAGCGCGGAGCGCGGCAGTGCTCTCGGCGAGCTCCCGCTGCGTCGCGACGACCTTGGGAAGACCGTCGCGAAGAGTGAGCGGAGCGGCGGGAGGTCCGATGTCCGCACTGTCGGAGGGAGCGAGACCGTCGGCGCTCTCGGTCATCGAGACCCGGAGGTCATCGGCCGCGTTGGCCGCGCCTGCTGGGCAAGGCGATGACTCCCGCGGGCACCGGAGGCAGCCCGGCCGCCGTACACAACAGGTCACCCCACGCCTTGACGTGCGGTCCGAGCGGGCCGATGGGGGACCAGGACGCCCGCACCTCGAGCTGAGCGGAGCCCGGCTCGTCGGACATGCCCCCGAAGCTCTCGGACGCGACGCGGGTGACGGTGCCGCTCGGTGCCGCGAAGTCGGCGTCGTGGGCAGCGAGGGCGTCCAGCAGCCAGGTCCAGCCCACGGCTCCCAGCAGCGGGTCGGTCACCATGTCGGGGTCGATGTCGGCGCGGGCGTAGGCCACGCAGCGGAAGTTGCCGAACCACGCGTCGTTGCCGGCAGGATCGTAGAGGAGCACCAGGCGTCCACCGCCAACCTCCTCGCCCGCCACGGTCAGGTCAGCGCTGAGAGCCGCAGAGAATGGCGCGATACGCTGCGGCGCAGGCATCTCCTCGGCGAAGACCTCGGGGCGCAGCTGCGCGGACCTGAACTGCTCGAGCGCTCTGCGGAACTCACCGGGTGCCGCGTCGACATCGTTGCGCGCGGCCATGCCAGGAGCCTATGTCGTCCGCCAGGTGCCCGCTTCCCGACGCGCCGGGCGGCGCGGGCAGGCGCCCGTGGCAGGATCGGCCGATGAGCGAGCTGCCGGACGACCCCGCGGACAGCAGGCTGGTCCGGGCGGCGCGGGGCCTCACGACCGACCGCGTTCCGGTGTGGTTCATGCGTCAGGCGGGTCGCTCCCTGCCCGAGTACCGGGCGCTGCGGGCGGGGGTCGCGATGCTGGACGCCTGTATGACGCCCGACCTCGTCGTCGAGATCACCTTGCAGCCGGTGCGCCGCCACGGCGTCGACGCGGCGATCCTCTTCAGCGACATCGTGCTCCCTCTCAAGGCGCTGGGGGTGGACCTCGACATCGTGCCCGGGGTGGGCCCGGTCGTCGCCGCACCGGTGCGGGACACCGCAGGCGTCGAAGCGCTGCCGCTGCCCGACCCCACGCGGCTCGGCTTCGTCGACGAGGCGGTCTCCACGCTCACCGCCGAGCTGGGGAGCACTCCACTGATCGGGTTCGCGGGGGCGCCGTACACGCTGGCGTCGTACCTCGTGGAAGGCGGCCCCTCGAAGGACCAGGCACGCACGAAAGCGCTGATGCGCTCCGAACCGCTCGTCTTCGAGTCCCTGCTGAGCAGGCTCGCCACCATCTCGGCGGCGTTCCTGCGCCAGCAGGTCGAGGCGGGCGCCTCGGCGGTCCAGCTCTTCGACTCGTGGGCGGGCGGTCTCTCACCCGGGGACTACCGTCGGTTCGTGCTGCCACACACGCGGGCGGTCTTCGAGGCAGTGGCTGACCTGGGCGTTCCCCGGATCCACTTCGGTGTGGTGACCGGCGAGCTGCTCGCGGACATGTCGACGGCAGGGGTCGAGGTGATGGGCGTCGACTGGCGCGTCCCGCTCGACGACGCCGTACGGCGGGTGCAGCCGGGTCAGTCCCTGCAGGGCAACCTCGACCCGACGCTGGTGTTCGCGCCGGCCGACGTTCTCGAGGCGGCGGCCCTCGACATCCTCCGCCGCGGCGAGAGCGCCGTGGGCCACATCTTCAACCTCGGACACGGCGTGCTCCCGGGCACCGACCCGGACGTGCTCACCCGGCTCGTCGAGGTCATCCACTCGTACCGGTCCGGCGACGCGGGAGCCGGCGAACCGCTGCCCACGCCAGCAGGCCGAGCGCGCTGAGCGTCAGGCCGATGGGAAGCACCGCACCGAGCGCGTGCGCGGTGCTCTGGAAGGCCGTTCCCAGCGCATCCCAGCCCTGACGGAGCCCGCCGAGGAACCCGGCAGAGTCGTCGCCCGGCGACGGAGGCGGCGGGGCCGGATCGCGGGTCACGTAGACGGCGATCGTGGAAAGGGAGGTCTGCGCGGTCAGCACCCGCTGCTGCGCCTCCAGCGCCTCCAGGTCGGACTCCCGGGACGACAGCTCCGACTCGAGGGCGATGATGTCGGCGAGCTTCGTGGCGTGGCTGAACAGCACCCGCAGCTGGGCTATCGAGTCCTTCGCGCTGGACACCCGGGAGGCGACGTCGGCCACCTGACCGGTGACGTCGACCGTGGTGGTCTTCTTGCTCTGCAGCCTTGCGAGCTGTGCCACCTGGTCCACCGTGGCGGCAAACGCGTCGACGGGCACCCGCAGGGTGATCGCCGATGATGCGGCCGCTCCGTGGCTGTCCGTCGCCGTGTTCTCGCTGTCGACGTACCCGCCCTGCGAGGCGGCGATCGTCTCGATCGCCGCAACGACGCTTGCGACCTTGGCGGATCGCAGACCGATCTGCGCCTTCTTGATCTGGGCCCTGTCGAGGCTGAGCGCGGACACGTCGGCGGGGCCAGCGCCCTTGTCTTGCGCGTAGCCGGATGCGAGGGAGCCGCTTCCCGCTGCGCCGCCGGCGGGTCCCTCGGCGGCGCTTCCCTGCATCGAGGAGCGCAGCGGCGCTCCGCTGCTGGTGCCGTTCGAGTTCGAGTTGTTGTCGGCGAACCCGCAGGCCGAGGCGGTGAGGATCGCCGCGACCGTGGCGACGACTGCGCAGGGGACGACTCGTGAGCGTGAGCGGCGGAGGGGGCTCGAGGTGCTGGTCATGGGAGTGTGACGCAGCGAGCGCCGCTGTGGTTCCGTGCGCCGACACAGTGCCGCCGGCCGCCTGGGAGACTACGAGGGTGGTTTCCGATGTCGCTCCCTCGGCGGCGCACCTCGGATTGCGGCGGTTCCCGCACATCGTGGTTGTGGGAGCCGGCATCGCCGGACTGACGGTGGCGCGGGAGCTGCTGCAGGGTCTTCCGGGAGCGCGGGTGACGGTGCTCGAGGCAGCGCCCCGGACGGGCGGCAAGCTGCGCCTCGGCGAGGTGGCGGGCCAGACCGTCGACCTCGGTGCGGAGGCGATGCTCAACCGGCGGCCAGAGGCTGTGGCGCTCGCCCGGGATCTCGGCCTCGGGGAGCGCCTCGTGCATCCGGTGACCACCTCCGCAGGCATCTGGACCCGCGGAGCGGTGCGGCGGCTGCCACGGACCGTGATGGGGATCCCCGCGGATCTCGCGAGCCTGGCGGAGACCGGCATCGTGAGTCGCTCGGGCGTCCGGCGGGCCCGCCTGGAGCGTGCTCTGCGCCGGATCGACGTGTCCGGCGACGTCGGCGTCGGAGCGCTGGTGTCGCGGCGGGTCGGCACCGAGCTGCGGGACCGGCTTGTCGAGCCGATGCTGGGCGGGGTCTACGCGGGCCGGGCCGATGAGC